>DASWDJ010000098.1:0-1905 GCA_036395295.1 Gaiellaceae bacterium | reverse complement strand
CTGTCTGTTTGGTCCGTCCCGCAGACGGGGCGGCGGGACTTGGATCCGACGGCAGGGGCGGGGCGCCTAGGCTCGCACCGGCCGAATCGGCGGGCCTGCCGCGTCAGGAACGTTCTCGCTCACCGAGTCGAAGTCGAGGCGGGCGAGCTGAGTGCGGGAGCTGATGCCGAGCTTCCTGAAGCCGGCGAACGCGGAGCTGCGCGACTGGTACCCCGAGAGCTTCGGCCGAGGCTTGCGCTCGCCGTCCGAGAACGAGGCATCGATTCAGGGCAGGGGGCTGCCCTCGACCGGATGATGCGAGAGCTGCTCGGCCTGCCTCGTTCCATCGCGGCCTCTGACAGGCGAGCGGCCTGATCTCAGCTCTTTCACGGATTCCGGCCAAATCACCGGCGCGACGGTCGGCCTCGCCGGCCATGGTGACCGCAATCCGATGGCGAACCCCGACGCTCACCAGAAAGGCGCCCCTAAATCTTGGGCCGCGCCGCCCCGCCGCCAGCATGCGCTCAACGTCGAAGCGCTGACTGCAGGCTGGCGGGCGGCTCTGGACGCGGCCGAATCCGCGCTTCGCGCCGCGGCGGGGTACCTGCCCGGCACGGAGCTCCGCGAGGCCCAAAGCCGGATCGCGGGTGAGCGCGCCGCCGTCCTCGGCCTGCTGGCCGCGTACGCCCGCGACGGCGGCACGAGCGCGCAGTTCCGTCCCTTTGGCACACACGGGCGCGGGCGATGAGTGTCCGCGGCGCCATCCTCGGTCGCCACGTCGCGTCGCTTCGAGAGCTCGCTTTCCGTGAGGGCGCGGGGATCGAGGTCGCCCTCCTCTGGGACCCAGCTATGGACCGCGTCCTGATCCGTGTTCGCGATCGTCGAGCGGACGAGTCCTTCGTCCACGCGGTTGCTGGTCCCGACGCCCTGGAGGCCTTCTACCACCCGTTCGCCCACGCTGCGCGCGGACGCATCGGAGGAGACTGACCATGTTTCGCCGCATCCATGAGCTCTCAGCTCATCTACTCGGATGGCCCGATGAGGCGCTCGAGCAGCTCGTGGAGCTCCTGCCGCTCGGGCTCCGAGAGCCGTCCGAAGAACTCCAGGGCGTGGGCGTCGACGGCCTCCTCGGCGCGGGCTTGCGCCTTCCTTCCGGCCGCGGTGAGCGTAATCACGTACGCACGCCGGTCGTCCACGTTCCGCTCGCGCTTGACGTAACCGGCGCGCTCGAGCTCGTCGATCAGGGACACCATCGTCGTGCGGTCGATCCGCAGCTGCTCTCCGATCGCCTGCTGGGAGAGCCGGCGGTTGCTTTCGGCCTCGTGCCTGAGAAACGTGAGGACTCCGAAGTGCTTGACGGTGAGGCCGAGCGGCTGGAGCGCTCGGTCCGCGACCTCCTGGGCGTTCTGGGAAGCCCAGGCCAGGACCGCGCCGAGGCGTCGGTGGAGCGATGAAGGCAAAACTGGAAGTTCGTCGTGGTGATGTTCCATTGTCCTGATAGTCAGTATAACTGATAGTCTTCACAGCTGAACGCAAGTCTAATCGACGGAGGTGACAGCAATGGCACGGAAATGGTGGACATTGATAACCGTCTCGATCGCAACGTTCATGCTCCTGCTCGACATCACGATCGTGAACGTCGCCCTGCCCGAGATCGAGCGTGACCTCGGCGCGAGCCTGACCGACCTGCAGTGGGTGGTCGACTCCTACGTGCTCGCCCTGGCCGCGCTCACGCTGATGGCCGGCTCGCTCGCCGACCGGCTCGGCCGCAAGCTCGTCTTCACGGCCGGGCTGGGTGCCTTCACGGCGGCCTCGCTCTTCGCGGGCTTCGCCGGCGATGCGCTCACGCTCAACCTCGCCCGCGGCCTGCAGGGAATCGGCGGCGCGGCGATGTTCGGAACGGTGCTCGCCCTAATCGCGCAGGAG
>DASWDJ010000097.1:0-17097 GCA_036395295.1 Gaiellaceae bacterium | reverse complement strand
TTACCGGCCTCGTCGATTGGGAGCGCGCCCGCCAGCGAGGCGTGCCCGGATTCGACCTCTGGAACGCGGCACTCGCGTTGCTCGAGCATAGTGTCGGGCTCAGGCGCTGGTCACAGGAGCGGGTGCTGGTTGCCTTTCGTGACCATTGGCTCGGCGCGTGGGGGGCGTCAGCGCGCGCCGCGGCGGCCGACTCCGCGACCGCGGCGGGGGTCCCGGAAAGCATGCTCGGACCGCTCGAGGTGGTCTTCTTCGCGCGCAGGCTGGGACGCCGACTCGCGAGCCCGGACTCGTACGCGACGACGCCTGCGACCGCGGCGCGCATGCTCGAGCTCGCATGCGCGCTCTGATCGTCGAGGACGGCGCCTCACGCGGCGCCCTCGCGGCCGCGCGCGCGCTGGCGCAGGCGGGGTGGAAGGTCGCGGTCGGCTCTCCGGGAGGAAAGGGCCTCGCCGCCGACTCTCGCGCGACGGAATCGCGACAAGACGTGCCGCCCACGGCGAGCGGCGCCGACGTCTTCCTCGACGGGGTCGCGAGCGCGGCCGAGGAGAGTGCCGCCGAGGTCGTCTTCGGGTGCGGCGATGCCGAAGTCTTGACACTCTCGGAGGGTCGAGACCGGCTCGAGCCGGTTGTCCCCTACGCGCCGCACGAGTCGGTCGTTCGGGCTTTCGACAAGGTGCTTCTCGGTGAGGCGGCCGCCGGCGCCGGCTTCGCGGTTCCGCGCACGGCACCGGCGACAGAAGCCGAGCTCCTGCGCGTCGAAGGCCCTGTCTTCGTGAAGGCTCGCTTACACGCCGTGCCCGGACGAACGCGCGTCGAAGCTGAGCTCTGCGGTGACGAAGCGGCCGCCAGGTATCGCGCCGCCGAGATCAGCGCCGCGGGAGGCGAGCCGCTGCTCCAAGAGCGCCTTTCAGGGCCACTCGTCGCGTACACGGTGCTCGCCGACGTTGAGGGAGGCATCGTCGCGGCGCTCCAGCAAGAGGCAGAGGCCATCTGGCCCCCCGGCTCCGGGGCGAGCGTTCGTGCGAGGACGGTGCCCGTCGACGCGGATCTCGCCGCAGCAGCCGCCCGCCTGCTCGCGGAGCTCCCCTGGTTCGGAATCGCCGAGCTTCAGTTCATCCGGCGTGGAGATAGGACTCCGGCCCTCATCGACCTCAACGGACGCTTCTACGGCTCGATGTCGCTTGCCGTCGCTGCGGGTGTCAACCTGCCGGCGATGTGGGCGGCGCTCGCGACCGGGAGGGAGGTCCCGCCCGCTCCGGCCGCACGCCTCGGCGTGCGCTACCAGTGGCTCGAAGGCGATCTGAGGCGGGCGCTCGCCGAGCGTCGCCACGGACTCGTCCGCGACGTTTGGAGCTGTCTCGGGTACGCGGTCGGGGCGCGGCACAGCATCTGGCAGGCCGGCGACCCAGCCCCTGCTCTCCGGCTCGGCCCGCGCCTCGCACGGCGGGCGGCCCGGAAGCTGCTCCGTCGATGATCGCGGAGCTCGTCGATGCGGTCGTCTCGGAACCGGTGCTGGTCTTCGGCTCGCTGCCACCCGAGGGCCGCGACCTCGACCTGCTTGTCCGCCCCGCAGAGGAGAAGGCGCTCATCACGAGCCTCGACCGTGAGCGTTTCGTCCGGCGGGGACGTGAGTGGGCACGGTTTCACGCGTGTACGGTCGACGCCGTCGAGCTCGTTCCCGCAGCGGCCTGGAAGCTTTCCGGGCAGGAGCTGCGTACGCTGTTCGCGGAGGCGCGCCCGATTCACTCCTACGCGAGGCTCGTCCGCCCCGCCCCGCACCACGCACTCCTCATCCTCGCGCTCCGCCTCGCGCGGGGCGATGGACGTCTCGACGCGAAGCGGCGACGCCGGCTCGAGGAGGCGCTGGCCGAGGAGCCGGAGGCCTGGGAGCGAGCCCGCGGATTGGCCCGGGCCTGGGGCGCCGAGTCCGCCCTGGCGGCTCTCGATCAGGTCTATCGCACGGGTGAGCGGCTGCTTCGGGCACGGGCCCGAGAATGGCGACGGCGGCTCACCCGCCGGCGGCGCGGCCGAGTCGTCAGCTTCTCGGGCGTCGACGGGTCGGGCAAGACCTCCCAGGCACTCGCGCTCGTCAACACGCTCGAACGGCTCGGCTACGAAACGGTGACGGAATGGACCCGGCTTTCGTACAACCCCTCGCTCGACGTCGTCGCCTATCCCGTCAAGGCTCTCGTGCGCGTCGTCCGGCGATGGCCGGGTGGCCCTGAGCCGAGTACCGAGCCCGACGCCGACCCAGGGAAGGAGTTTCGTCGACGCAGCGCGCTTGTCTCGCACGCATGGGCGCTGATTGTTGCTCTCGCCAACGCGGGGTCGCAGCGGCGCGCCACCCGGCCCCACCTCCGCCGCGGCCGGATCGTCCTCTGCGACCGCTACTCGCTCGACTCCGCAGCGCATCTCCGGTACCGCTATGGCGAGGCGCGGCGCTTCCGTGTACAGGCTCTGCTCGTTCGGCTGCTCTCGCCGCGAGCCGTCTGTTCCTTCTTTCTCGACGTGCCGGCGCAGACCGCGCTGGCCCGCAAGGCCGAGCAGTACGACCTCGACCAGCTGTCGGGCCAGGTGCGGCTCTACCGGGAGGAGCATGAGCGGCTCGGCATTCGGCGCCTCGACGGTGAGCGTCCCCGTGACGAGCTCTGCGCGGAGATCGCAGCCGAAGTGTGGCTAGCGCTTCCGTAGTAACGGACGGACGAGCGCGTACACGCGTGAGCCGACCGCTGACCGCCGCCACGCCAAGTAGCGGCCGGAGGTCTTGAGCGCATAGGCGACCGGCCCGTCGAGCGGCGTGATCTGAACGCGCTCTCGTGCGTAGGGCCCCTCGTCGAGCGCGTCGATCGAGAACGCCGCCTCGAAGCCACAGGCTTCGGCTGCCGCTCTCGCCTCTAGGGAGCTCGGGCCGAACGGGTAGGCGAGGTAGCGCGGCCGGCGACCGAGGATCTCGGTGAGGCGCTCGATCGATGTCCGCAGATCGGCTTCGGCATCGGCGCTGCCGGCCCGGGCGAAGTCGATGTGCGCGTGGCCGTGGCTCTCGACCGCGATCCCGAGCTCATCGGATTCGCGCAGCTCGTCCGGCGACATGATTTCGAGCGGACACCGGGAGGGAGGGAGCCACCCGCTGCGGCGACCCACAAAGTCGGTCGGGACGAACACGGTTGCGGGAAACCCGTAGCTGCGTAGCACCGGCCCCGCCTCGGTGAGGACGCTGCGGTAGCCGTCGTCGAAGGTGATCGCGACGGCGGGCCGCTTGCGGGGCAGCTCGTCGGTGAGCAAGACGTCGAGCGGGACGACGTTTCGCCGGCGCGCGAGGAAGGCCATCTGTCGCCGGAAGGCATCGGGCGAGACGAACAAGTTGTACGGATCGTCAGCCGAGGGACAGTCGCCGACGGCGTGATACGCGATCACCGTCGCCTGCGCCATCAGCCCCACCCGGGGCGAAGAATGCCGCGCACCGCGCGCAGATCGTCGCGGGCAAAGAGGCGTGCGACGACAACGAGCGCCACTGGGTAGACGGCCGCCGCGAGCAGAAGCGCCTCCGCATCGCGGGCCTGCGCCGCAAGGAGCGTTCCGGCCATGCAGGCGGCCGCGACGACTGGGACGAGCGCGATCCTGCGCACGCGGGGACGTCCGTCCGTGCGCACGAAGAGGCCCGTCAGGAGCACCGCCTCGAAAGCCTCGGTCGCCAGAGTCGTCCACGCCGCGCCGTGGAAGCCCCAGCGAGGAATAGCGAACGCATTCGAACTCACGTTGACGGCTAGTGTCGCCGCCGCGATCCAGGCAATCGGTGCGCCGCGGTCGAGGGCGAGCGCTCCCATCCGCGCCAGGTAGGCGATGCCGTAGAGGAGCGCGGCGCCGGTGAGCGCCGGCACGATGTCGGCCGCCTCCACATAGCGCGCGGAGAAGAGCTTGACGACGAGCCACTCGGCCACGAACGGCGAGCCGACTGCGATCGGGAGGTAGAAGGTGATCAGAAGAGCGGCGGTGAGCTCGAACGTCCGGGTCGTCTCCGCTCCGGCCCGCATACGTGCCATGCGGGGCAGCGCGACGCTGGAGAGCGCCCAAGTGGCGAAAAGGAGGGTCTCGAAGAAGCGGTACGCGACGCCGTACACGCCGACTTCGATCGGCCCTCGAATCGCCTGCAACATGACCGCGTCGATGCGGAAGACGGCGGCGTTGAAGATACCGCCGATGCCGAGGGGTGCCGCGAGGCGAGCGAGCCGGGTGATGGTCGACCTGGTTGCGGAACGCAGGTGGACGGGTGGGAACTGGAGCCGCATCGCCACGGCTCCGAACGCGAGCGCACCCGCGGATCCGGCGAAGTACGTCAGACAGATGACGATCAGATCGCCGCCTAGCACCAGTGCGAGGACGGCGAGCCCCGTTGACAGCACTCGGTTGACGAGGACGACGAGCGCGTAGTACTTCATGCGCTCGAACGCCTTGAAGACGGCTCCGACCAGCGACGAGAGCTCGTCGAGGAAGAGCGCCGAGCCGACGATCGTCAGCGCCGAATACGCCTCACCGCCGGCGACGAAGGCGGGTGCGAGCGCGAACGCGATCGCAAGCCCCGCCAGCCCGAGCCCGACCCTGATCACCGCCGCGCTCGCGAACAGCTCCGAGACCCTTTTCCGGTCGCGTGCGATCTCGCGCACGAGCACTCCGTCGAGCGCGAGTGTTCCGAGCATTAGAAACAGCGGAACGAACGAGATCGAGAAGCTGAAGTAACCGAATTCCCGCACGCCGAGCGCCCGCGCGACGACGACCACGAAGACGAAGCTGGCGAGCTTCCCGGCGACCTGAGCGATCGTCAGCCACAATGCGTTGGCTGCGAAGCGGCGCAGACGGCCGCTCTCGATCAGCGCTTCCTCCTCAGATGGCGGCCGCTCGTCCAGAACAACGATTGTATTTCTCGGTCCTGATTCCCACACTCGGCCGCCCGGACGAGCTTCGGTCGACGCTCGAGAGCCTGCTCGCCTGCCGCCCACCTCCCGACGAGGTGATCGTCGTCGACGGTGATCCCGGCCGCGGCGCCGAGCCTGTCGCGAACGAGTTGGGTGTCCGTTACCTCGCCAGCGAGCCCGGGCTGACCCGGCAGCGAAATGCCGCGCTTGCGGCGGCACGCGGCGAAGTGGCCGTCTTCTCCGACGACGACGTTCGTTTCGATCCTGCGATCTTTGCGGTCCTGGCCGACGTGTACAGAGAGCCGGTCGTCGGGGCGACGGTACGCGTCGTCGAGCCCGACGCGCACCGGCTCGGCGGCCCTCACTCGCGGCTCAGGCGACTTCTGCTCGGCGGCCGGGAAGGCACCTTCACGCGCTTCGGCTATCCGCGATACGTCATCGGCGACACGCCGCAGGACGTCGAGGTGATGCCCGGCTGCTTCATGACCGCGCGGCGCACGGCCGCGGAGCAGGTCCGCTTCGACGAGAAGCTGAGCGGCTACGCGCTTGCGGAGGACGAGGACTTCTCGTACCGGCTCTCTCGGCTGGGGCGGATCCGCTACGAGCCCGAGGCGACGCTGGAGCATCGGAAGACAGGCTTCACCGAGCGAGACGAGCGTGCCTTCGGGCGCTCGGTCGTCTTGAACCGGGCGTACCTCTTCCGCAAGAACTTCCGCCGCACGCCGCTGGCACGGCTCCAGTTCAGCCTCCTCGTCGCCGGACTCATCGGCCACAGGCTCGCGAACCGCGAGTGGCGAGGCGCGCAAGGTCTCGTCGAGGGCGCAGCCGCGGTCTTGCGCGGCAGGTCTTGACCGGGGTCCCGGTTGCGTTCGTCTCCTCCCACGCGCGGCTCGGAGGCGCGGAGCGCTACCTCACGAACCTACTTGGCCGGCTCGAGAGCGGCTGGATCCGCGATGTCGTCTGTCTCGAGGAGGGGCCGTTTGCCGACCAGCTGCGGGCGGGGGGCGTGCCGACGTCCGTCATCGCCACCTCCGCGCGGCCGCCCGCCATTCTCGCCTCCGCGCTGCGTCTCGCGCGAAGGCTGCGGACGACCCGTCCCGCCGTCGTGCACGCGAATGGCGTCAAGGCTGCTCTGGTCGCCGCCCTCGCTCCCTCGCGCGTGCCGGTCGTCTGGGTCAAGCACGATTTCTCCTGGGACGGCCCACTCGCCCGTTTCATTGCCGGCCGCTGCGAGCGTGTGATCGGCGTCAGCGCAGCGGTGCTCGAGACACTCGGTTCGAGCGACTCGCGCAAGCTCGAGGTCATCCACAACGGAATCTTCCCGCGGCAGCATGACCGCGCCGAAGGCAGGCGACTGCTCGAGGACGCGGTCGGCGCGCCGGTCGGCGAGGCGGTCGTGCTTGTCGGCCGGCTCGACCCGGTCAAAGGCCACCGCGAGCTCCTCTCGGTCGCGCACGAGCTGCGGGAGAGGAGGCCTGCGCTGCGCATTGTGTTCGTTGGCGGAGAGGATCCGTCCCACCGGGGCTACGAGGACGAGCTCCGGCGCGAGGTCCGCGATCGAGGCCTCGAGAACGTCGTCACCTTTCTCGGCCATCGCGAAGACGCCGTCGCGCTCATCAGTGGCTGCGAGGTGCTCGCGATCACGACTGTCGTCGACGAACGCGGATTCGGCCGCGAGGGCTTCCCGTACGCGGGTCTCGAGGCGATGGCTGTGGGGACGCCGGTCGTCGGTTATGCCCAGGGTGGCCTGCCCGAGCTCGTCGGTCCCTGCGGCCGTCTCACGCCTCCCGGCGTGCGACCGGCGCTCGTGGAGGAGATCGCCTTCCTGCTCGAGGAAGACGGTTTGCGGCAGGACCTCGCAGCTTGCGGGCGCGAGCGCGTCGCCCACGAGTTCTCGCTCGACCGGATGGTGGACGCGATGCAGAGGGTCTATCGCGAGGTAGCGACGTAGGAGAAGAACGGCTCGCGCCGCCCAGCGCCTGAGACGGCTTGCCGAGGATCGGCATCATCCGGGTGTGGGACGAACCGTGCAGGATCTTTCTCGGCGAGCAGCGAAGGGGGTCGCGTGAGCTCGCTGCAAACAGCCTTCATCGGCCTTCCGAAGCGTCGCCATTTCGGCTTGCTCGGCGCGATCGCCACCGGCGCGGTTGCCTTCGCGCTCGGAGTCATGCTCGCGGCGCTCGTCGCACGCTTCGGCGACGCCTCGCCCGCAGTCTTCCTCGCAGTTCCGCTCGTGCCGATCATCGTCATCGGCACCCTCGTGGCGCCGGTCCTCGCTCCGATCGTCGTCTTCGCCACGTTTCCGGTTGGCTCGGTGGGCGTGCCGACGGGCGTGATTCCGCTGCAGGCCGCCGAGTTCGCCGTGCTCGCGATTGCGACTGTCGTCGTCCTGCGCAGGCTCGCGCTCGGCCAGGTGCCGTTGCCCTGGCAACCCCCGCTCGCCTGGGCTCTGGCTCTGTTCGTGTGGACGATTGTGGCGCTGCAGTCGTCGATCGACACTACTCTTGCCCTCAAGCAGATTGGATCGCTGCTGGGCGGAATCATCTTCGCGGCTTCGATCCTTGCCGCTTGCCGAAACATGGACGAGCTGCGCCTGATTCTGGGCGCGTTCGTCACGGTCACCGCCGGTATCGCTGTCGCCTCCCTCGCCGGAGGTGTGCAGCTGCAGCCGACGTACGGCGCATCGGCCGTCGGAGGGCGCCTGCAAGGCGCCTTCGACCACCCAAACCAGCTTGGCGCCCTGTGCGCGATGGGGGCGTCGATCGCGCTCGGTCTCGCCTTCGGGGCTCGCAGGACTGTTGCCCGCATTGCCGCCGCGGCGGCGGCGCTGATCATTCTCACGGCGCTCATGTTCACGCTCTCACGCGGAGCGTGGATCGGAACGGCTCTCGCGCTCCTCTTCCTGCTCGTTGCCGTGAGCGAGGTCCGCCGGGCGCTGATGATGCTGGTCGTCCCGGGGGTCCTCGTCGCGGCGCTCGTCGCTTCCTTCCTCCCTGTCGGGCAGACCGAGATCAAGATCGTAGGCGAGCGGGCGCGGGGCCTGACCGCGCTCAGTCCGTACGACAACCGGCACGAGATCTACGCGGAGGCTTGGCGTGAGATGCGCGCGGATCCGATCACGGGCGTCGGCCCGGGCGGCTTCCCGTTGGCGAGTGCGCGCGCGGGGTCGCGTACGAGCACGTACGCCGTCGTCCATGCGCACAACCTGTTTCTCACGTGGGGAGCGGAGGTCGGGATCCCGGCCGTCCTGTTCATCCTCGGGCTGTCCCTCTCCCTCGCCCTCGCGGCCCGCGAGGCCGGCCTCCGCTTCCGGCGTCTCGGACGACGCGCAGATCGCGCCGTTGTGGCCGGCGTGGCGGCCGGGCTCCTCGCGATCTTGGGGCAGGGCGTCTTCGACTACGTGCTCCGGAATGCCGTCGCGAACATCGCGACATGGGCGCTCATCGGTGCGCTGCTGGTTTGCCTCCGCGAGGCGCGGAGCCTGGGAGTTAGCGGCCGGTGAGGAAGCTCTGGAGGCGCGTGTAGACCGGCCGCTCGCTGAGGTCGCCGTTCAGGAGGGCGTACCCCTCCTCGTGCACGTTCGCGCTGCCGGCCTGCGCGCGTTCCTTGTACCAGAACATGACCGGCACGTACGGGTAGTTGGCGGCCGTGTACTGGATCGCTCGCACGAAGTAGTCGCCCTGCTCCTCCGCCGTGACGCCCCGCTGCCAGTCCGGTGTGTTCGGGCCATTCGTGTGGTTCGACCAGCCAAACTCCGTGAACCAGACCGGCTTGGCCGCGTCGCCGTAGGCGACCATGACGTTGCGGACGGCCGGTAGGTGCGTCAACCACCAGCGGTGGCCGTCGTCCGGATACTCGGGCGGAGCGTCGGCGACGCCCTGATAAGGGTGGGTGGCGAGGACGTCGAACGAGTTCTTGCCGCCGAGCGAATAAACCTGTCCGATCCAGCGGTCGTCGTTGGAGGCGGGGCCTCCGAGGATGACTTTCGCTGCGGGGTCACCGGCCTTGAAGCCGGGGTAGGCAGCGCGCAGGAGCGAGACGTACTGCTGCACGGTGCCCTGCCAGAAGGACTGGCTCGGGTCCGGCTCGTTCCAGACCTCCCAGGCGGCGACACGGCCGTTCCAGTGGCTCGCGGCCCAGCGGGCGAAGTCGGCGTAATCCTGGGGATTTGTCGGTGGGACCTTGTTTGACCGGCCTCCGTTCGCCCAGGCTGGGGTCAGCCACAGCGTGACGAGTACGTAGAGGCCACGCGCTCGCGCCTGGTCGACGCAGTAGTCGACCATCCCGATGTACCAGGGGTTGCGCGCGCCCTTCACGCTGTCCTCGATCCCATCCCAGGCGACGTCGATGCGAACCCAGCGAACCCCGGCGGCGGCCAGCTCGTCGAGGACGGCCAGGCGTGAGGGATCAGAGTAAAAGGCCCACGTGCAGTGGAATTGCGCGCCGATTGCAGGCACCGAGCCCGGGGGAGGCGGCGGCGGAGGTGCCGGAGGAGGGGGAGGCGGCGGCGGAGGGGGAGGCGGCGGACGCGGAGGGCAGTTCTTGGTGCTGCGGCAGGACGACGTGGCCGGAGCCAGGCGCAGCGAGGCGATGCGAACGCGCCTCGTGACTGCGATCCGCAGGGTGGTTTGCGCGCGGCGGCTTCGGTAGACGAGAGGCCTGAATCGTTGCCAGGTGCCGGTCGCGCGCACGCAGCGGCCGCGCTGACCGACGAGCGAACGTCCCGCCGTCTCTCGAACTCGAAGGCAGATCCGGCCGCGGCGTGACGCGACGCGCACGCGCGCGCTCGCGACGAAGGGCTCGCCGGCCCGACTCGTAACGACCGTGGGCGAAGTGGATGAGGCGTCCGCATTCGCGGCGAAAACGGCGCCGGAGAGGACGACCGCGGCGACGAGGCAGGCCGCGATCTTCCTGTTCGGGTGGCGAAGCGGCTGCATCTCTTGTCTCGTCGGAAGCGCTCGCTAGCCGCTCGATCGCTCGCGCGGGTGCCCCTCGATCGAGGGGCACAGAGAGGTGCTGATTAGGATGAGGAGGGCCGGCCGCGATGACAACGAACACCTGACACATGGCGATGGCCGACCTCGGTACCGAACGCCCGCCCCGAGACAGCGGTCGCGGGGTGATCCAGGAACGCGGGCTGCCTGAGCTAATCGACGCTCTGCGTTGGCGGTGGTGGCCGACCGCCCTGATCGCCGTGCTCTTCACGCTCGGCGCCACCGTCTACGTCGAGTCGCTGCAGTCAGAATACGACGGGCAGGCCCTCGTAGCCGTTCAACCGCGGCTGAATACGCAGGCCGGCGCCGACGATGTGCGAGTGATCGCGCCCAAGTACGTCGAGTACGTCACGGCACGCTCGACGGTCGAGAAGGTGGCGCCCGGGATCGGAGAGGACCCGGATGTCTTGGCAGACGCCGTCACCTCACGCGTCGCGGCCGACACGGGCAACATCACGATCACCGTACGGCTGCCCGATCCGAGGCGCGCGGCGAACGCAGCCAACGCGTTAGCGCGCGAGGCCGTGACGTTCTCGAGCACCGATCGGTTGCTCGTTGCCCAGCAGGTGACAGAGGCCCTGCCGCCCAAGCAGCCCGCCGCGCCGCCCCGCCGGCTGCTCGAGGCCGTCGCACTCCTCGTCGGTCTCCTGCTCGGTGTCGTCGCCTCACTGCTACTCGAGCGCGGCCAACCGAGATTGCGCAGCTGGCGTGACCTGGCTCGCTCGAGCGGCTACCCGGTTGTCGGCCGCATCCCGCCCTCGCGCGCGTTCCACAAGGGGCTGGCCGACGCGTTCTCCGACATCCAGGCAGCCTCGTCCTTCCGGATCCTGCGCGCCAACCTCGAGCCCCAGCTGCGGGAAGGAAACGTGGACGTCATCGTCGTCACCTCGCCCTCGCCCGCGGACGGCAAGACCACGGTCACGACTCTGCTGGGGGAGGCATTTGGACGGCTAGGAATGCGGGTGCTCCTCGTCGATGCCGACCTTCGCCGCCCAGGTTTCGCGCGGGTGACCGGAGTCGTCCCGCGGCCCGGGCTCGCGGAGGTTCTTCGTGGCGAGACGTCGGTGCTCGCGGCGGCACAGAAAGGCTGGTCGGAGAACGTCTGGATCCTCGCGACGGCGCACGACCCTGAGGCCGGGGACCTGCTCGCGCGCCGCTTCAACGATGTGATCGACGAGGCGAAGGAGAGCTTCGACCTCATCCTCATCGACACGCCGCCGCTCCTGTCGACGGACGACGCTCGGACCTTGGCGACGATGTCGAAGGGCATTCTGCTCGTCGTTTCGCGGGGAACGCTTGCGCGCTCCATGAGCGAGGCCGTGCTTGCGATCGAGGCTCTCCAGGCCCCGCTGATGGGCATCGTGGCGAATCGCTTCACCGAATCGTCGGTTCCGTACAACTACTAGCGCTTTCGGAGCTGAGAGTAGAGCGCGGCGACCGCCTCGGTCGTCTGCCGCAGATCGAATGATGCCTCAACGCGGCTGCGGCCGGCACGGCCCTCAGCGTCTGCGCGGCTTGGGTCCCTGAGCCGCTCTGCCACGGCCTCGGCGAGCCCGCCGAGGTCACCGGGCGCCACGACAGCACCAGCCTCACGCCCGATTGCCTCGCGCGTGCCGCTCACATCCGTCGCGACGACGCTCCGCGCGCAAGCCATCGCCTCGAGCGGCACCAGCGACATTCCTTCCCAGCGGGACGGCAGGACGACGACGTCGGCCGCCGTGTACCAGTCCAGGACGTCCTCCCGGGAGCCGACGAGCTCGACCCCGTCTCCCGCCTGCGCTCGGATCCGGCACTCCTCGGGCCCCGCTCCGACGAGGACCAGGGCAGCCTCCGGCACGCGCTCAAGGACCCGTGGCCAGGCTGCGAGTAGCAGGTCCTGCCCCTTCTGCCGAGAGAGGCGCCCGACGCAGACGGCGAGTGGCCCCTGGCGAAGTCCGAGCCTGCGCCGGGCCTCGACTCGCTGCCGCGATCCGACCGCCGGCCAGGCTGTGAGCGAGACCCCGTTCGGGACGACCCGATGGAGTCCGCCCACGCCCGCGGCCCGTCCACGCGACTCCTCCGCCTCACTGACGCAGAGGACGACATCCGCCCAACGAGCTGCGAACCGCTCCCAAGCGAGCGCTGCGGTGCCGACGAATCCTTCCGCGGCGTCGAACGACCAGGCATGCGGCTGGAAGACGGTGGGAAGGCGCCCGCGCAGCCAAAGCCGGCCTGCCAACCCAGCCTTCGAGGAGTGGAGGTGAACGACGTCCGGCTTGACCCGGCCGAGGATGCGTCCCAGCGAGAGAGTCTCGAGAGCTGTGGCCGGGCCGGGCGCCCGCGCAGCCTCCCATCGATGCCAGGGCGCGCCCAGGTTCATGGCGCCTGTCGAGAGCTTGCCCCAATCGGGAGCCGCGAGCGAGACCTCCCACCCGCGCGCCCGCTGGTCCGCGATCAACCCGAGCACAACATGTGCGACGCCGGCCTCTGTCGGCTGGGAGACGTGCAGGACGCTGAGGCTGGGCCGCGCGGCGCTCACAGGGGCTCGAACTCATCTTGCATGCTCCGGCGCTCGCGAAAGGCTGGGCGCATCCGCGCTGCTCTATCGTTGCGCCCGTGATCGATCTCCACTCTCACATCCTGCCGGGGATCGATGACGGTGTCCGGACGCTGGATGAAGCCTGCGACCTGGCCTACACGGCTGCCGGCGACGGCGTGAAGGTGATCGCCGCGACACCCCACGTCCGCGCCGATCATCCAACGACGGTCGAGATGATGGAGGCTGGAGTTGCGGCGCTGCGCGCCGAGCTGCTGGCGGAGGAGATCGAGCTGCAAATCGTCCACGGGGGCGAGATCGACCTCGGATTGCTCTGGGCCGTGCCTCGAGATGAGCTTCGCCGCTTCACTCTCGCGCAGACTGGGCGCTACCTGCTGCTCGAGTTTCCGTATCGCGGCTGGCCGCTCGCGCTGAACGCGTCCGTCTCCGCGCTCGTCGAGCAGGGCATCACCCCGCTGCTCGCACACCCGGAGCGGAATCCCGAGGTCCAGGACCGGCCGAAGCGGCTGGGGGAGCTGATCGCCGCCGGGGCGCTCGCGCAGGTGACGGCAGCCTCGCTCGACGGCCGGCTCGACCGGGCGGCTGAGTCGACCGCCAAACGCCTGCTCGAGCTCGGTTTCGTCCATGTCCTCGCCAGTGACGCCCACGGGCCCCACATCCGGGAGGCCGGCCTGACCGCGGCCGCTCGCAGGATCGGAGACGACGGCCTGGCTCGATATCTCACCGTCGAGGCGCCGAGCGCGATCGTCGCCGGCGAGCCCGTCCCCGAGTTTCCTCAGGTCCGGCTGGGCGCCTGAGCCTTCGTATATTCGATGACGTCCGCGAGGATGCCGTCGAGATCTATTGTCGGGCCCCAGCCGATCGCGGCCGCGATCTTGTCGATCGCCGGCGCACGGTGGAACATCTCCTCGGCGATGCCGCCTTCGTAGACCTCCTCGTACGGGACGAAGACGAGCTCCGAGCTGGAGCCGGTCGCCGCCAGCACCCGCTCGGCCAGGTCGGCGATCGTGATCCGCTCGGTCGAGCCGACGTTGTAGATCTGCCCGGCGGCGTCCGGTGTCTCGAGCAGTGTCCTGAGCGCATGGACGACGTCGCTGACGTGACAGAAGCAGCGCGTCTGCTTCCCGTCGCCGTGGATCTCGAGCGGCTCGCCGGCGAGCGCACGCTGGACGAAGCGTGGGATGACGTTTCCGTACTGGCTGTTCTGGCGCGGCCCGACGGTGTTGAAGAGACGCGCGATCACGGCCCGCAGGCCGCGCTCGTGGCGGAGGGCCAGCGCGATGAACTCGTCGAGCGCTTTCGTGTCGGCATAGGCCCAGCGCTTGGCCGTCGTCGGGCCGTAGATCCGCTGCGCATCCTCCGAGAGGGACACGTCCTCGGGATGGTTCCCGTAGACCTCCGAGCTCGAGGCGATGAGCACGGGCTTTTCGAATCGGGCGCAGTAATCGAGCACGTTCTCGGTGCCGCCGATATTGGTGAGCAACGTGCGCCCAGGTTGTTCGACGATCAGCTGGACGCCGACCGCCGCCGCGAGGTGGTACACGACGTCGCACCGGTGAACGAGCTCGCTGACGACCGCCGGGGTGAGCACGGACTCGACGACGAGATGGAAGCCTTTGCGCTCGCGCAGATGAAAGATGTTGACCTCGGAACCCGTCGAGAGATCATCGAGGGCGAAGACCTCGTAGCCGTCGTCAACCAACAATTCAGCCAGATGGGAACCGATGAACCCGGCGCCGCCTGTGACGAGAGTCTGCACTCGACGCCGAAGCCTATCGGCTCATCCGATTTCGAAAAGTTTACGAAGTCCGTATCGAAAGGGCTTGCCAAACCGTTGCTTCACAAGCAAGATGCGTTTGTAGTCAGGGGAGCGGTAATGAGCCGGGGCGAAAGGAGATCTATGGCTTGGGGGTCAGGCGTCGTGCTGGCCATGTTCGTCCTGCTCGCTTTTTCGGCACCGGCATCGGCGGCAGAGCCACAGCAAATCTCGCAGAGGATCTTTGCGGACCTCGCCGACAACGGGCGCCTGGACGGGCAGTGGTCAGACGCGCAGATCAACCGTGCGCTGCACGGCGTTTCCCAGGCGCAGGCCCGGCCCGCTCCTCGAGCGCTGCCCGCGGCAGGCGACGAACGCGGGACGCTGCCGTTCAGCGGCTTCGATCTCGCCTTGCTCGGGGGCGTCGGTGGCCCGTTGCTTCTGATTGGAGCGAGCCTTGGCCGGCTCGCGCGCGTGAAGCCTGATCGAGAGTTGAGCTAATGCACGTCCTGCGGCCCCACAGAAAACGAGAGTTGAGCTAATGCGCGTCCTGCGGCCCCACAGGAAACTGCACTGATGGCCGACCGTGCGGTTCGGTCGACATTCGGCGGCGCGCCGGTTCTCGGAACGCCGCGCCGCCGCGCGCATGGCCTCAGTGAAGTCCGCCTACGGCCCGGCCGAGCGTGGTCGCTCGCCCGGCTCTCGCTCGATGGCACGATGCTCCTGACCGCGGGCGTCGCGGCGACGCTCGGCTCGAGCGCGGCCGACGTGCCTGCGCCGCCGCCCCTCTGGCTCGCGCTCTTTGCAGCGCTCGCACTCGGCGTCGCCGGGATGCGTGGGCTGTACGGCTCGCGCCTGCATTACGAGCTGCTCGAGGAGCTTCGCGTCGTCCTCATCGCGACCTCGCTCGCTGCGATGGCTGTCCTGTCGATCCGCGAGCTGCTCTCGGCGCCACCGGATCTCTCCGCCCAGGTGATCAGGACGTGGGCGTTCGCCACTGCGTATTTCGCGGCGGGGCGGATCGCGCTCCACTGGTCGCGGACCCAGTCGTACCGTCACGGTGAGTCGGTTCGGCCGACGCTCATCATCGGAGCCGGGAACGTCGGCCGCCTCACCGCGAAGAGGCTGCTCGCGCATCCGGAGCTCGGCCTGAAGCCCATTGGCTTCCTCGACAAGGATCCGCTCGCCGCGGAGGAGGAATTGCTGCCCCTGCCCGTGCTCGGGGCGAGCTGGGACCTCGACCGCGTGGCCGCCCAGCACCGGGTCGAGCAGGTCATCATCACCTTCTCGCGTGCACCCCACGAGGTACTGCTCCGGCTGGTCAGGCGCTGTGAGGAACTCGGGGTCAACGTGGCGTTCGTGCCGCGCCTCTTCGAGACGGTGACGAGCCGGCTCACGGTCGAGCACCTCGGTGGGCTGCCCCTGATCTCCGCGCGTCCCTCGAACCCGAAGGGTCTTCAGTTCGCGATCAAGTACGCGGCCGATCGCTTCGTCGCGGCTGTTCTGCTCCTGGTCGCGCTTCCGATCATGATTCCCGCCGCGCTTGCGATCCTGCTCACACTCGGGCGGCCCCTCTTCTTCCGCCAGGTTCGCGTCGGCCGCGACGGGCGGACGTTCGCGATGCTCAAGTTCAGGACGATGCGACCCGTCGCCGAGGCGGAGGTCACGGCCGAAGCGATCGAGCTGCCGCCGGACACGGCCCCCGGAGGGATCGAGGGCGACGACCGGCGCACGCGGCTGGGCACGTTCCTGCGCCGCGCTTCGATCGACGAGCTGCCTCAGCTAATCAACGTCTTGAAGGGCGAGATGAGCCTGATCGGCCCACGGCCCGAGCGCCCTGAGTTCGTCGGGCTCTTCGAGGAGAGCGTCCACCGCTACACCGACCGGCACCGCGTGAAGTCCGGGATCACCGGCTGGGCGCAGGTGCACGGGCTGAGGGGCAAGACATCCCTCTCCGACCGCGTGGAGTGGGACAATTACTACATCGAGAACTGGTCGCTCTGGCTCGACCTCAAGGTTCTGTTGCTGACGCTCTTGGCTGTCATCCATTCTCCCCGGCACGTCGAGTAGGCCGAGCCCCGGTCTACCTGAGCCTCTGCCAGTTGGCTCTTCAGTCCGCGCGCCCGCGAGCCGATGACCCCAGCATCTTTGTCCTCGCGCTGATCGGTGCCGAATTGCTCATTGGCCTCGTCGTCGGCCGGTCGTTGGCGCTGGCATTCAACCGACATGCCGGACTGTACTAGCCGGAGCGAATGAGCAGCATGCCCCCTGCCAGAAACGTCAGCAGAGCGGGCACGGCTGCGACCCCGAACGAGAGCGACGCGAGCACGCTCTCGCCGAGCACGAATAAGATGAGCGCAGCGGCTCTCCTCACATCCCTCCCCCTTGAAACGCACTCTCACCCTAGGCGGTTACGCCGTTCGCGTAAAGGCTTTGTGAATGTGCGCCGAGCGCCCGCCGGGACCGTCGGTGGCGCCCGGGGTGTGAGCTAACATGAGACCTCTTCAGTCGACCTCGTCGTGGGAGCGATCGTCAGTTGTTTGAACGCTTTACCGAGAGAGCGCGCCAAGTCGTCGTCCTTGCACAGGACGAGGCGAGGGCTCTCAAGCACAACTACATAGGCACCGAGCACATCCTGCTCGGCCTGCTCCGCGAGGAGGAAGGGCTGGCCGCGCGCGTTCTCGAGTCGCTCGACATCACGGTCGAGGAGGTCCGCGCCCAGATCGCGCGCATCGTCGGCCAGGGCGACGAGGTCACCACCGGGCAGATCCCGTTCACGCCGCGCGCCAAGAAGGTGCTCGAGCTCGCTCTGCGCGAGGCACTCTCGCTCGGCCACAACTACATCGGCACCGAGCACATCTTGCTCGGGCTCGTCCGCGAGAACGAAGGCGTCGCGGCGCG
>DASWDJ010000096.1:0-2060 GCA_036395295.1 Gaiellaceae bacterium | reverse complement strand
GGCGATGTCCTCCTTGCCCGAGATCTCCTTGGACTGCGACTTCAGGTTCTCGGTGACGGCGTCCACTGCCGTCTCGATCCCGCGCTTGAGCGACATCGGGTTCGCGCCCGCGGCCACGTTCTTCAGGCCCTCGCGGACGATTGCCTGGGCGAGAACCGTGGCGGTCGTCGTACCGTCGCCCGCGACGTCGTTCGTCGCCGTCGCAACCTCGCGCACGAGCTGTGCGCCCTGGTTCTCGAAGACGTCTTCGACCTCGATCTCGCGCGCGATCGTGACGCCGTCGTTCGTGATCGTGGGCGCGCCGAACTTCTTGTCGAGCACGACGTAACGCCCCTTCGGGCCAAGGGTGACCTTGACCGCGTCCGCGAGGATGTTGACGCCGCGCTCGAGCGCGCGACGGGCATCCTCGTTGAACTTCAGCTCCTTGTGAGCCATCTCGTGTCGTTCCTCCTCTGGTTTCTGTTTTTACGCGGCTGCGCCGGCAGGCTCACGCGTGCCGATGACCTTCGCGAGCACGTCCGACTCGCGCAGGATCAGGACTTCGTCCAGCTCGACCTTGATCTCGGTACCGCCGTACTTGGAGAAGATGATTTCGTCGCCCTCGGCGACGTCCATCGGGACGACCTCGCCCTTGTCGTTGCGACTGCCCGGGCCGACGGCGAGGACGCGTCCCCGCTGCGGCTTCTCCTTCGCGGTGTCGGGGAGGACGATCCCGCTGACGGTCTGCTCCTCCTCCTCGAGCACCTCGACGATCAAGCGGTCACCCAGTGGCTGTAGATTCATGCGGTAGGGCCTCCCTGGCTAGACTTTGTGACAGGACCTGGCACTCACTAGGTGAGAGTGCCAACGGCATTCTAGAGGCTTCGAGGGCCCGTTCGCAAGCGAGGCCGTGCGCGTGTTACAAACCGGCCGTGGTGCGCGAGTTCTCGGCGGGAGCCGTCGTCGTGCGGCGGCTGAAGGGCCGGTGGTGGCTGGCCGCGATCCGGCCGGGCGGCAAGCCGGAGGGTACCTGGGCCCTGCCGAAGGGCCAGATCGCGCGCGGCGACTCGGCCGCGGACACCGCCTTGCGAGAGGTGGCCGAGGAAACCGGGGTCGAAGGGAGCCTGGAGGGGAAGCTCGGCGACATCCGCTACGTCTACACCTGGAAGGGCGAGCGGGTGTTCAAGGTCGTCTCTTTCTTCCTCGTCCGCTACCGCCGCGGCCGGCTCGGAGACGTGCCCGCGGCCTTCGCGCACGAGGTGGACGAGGTCCGCTGGCTGCCGCTTCCGGACGCAATCGACCTTCTGGCCTACAAAGGGGAACGTGAGATGGCGCAAAAGGCGATGACAGCCTTATGATCCTCGGGCCTTTGTACGCGCTGAACTTCTACAACACGATGGTCGCCGACCAGCTCCGCTCCGGACGCAAGACCGCGACGATCCGGCTCGGCGACAAAAGCGCCAAGTACAAGAAGGGCATGGTCGTGCAGGTGCTCGTCGGCGCCCGCTACGGGGCGCGCGAGAAGATCTTCGACGCGGTGATCGACAAGGTCGACGTCAAGGCGCTCGAGGATCTTTCGCCCCGCGAGATCGAGCACGACAATCCCACGATTCGCCGGCCGGAGGAGATGGCCGAGTTCCTCAGCCAGCTCTACAACCGGGACGTCAGCGGCGCGCACGCCGTGACCGTGATCCGGTTCAGCGCGATCAAGAACTCCTGATCGGCCCGCCGAAGAGCTCGTTCGGACGCAGCTGAGCCCCGCAGGACTCGCACGTGACCGCAAACACAGACGAGAACGCCGCGTCGCACGACGGGCAGCGGCGGAGCATCTCGCCGCCGCACTGCGGGCACTCTCGGGCGACAGCGTCCTCGAATTCCTCGAACCACCGCTGAGCTGCGCCGCAGCGCGTGCAGAAGGCGACCCAGTCGCCGAGTACCTTGCGGCGTTCCTCGCGCAGCCAGTCGGAGGCCTTGCCCATACCATGGAGGCTAGTCGTCACAGCGCCAGGCGGCAGCCACTCATGAACAAGCGTGACGGCTTCCTCGCGAAACTCAGCGATTGCACTCGCCGTCCCGACCGG
>DASWDJ010000095.1:0-3138 GCA_036395295.1 Gaiellaceae bacterium | reverse complement strand
GGCCGCTTCTTCGGGCCTCATTGCCCCGGTCCGATCCGCTGCGCGTCGCGGTTCGTCGCGAGCAGCCGCTCGGCGAAGTCCATCCGCTCGCCGAGCTCTGAGACCTCGGTACGCAGCCGTTGCACCTCGCTCAAGAGCTCCGAACGGAACTCGTCCAGCTCGCCCCGGACTTCGTCGGGGAGCGCGGCGCCGCCCTGCCGCCGGATCCGCTCGGCGAGCGCCTTCCCGACGGGCGAGATCGCCAACAGGAACAGGGTGCCGCCCCCGAAGATGAAGGTGATGGCGAAGAGACCTTCCATGTCCATGAGCCTCCCCGTCCAACTTAGTCGCTTAGTCGTTCGCCGCCAGCACCTTGCGCAGGAACTGGCCGGTAAACGAGCCTTGCGCCCGCGCCACCTGCTCGGGCGTGCCCTCGGCGACCACGGCCCCGCCGGCCGCGCCGCCCTCGGGACCGAGATCGATCACCCAATCGGCGGTCTTCACGACGTCGAGGTTGTGCTCGATGACGACCACCGTGTTGCCCTTGTCCACCAGGCGGTGGAGCACCTCGAGCAGCAGCCGCACGTCTTCGAAGTGCAGCCCGGTCGTCGGCTCGTCCAGGATATACAGCGTGCGGCCGGTGTCCCGCTTCGCGAGCTCCGTCGCGAGCTTGACCCGTTGCGCCTCGCCGCCCGACAGGGTGGTCGCCGACTGGCCGAGGTGGATGTAGCCAAGCCCTACGTCGTTCAACAGCTCCAGTTTCGTCCGGATGCGCGGCTGGTTCGCGAAGAAGTCGAGGGCCTCGCCCACCGACAGGTCGAGCACGTCCGCGATGGACCGTCCCTTGTAGCGCACCTCGAGCGTTTCGCGGTTGTAGCGCCGCCCCTTGCAGACCTCGCAGGGGACGTAGACGTCGGGGAGGAAATGCATCTCGACCTTCACCAGGCCGTCGCCCTGGCAGGCTTCGCAGCGTCCGCCCTTCACGTTGAAGGAGAAGCGGCCCGGTCCGTATCCCCGGATCTTCGACTCCGGGAGGTAGGTGAACAGCTCGCGGATCGGCGTGAACAGCCCCGTGTAGGTCGCCGGGTTCGACCGCGGCGTGCGGCCGATCGGGCTCTGGTCGATGTCGATGACCTTGTCGATGTGCTCGAGCCCCTCGATCCGGTCGTGCGCCCCCGGCATCACCTTGGCGCGGGAGAAGTGCCGCGCGAGCGCGCGGTACAGGATGTCGGTCACGAGGGTCGATTTCCCCGAACCGGAGACGCCGGTCACGGCGATGAACAGCCCGAGCGGGAGCTCGACGGTGAGGTTTCGCAGATTGTGCTGGCGCGCGCCGATCACCCCGAGCCGGCGCTCGGCGTCGGCGATCCGCCGCCGGGGGGGGACCGGAACGCGCAGCTCGCCCCGGAGGTAGCGCGCGGTGAGCGAGTCGGGGTGGCCGAGGATCTCGCCGAGTGGCCCGGTGACGACCACCTCCCCGCCGTGCCGGCCGGCGCGCGGGCCCAGGTCCACGATGTGGTCGGCCGAGCGGATCGTCTCCTCGTCGTGCTCGACCACGAGCACCGTGTTGCCCAGGTCCCGGAGCTCTCTCAGCGTCGCGAGCAAGCGCGCGTTGTCGCGCTGGTGCAGGCCGATGGACGGCTCGTCCAGAATGTAGAGGACACCCACGAGCCGGCTCCCGATCTGGGTGGCGAGGCGGATGCGCTGCGCCTCGCCGCCCGAAAGCGAATCCGCCGAGCGGCCCAGCGTGAGGTACTCGAGCCCGACGTCGCGCAGAAATCGAAGGCGGTCGTTCACCTCCTTGAGGATCGGCCGCGCGATCTCGGGGTCGAGCCCGGGTCGCCCGGTGCCGCGGAGCGGAATGCGCTGGAACAACGCGAGGGCCTCGGAGACCGGGAGGTCCACCACGTCGCCGATGCTCGTCCCGTGCACCAGCACCGCGAGGCTCTCGGGCCGCAGCCGCTTGCCGCCGCACGTCGGGCACGGCTGCTCGACCATGTACTCCGCGAGCTGCTCGCGCACGCTGTCGGACGCCGTCTCGCGGTAGCGGCGCTCGACGTGCTTCAGGACCCCGGTCCATCCCGACTCGTACTCGCCGTGCCAGCGCTCGCTGTCGTACTGGAACGTGAGCGTGCGGCCCGGCGCGCCGTACAGGAGAACCTTCCTCACGTTCGCCGGGAGGTTCTTCCAGGGCGTGTTGAGGTCGAACTTGAACGCGCGCCCGAGGCTCGGGAGGATGACCTTGCGCAGATAGCCGCTCGGCTCGCCCCAGGGCAGGATCACGCCCTCGAGCAGCGAGAGGCTGGCGTCGCCCAGCACCAGCTCGGCGTTGACCTCGCGCCGCGTGCCGAGCCCCGAGCACTCGGGGCACGCCCCGAACGGCGAGTTGAAGGAGAACTGCCGCGGCTCGAGCTCGGGGAGCGACAACCCACAGCTCGGGCACGCGTAGCGCTCGGAAAACAGGGTCGACCTGGCGCCACCCGGACGCTGCTGCACCACCTCCGCGGTGCCGTCCGCCGCCCTGAGCGCGGTCTCGATCGAGTCGGCCAGCCGGCTGCGATCCGCCCGGCGGACGACCAACCGATCGACCACCACCGCGATATCGTGATTCTGGCGGCGGTTGAGCTTCGGCACCTGCGACAGGTCGTACGTCTCGCCGTCGACGCGCACGCGCACGAACCCCTGCTGCTTGGCGGCCTCGAACACGTCGCGGAATTCGCCCTTGCGCCCGCGCACCAGCGGCGCGACCACTTCGATCTTCGTCCCCTCGGGCCACTCCAGCACGAGGTCCGTGATCTGCGACGCGCTCTGGCGCGCGATCGGCGAGCCGTCCGTGGGGCAGTGCGGCGTGCCGACGCGCGCCCACAGGAGGCGCAGGTAATCGTAGACCTCCGTGATCGTCCCGACGGTGGAGCGGGGATTGTGACCGGCCGCCTTCTGCTCGATCGAGATCGCGGGCGAGAGTCCCTCGATGGCATCGACGTCGGGCTTCTCCATGAGCCCGAGGAACTGGCGCGCGTAGGCGGACAGCGACTCGACGTAGCGGCGCTGCCCTTCGGCGTAGATCGTGTCGAACGCGAGGGACGATTTCCCGGACCCCGAGAGTCCCGTGATGACGGTGAGGCTGTTGCGCGGGATCTGGACGGTGATGTTCTTGAG
>DASWDJ010000094.1:0-1970 GCA_036395295.1 Gaiellaceae bacterium | reverse complement strand
AGCCTCGCGCCCGAGGTCCTGCGCCGCACCTTCGGGATCGATCGCCTACACGTCCTCGATACGACCCATCCGGCTGCGATCCGCCGTCTCGGGGAGCAACTCGACCTCGAGCGCACGCTGTTCGTGGCCGCCTCCAAGTCGGGGACGACGCTCGAGACGCGCTGCCAGCTTGACTACTTCTTCGACCGCGCGGGGACCTTCGCCGCAGTCACCGATCCCGGCACCGAGCTCGAGGAGCTCGCCCGGGAACGAGGGTTCGCCTGGGTCGTGGGCGGTGAGCCGACGATCGGGGGCCGCTACTCCGCGCTCTCCCCCTTCGGAATGGTGCCGGCGATGCTCATGGACCTCGACATTCGAGCGCTGCTCGAGCGGGCGGAGGCGATGGCTCAATGGTGCCGTCTCGGCGACGACAACCCGGGCCTAGCGTTCGGGCTTCAGCTCGGCGAGGAGTGGTACGACGGCCGCGACAAGGTCTGCATCGACGAGACGCCCGGCGGCTTCGGGCTCTGGGCCGAGCAGCTCGTGGCCGAGTCGACAGGCAAGCAGGGCAAGGGCCTCGTCCCCGCTCCCGGTGAAGATCCAACGGGGGCCGATCGCCAGCACGGACGGGTGCGGCTCGACGATCCCTACGACCTCGGTGCGGAGTTCTTCCGCTGGGAGTTCGCGACCGCTGTCGCCGGTTCGATGCTGGCGATCAACCCGTTCAACCAGCCCGACGTGCAGGCGGCCAAGGACCGCACCGCCGCCATCCTGGAGCGCGTGAAGGACGGCGTCGATCCCGCCCCGGAGAGCTCGGTCGAGGAGCTGCTCGCGGATGCCGAGCCGCCGCAGTACGTCGCGATCCAGGCCTTCATCGACCCGGCGCGTGAAGAGGAGCTCGACCCGCTCGTCGAGCGGGCGCGCGAGACCGGCTGTGTCGTGACGAGAGGGCTCGGTCCGCGGTACCTGCACTCGACCGGCCAGCTGCACAAGGGCGGGCCGAACACCGTGCTCGCACTCCAGGTCGTCGACGACTTCGGCGAGGAGCTCGAGATCCCAGGGCGGGACTTCGGGTTTCGGCGCCTGATTGCGGCCCAGGCCGCCGGCGATCTCGACGCTCTCAAGGAACGCGGCCGCAGTGTCTGTCGTGTGAGACTGGGCGATCTATGAAGCTCGGAATGGTCGGCCTCGGGCGCATGGGCTCCGGAATGACCGAGCGGCTCCGCCGTGCCGGGCACACCGTCCAGACGTACGACCCGAAGGTCGAGGCGACGGCTTCCTCGCTGAAGGAGCTCGCCGCTCAACTCGAGCCGCCGCGGGCCGTCTGGATGATGATCCCCGCCGGGGAGATCACCGAGAACACGGTTAAGGAGCTGCTGGCGATCCTCGAGGCCGGCGACGTGCTCGTCGACGGCGGCAACTCGAACTTCCACGACTCGAAGCGGCGCAACCAAGAGGGCGCGGAGCAGGGCATCCACTTCCTCGACGTCGGCGTCTCAGGCGGGGTCTGGGGTCTGGACGAAGGGTTCTGCCTGATGGCGGGGGGTACGGAAGAGCCGATCCGGCTGCTGGAGCCGGCCTTCCAGTCGCTCGCTCCCGAGGACGGCTGGGCGCACGTCGGCCCTCCCGGCGCGGGGCACTTCGTGAAGATGGTCCACAACGGGATCGAGTACGGCCTCATGCAGGCCTACGCCGAGGGGTTCGAGATCATGCACGCTTCCGAGTTCGACGTCGATCTCGAGCAGATCGCCGGGATCTGGCGCTACGGGTCGGTCGTTCGCTCGTGGTTGCTCGAACTCCTGCGCGCTTCCTTCGAGACGCACGGCGCCGATCTGGCCGACATCGCCGGCTATGTCGACGATTCGGGCGAGGGCCGCTGGTCGGTCCTCGAGGCGATCAACGAGGACGTGCCCGCACCCGTAATCACCCTGGCGCTTTTTGCGCGCTTCGCCTCACGCCAGGACGAGTCGTTCGCGGCCAAGATCAATGCG
>DASWDJ010000093.1:0-20236 GCA_036395295.1 Gaiellaceae bacterium | reverse complement strand
GGCGGCGGCGCCGGCCGGCATGAGCCCCACGAGTTCGGACCCCACGACCTCGGCGTTCCGGGCCTGCGCTTCCTCTTCGATCCGGCTGACGATGTCGTGCAGCGCCGCGGCCTCCCAGTCCTCGACGTTCATGCTCACCTGGACGAGGCCCGCGGTCGGGAGATCGAGCCCGAGGGCGCGCACGCCCGGAAAGCCTCCGCCGCTCTCGCGAACCGCACCGGCGATCTGCTGAGCCGTGTCGAGACTGCCCCGCAAGTTGACGTTGAAGGCGATCAGCGGGCGCCGCGCCCCGACGAGGACACCGCCTGCGTAATCGTCGAGGCGCTTCGGCCCGAAATCCGGGTCGATTTCCCCCGCGTCGATTCTCCTCTGGAGCTCAGTCGGCCCGCCACGGCGGAAGAAGGCCGGCCCTCGTCCGGGCGCGAGCTCGCCGTAGAGAAAGACCGGCAGGCCCAGCTCCGCGCCGATCCGGCCGCCGAGCTCGAGGGCGGCCTCGCGAGCGCGAGGCATGTCGGCGGGGCGGATCGGAACGAGCGGGACGACGTCGGCGGCCCCGATCCGCGGATGCGCGCCCTCGTGCTCGCGCAGGTCGATTAGCTCGCGGGCACACGCAATTGCTGCCAGCAGCCCATCGACGAGCTCCTCCAGCTCGCCGACGACCGTGAAGACCGAGCGGTTGTGATTGGCGTCGGCGTGGACGTCGAGCAGCTCCACCCGCCCGGCGAGCGCGGTGGCGAGGGCGTCGATCGTCGCCGAATCGCGCCCCTCGGAGAAGTTCGGGACCGATTCGAGCGGAAGCGCCACGCGCGTACTCTAGGAGCGTGAAGACGTACTACGACCGCCGCGCGCCGGAGTACGACGACTGGGTCTACGGCCGGGGACTCTTCGCAGATCGCCACCGGCCCGGCTGGGACGAGGAGCGCGAGCGGCTTGAGAGCACGCTCGCTGCGCTAGGTCCGGCGCGCACGCTCGACGTCGCATGTGGGACCGGCTGGCTGACGAGGCACCTGCCCGGGGAGATCGTCGGGCTGGACGCGAGCGAATCCATGCTCGAGATCGCGCGCGAGCGCGTGCCGCACGGGGAGTTCCTTGTCGGAGACGCTCTCGCACTTCCCTTCGCCGACCGGTCGTTCGACCGGCTCTTAACCGGCCACTTCTACGGCCATCTCGAGGAGGCCGACCGGGTTCGGTTCCTCGCCGAGGCCCGGCGGGTCGCGCGGGAGCTGATCGTGGTCGACTCGGCCCTGCATGACGGCGTCGAGCCCGTGGAGTGGCAAGAGCGAGTGCTTACGGACGGGTCTCGTTGGGACGTATTCAAGCGCTACTTCACGGGTGCCGAGCTGGCCGCCGAGCTCGGTGCCGGAGAGGTGCTCTTCGAAGGGCACTGGTTTGTCGTTGTTCGCTCGACGGCTTGACTCGGCGGCGCTCCTCCTACCGGTCACTTCGCTCACTTCAACGCGACAATCGAGTCTGCCGCGCATGTGCCGAGGCCGGGTATCCGCTCGAGTCGCTGCCGGTACTCGAGGGCGCCGAAGGCCAGCGGGCCTACATGTTCGGTCAGGCGCCCGGGGTGGTCGAGGGCGAAGAGCGGCGGCCCTGGCGGGGTCGAGCCGGGCAGACGCTGCGCCGCTGGCTCGAGCTCGAGGAGGACGAGTTCTACGCGACATTCTACTGCGCCTCGGTCACGCGCTGCTATCCGGGCCGCGCGCCCGGAGGCGGCGGCGACCGGACGCCGACCGCGCGCGAGCAGGAGCTCTGCTCGTTCTGGCGCGAATGGGAGCTGCGCCTACTGCGGCCGCGGCTGATCGTTCCCGTCGGCGGGCTCGCCGCCCGCCGGTTGCTCGGCCTCACGAGCCTCGATGCGTGCATCGGCGAGCGCTTCGACTACGGAGAGGCGGTTGCGGTCCCGTTGCCGCACCCGTCCGGGGTCAGCCGCTGGCTGAATCAGCCCCGAAACCAGGCCCGCCTGCGGCGAGCGGTCGAGCTCGTCCACGAGGAGCTCGCTGCGCTGACGACGACCCCTTAAGCCGGTACCCGCGGCCGGTACCCGCGACCTCCTCCCCGCATTGAGCGTAACGAGGAAATTGTCACGCGTGGGTGACGCAATCGGGCCGGAAGTGTGACTTTCACTTGCGGGCGACGACCGTCATCCGGCGGTGCTCGAGGGTCAGCGGCTCGCCGTCCTCGCCGAACGCGTGTGTCTCGCTGAAACCGGCGTCGAGCATCCAGTCGCGCAGCTCGGCGGCGGTCAGCATCCGCACGGAGAACTCGAAGGTGCGCTGCTTGCCGCCGCGGATGATCGTGCGCTCGTCATGGCTGCGGCTTGTCTCGACGTCGAAGCGGTGCCGGTCGATCATCCGGTCCTCGCCGCGCTCGGCGACGACCTCGTCGAGATACCGGCGCAGCAGGTTGTCGCGATGGTTGACCTCGACCGCCAGAAGCCCGCCCGGCTTCAAGGCCTCGTATGCCTCGTGGAGCACGCGCCGGTTGTCGTCGTCGCCGAAATAGCCGAACGACGTAAACCAGTTGAGCACACGGTCGAACCGCCCCGACCAAGGAATCGCGCGCATGTCGCCTTCGACGTACTCGACCTCGACTCCCCGCTCCGCGGCGTCTGCTCGAGCCAGCTCGAGAAACATCGGCGTCGCGTCCAGCCCGGTAACGCGCAGACCGCGCTCGGCCAGGGGGTTCGCGATCCGCCCGTGCCCGCACGCGAGGTCGAGCAATTCCACCCCGGGCTCGAGCTCGAGCAGCTTCCAGATCAGCTCGACGTCGGCGGCGGTTCGCTCCGGCGTCAGCAGCTCGGCGTAGAAGTAGAGGTAGTCCTCGTCGAACGCGGCCTCGCGGTCGAACGTCGGCTCGCCCACGCTACTGCTCGACCAGGAAGAGCTTCCACTCGCCCGGCACGCCCTTGAGCTCGGCGACGCCCCGCTCGCTAAAGGCTATGCCCGAGCCCGCGACCAGATCCTTGACGGTGTTCGAAACGAGCACCTCGCCCGGCGCGGCGTGGGCGGCCACCCTGGCGCCAATGTGGACGGCGATGCCGCTGACCTTGCCCTCGACGGCCTCGCACTCGCCGGTGTGGAGGCCTGCGCGCACCTCGATCCCGAGCTCGCGCACGTTCTCGGTGATCGCGCACGCGCACCGGATTGCGCGCGCTGGGCCGTCGAAGCTGGCAAAGAATCCGTCCCCGGCGGTATCGAGCTCCCGACCGCGAAAGCGAAGCAGCCAACTGCGGATCAGGGCATGGTGCTGCTCGAGTAGCTCGCGCCAGCGAGCGTCGCCGAGAGCCGCTGCCATCTTCGTGGAGCCTGCAATGTCGGTGAACAAAACAGTCGTCAGCACCCGCTCGCGCTCGGGCTCGGCCCAGGCCGCGGTCTGCCAGAGCCCCGTCAGGAAGCGCTCGATCTCTCCGAGCAGCCGCTCTGTGTCGCCGAGGTACGGAAAAACCTCGCTTCCCTCCAGCTCCACGAAACGCGCGAACGGAATCCGATCGGCGAGGAAGCGTGCTCCTCGCACGTCAAATGGATGCCCAGACCGGTGCAGGACCAGGGTCGGCACGCGCACGGCTCCGAGCACGTGCGTGACGTCGATATCCAGGTTCATCCTCGCGAGGGCCGCTGCCGCACCGGGGCTGGCGCTGTGGCGCATGAGCGCCGCTAGGCGATCGGCTGCCTCGCCGTCCAACCCCTGCAACTGCTCGATCGCGAGGTCACGGGTTCCCCAGCGCCGCTCGAGCTCTTTGATCCCTCGTTCTGCCTCCTCGCGCGCAGGCGCCCACGGAAAGCTCGGGCTACGCGTGTAGCGGGGGAGCGTCGCGTATAGCACGAGTGCGGCCGTTTGCTCCGGATACGTCGCGGCGAAGGGGGCGGCAAGGCAGCCACCGTCCGCAAGCCCGAAGAGCGCTGCGCGCTCGGACTCGGCCGCATCCATCACGGCCTTGATGTCGTCCATCCGGGTCTCCAAGCTCGGGGCCCCCGGGACGCGGTCGGAAAGCCCGGTGCCGCGTTTGTCCAGCGTGATCAGCCGCGAGAACTCGCTGATCCGGGTCAGGAAGGCGGCGCGCTGCGGGTCCTCCCAGTCGAGCTCGACGTTCGAGACGAAGCCGGGGACGAAGACAAGGTCGAATGGGCCTGAGCCGACCACCCGATAGGCGACGTTGACATCGCCGCTGCGCGCGTACCTCGTCACGGAACTCGCTTCCACATGCGGAAGTGTCGGCTGCCCGCAGTCGTCAGGCAAGTGGCGGCGGCTAGATTTCGATGGTGGCAACGCGACCGCCGTATCGCCAGACCTTTGTACGCCTGCTCGGCTTTCTCAGGCCGTACAAGTGGTCGCTCATCGTCTCGATCATTTTGGCGGTCGGCTCCCAGGCCGCCGCGATGGCGATCGCCTTCCTCACGGGAACCGGGCTCGAGAAGGCGCTCACCGCCCGAAGCCGGCACGACCTCTATCTGATCGGCGTACTCGTGCTCGCAGTCGGCGCGGCGCGCGCCCTCTTCATGTCGGGCCGGAGACTGATCTCGGGCCGCCAGGCGCTCGGCGTCGAGTTCGACATGCGTAACGTCCTCTACGCGAAGCTCCTCAGGCTCTCGTTCGGCTTCTACGACCGCCACCAGACGGGCCAGCTGCTCTCGCGCGCGACGGTCGACCTGCAAACCGTTCGCTTCTTCCTCGGCTACGGGCTCATCTTCTTCTTCCAGAACGTGCTCACCGTCGTCGGAGCAACGGCGCTCATGTTCGCCGTCAACTGGCGGCTCGCTCTCGTCGCGACGGCCGTCACGCCGCTGATCGTCGTCTTCGCCTACCAGTACTCACGCGTCTCGCATCCCGTGCTGCGCGACGTTCAGCAGAAGATGGCCGACGTTGCGACGGTTGCCGAGGAGAACATCGTCGGCGTCCACGTCGTCAAGTCCTTCGCCCAGGAGCGCAACGAGCTCGAGAAGTTCGGGCAACGCTCCGAGCGCGTCTTCGAGCGCAGCGTCGACGCGAACAAGCAGCGCGCGCTCTACGTTCCGCTGCTCTCGTTCCTGCCGCTCGTCATGCAGGCGGGCGTCCTGCTCGAAGGCGGGCGCATGGTCGCACGCGGAGACCTCGACTTCCGCACGTTCTTCTTCTTCAACGTGCTCGTCGTCATGCTCGTGATGCCGCTGCGCATGCTTGGCATGTGGATCGGCCAGTCCCAGCGCGCGACCGCGTCGGGCGAGCGGATCTTCGAGGTGATGGACGAGCCCGAGGAGATCTCGGACCGGCCGGGAGCGGGCGAGCTGCCGCCGGGAGACGGTCGCGTGCGCTACGAGCACGTCTCGTTCGAATACGCATCCGGGCGACCGGTGCTGCAAGACATCGAGCTCGAGCTCGAGCCGGGCCAGACCGTCGCGCTCATCGGGCACACCGGATCGGGGAAGACGACCGTCGCCTCGCTCGTGCCGCGCTTCTACGACGTCGCCGAAGGGCGCCTCACGATCGACGGCGCCGATGTCCGCGACGTGAAGCTCGAGTCGCTGCGACGTGAGATCGGGATCGTCTCGCAGGACCCGTTCCTCTTCTCCGCGACGGTGCGGGAGAACATCGCCTTCGGCGCGCCCGACGCGAGCGACGAAGACGTCGTGCGAGCGGCAACCCTCGCACAGGCCCACGAGTTCGTCAGTGAGCTGCCGGAGGGCTACGACACGGTCATCGGGGAGCGCGGGATCACGCTCTCCGGCGGCCAGCGCCAGCGGCTCGCGATCGCGCGCGCGCTGATCATGGATCCGCGCATCCTGATTCTCGACGACGCGACGGCCTCAGTCGACGCCACGACCGAGGCGCGCATCCGCCTGGGCCTCCGGGAGGCGATGAAGGGGCGGACGACGATCATCATCGCCCACCGGCTGTCGACGATCTCGCTCGCGGACGAGCTCGTCGTACTGGACGGCGGCCGCATCGCCGGGCGTGGCACCGACGAGGAGCTCCTCCAGACGAACGCGGTGTACCGCGACATCCACGAGCACGGCCTGCTCGAGCGCGAGTTCGCCGAACGAGTGGAGGCGCGAGCAGGATGAGGGTCTGGCAGCCCGGCGGCCACCTCACCCAGCGGCGTGAGGCTGTGAAGGTCGAAGACTGGTCCTGGCAGCAGACTGCGCGCCGGATCTCGACGCTGGCGCGGCTGGCCGCCCCGTACAAGCTGCGAACGATCCTGGCCCTGGTCTCGCTCTTCGCAGCGACCGCGACGGCGCTCGCGCCGCCGTACCTGGCGAAGCTCGCGATCGACGACGGCATCCGGAAGGAGGACCTCCATGCGCTGACGATCGTCGTTGCCCTCTTCCTCGTCGCGGGCGTGGCGAGCCTGGCGACGAGCGCGGCGCAGACGTACTTCACGGGCTGGACGGGCGAGCGCATCCTCGCCGACCTCCGCAACACCCTCTTCCGGCACCTGCAGCGGCTCTCGCTCGGCTTCTACGAACGCAACCGGGCCGGAGTCATCATCAGTCGTCTCACGAACGACGTCGAGGCCCTCGACCAGCTCGTCACCGACGGCGTGACGACGCTCGTCCAGAGCACGCTCTTCCTCTTCGGGACCTCGATCATCCTCTTCGTGCTCGACTGGCGGCTCGCCCTGGCGACGCTGACTGTGATGCCGCTGATGGCGATCGCGACGGCGCTCTTCCGCATCCGCTCGGCGCGGGCCTACCGGGCGGTGCGGGAGCGGCTCGGCCTCGTGACGGCAACGCTCGCCGAGGACATCAGCGGCATGCGGGTCGTGCAGGCCTTCCGCCGCGAGCGGGCAAACGAGCGCCACTTCCGCGAGGTCAACGCCCACTACCGGCAGGCGAACCAGCAGACGGTGGTGCTGAACGGCCTCTACTTCCCCTTCGTCGACTTCCTGTCCGCGGCCGCGACCGCGATCGTCCTCGGCTACGGCGGGTATCTCGCCTTCGGCGGCAGCCTGACCGTCGGCACCCTGCTCGCGTTCGTCCTCTACCTGTCGAACTTCTTCGACCCGGTCCAACAGCTCTCGCAGCTCTACAACACGTTCCTGGCCGCCGTCGCCGCCCTCGACAAGATCATGGATGTCATGGACGAGGAGCCCGATGTGCGCGACAACCCGGGCGTCACCGAGCTCTCGAGGATCGAAGGACATGTGCGTTTCGACAGCGTCCGCTTCGGCTACGGGAACGGGCCGGAGGTGCTGCACGGCATCGACCTCGACGTCCCGGCCGGCACGACCGTCGCCCTCGTCGGCCACACGGGCGCCGGCAAGTCGACGATCGCGAAGCTCCTCGCCCGCTTCTACGACCCGCGCGAGGGGCGGATCACGATCGACGGCGTCGACCTCCGCGACGTCACGCAGGCCTCCCTCAGGCGGCAGCTGGGAGTCGTGCCGCAGGAGGGCTTCCTCTTTGCCGGCACCGTGCGCGACAACATCGCCTTCGGCCGGCCCGACGCCGACCCGGCCGAGGTGGCGGCCGCGGCGAAGGCAGTCGGCGCGCACGAGTTCGTACTCGCGCTCGAGGACGGGTACGAGACCAATCTCCAGGAGCGCGGAACGAGGCTCTCGCTCGGACAGCGCCAGCTGGTCGCATTCGCCCGCGCGCTCCTCGCCAATCCCCGGATCCTCATCCTCGACGAGGCGACCTCGTCGGTCGACATCGGCACCGAGCGGCGCATCGAGGGCGCGCTCCGCACCCTGCTCGCCGACCGGACGGCGTTCGTGATCGCGCACCGGCTCTCGACGATCCGTGATGCAGACCTGATCGTCGTCCTCGAGCACGGCCAGATCATCGAGCAGGGAACGCACGAGGAGCTGATGGCGCGGCGCGGCCTCTACACGTCGCTCTACGGCGACTGGGCTGAGGTGGCGTAGCCCACTGCCCCGCCGTCTCCCGCTAGAATTGCCGCCTCGTTGCGGGGTCGTCTAATGGTAGGACGCCCGGCTCTGGACCGGGTAGTCTAGGTTCGAATCCTAGCCCCGCAGCCTTGTAAAAACCCTGCTGAGAGCAGGGTTTCTTGATGGTTCGCGCCTGCCTCTTCTCCTATTTCGAGGTCGAAGACCTCCCGAGGCTGATGGAGGCGATCAGAGCCTCCGGGATGCCTGCCGGGACACGCGTCCATGTCGGCAGCTACGGCGTCAACGCCGAGACGAGCGCCCGCGTCATCGCGCACCCGGGAGGCCGCTATTCGCCGATGTTCAAGGCACATATCCGCACCGAAGCGTGGGCGCGCCGGCGGTTGACTCCCGCGGAGGAGCGTCGCGTCGGCCGCCGCTTCTCGGGGCGTGTTCCGGACGAATCGTCTCTCCTGCGCCTGTCGACGGCCCAGCGAATCGGCTGGGGGATCGAGGTCGGACGCCGCTACCGCGACGCGATCCGACATGCGCGCCAGGCGGGAATTCGCGTCAGCTTGTGGCAGCTCGACGAGCTCGGGACGCAGATCGCCGGTGTCCAGGGCCGGCAGCACCGGGAATTCGTGCGGGGGATCCTCCAGGGGTTGAATCTCGGCCGCCGCGTGCTCGGCGACCGGGCGAGCAGGGGCTCAGTGTGGGCGACGCGCCGCGCGCTGCGGCTCGCCTCGCTTCCAGTCGACCCGGAGCTGAGCGCGTTCTGGCTCCAGCTGGAGCGCTCAGCGTTTCGAATCGTTGGCGAGGAGTATCCGGACTTCGTCGGCGACCCGGCACGCGCGGCCCGGACCTGGTCGGACGGCCACCGCGCCCTCGCCTCTGGCGGCCCGGCGCGCCGCGCCCTGGCCAGCCGCTACCTGGCTGGGATGTCCCCGGGCTACAGGCTCGGCCGCGGCCTCGGCGGCAACGTCGCGGGACTCTCGCGCGCCGGTGTCAACCGCTGGCGCAGCGCTTATGTCGCCGAGCGTGCGCGCCTCGGGGCCGCCGGCTTTGCCGAGTTCCACTTCGTCTTCGAGAACAGCCGCGCAGTGGTGATGCAGGACGTCGCCCGAGCGGTCGCGCGCGGCATGGCGCTGGGCTGACCCTTCCCGGGTTTTGACGAAGGATCTTGAGCGCACTCCGGAAATCTGTATAGGCTCCCGCTTCGCGATGCGGCTACCAGCGACTCCAGCCCTCGGCCCACTGCCTCCGCTGGCAGAAACGGGGCGTCGATCGTTCGCCGAATTCGTTGGCACCTTCGCGCTCGTTTTCGTTGGTGCGGGAGCGATCATGGCCGTCGGGCCGGAGGCCAGCGCAGGCACGCTCGAGGTCGCGCTCGCCCACGGGCTGGTGATCGCGGTCATGGTCTCGGCGGTCGGCCACATCTCCGGTGGCCATTTCAATCCGGCGATTACCTTCGGGTTCCTGCTCACACGCCGGATCTCGGTTCTCCTCGGTCTCGCCTACTGGTTCGCGCAGCTCCTCGGCGGAGTGCTCGCTGCGTTGCTGCTGCGGTGGATCTTCCCGGCGACAACCCGGGATGCGGCGCAGCTCGGTGCCCCGGCGCGCCACACGATCGATCTCGGGCCTGCGCTCGTCGTCGAGGCGCTGCTCACCTTCTTCCTCGTCTGGGTCGTCTTCGCGACGACGGCCGACCCGCGCGGGACGTACACGGCGATCGCCGGCCTTGCGATCGGCCTCGTCGTCGTCTTCGACAACCTCCTGGGCTATCCGCTGACCGGTGCGATGGTCAATCCGGCCCGTGCGTTCGGCCCGCAGCTCGTCGCGAACTCCTGGAGCGATTTCTGGATCTGGTACGTCGGCCCGCTGGCCGGAGGCGCGATCGCGGCCTTGCTCTACGACGAGCTCTACCTGCGTCCACTCGGCCCGCCCGCGGTGGGGCCACCCTCAACGGGCGTCGACCAGCCCGGCCCGGGCATCGCCGCCCGCACTCCCTAGCTCTTCGGCTCTTCTTCCTGCGGGGTCCCACCCGGCCCGCCCATAACGACGTCGCCTTCCTGGACGATGTCGCGCGGATCGGCTTGCCTGTACTCGTCGGACTGAACACCGCCGCGAGGATCGTCGTCGCGGTCGAGAGCGTGAACGTCGCCACTTCGAGCGCCGCCACGCAACTTCTGCCGGAGCCTTCTGAACACGGGCGAGTCCTACCCGCGCGGCTACAATCCAACCCGCGGCGCATTCGTCTAGTGGCCTAGGACACCGCCCTCTCACGGCGGCGGCACGGGTTCGAATCCCGTATGCGCCTTTTACTGCGTCCGGCTGAAACCCGAGGCCCCCGGAAGGTCTTGTGTTACCGGGGTGGTCTACAAAATCGAGTCATAGAACCTGTGTCGCCGGATCGGGCTACAGCACCGTTCTGAGCGTGCCGATGTTCACACTCATGAACCACCTTCGATGGCTTTGGGACTGGGACGCGGCACGAACGCGGCCGGTTCAGACGCGCGCCTTTCTTTTCGCCACATTCGGGGTCGCAGCCGTCCTGGCGGTGGCTGCGCGCGGAGCCAGCCTGCCGTGGTTCTCGTACGCCATGATCGGGATCTCCGCAGGCATCGGAGGAGTCACTCTTGGCGAGCAGGCGATGCGATCCACCCCAGAAGAGCGACAACACCGGGCGCGGCTCGCCCAGAAGCGACTGATACGCCATGGGCTGACCGGCGTCGCGATCGTCGTCGTGGCCGTGGCCATCGCGCTGCTTACGCGCTAGCGCAGTGACCCGAAACACGCGCGGTCTCCTGGGCGCGCGAGTCCTACAGGTTCCAGCCCAATGCCCGGCTTGTGGGTCTAAGAACGGAGGCCTGCGAAAGAGAGCTCGAACCTTGGGCGCCAGCCACACCAAACCGCAATGCTTGGCGAGGTGCCGACGATGGCGGCGACCTCCTCTCCGGGATCCTCGACTGCGAGCACGTACGCAGTCGCTCGTTTGTGGCCCTCGACAAGAACGATCTCGTCGGAATCGGGCTTGCCGACGAGTATGAGCTCGGGAAGAAAAGCGCCTGCACGAATGGCAGCGGCGATCTCCGGCACGTGGGCACGAATGTTTTCGGAGGCGTAGAAGGGGTTCGCGGCGTTGTTCGCCCCGTCCATCACGAGCATTGTCATGCGTGTGAGCTTTTCCCATTCGTCCCAGGCCGCGTACTTGGCGCGGCCGAGCTCGCTCACGGTGAGGCGGGCTTGATACCAGGAAACGTCTGTCGGAAAGTCCCGGAACAGCATCGTGTTTCGGCCCCAGCCGCGCCAGGCAGCGAGAAGCTGCCGACGTCGGAGGTTCTCTGTTTCGTTAGCAGGATCGCCGTCATCGATAAGACGTCGATCGCACCCGCGTTGCTCGAGATGCCGAACGACCTCAGAGCCGTAGATCCCTGAGTCGATCTCCGCCCTCAAGAAGGCGAGAACCATTTCATCGGGGGAGATCGGATCGAGTCGTTGCATTAGCTTTTGAGCGTAGTTGCGTGCTAGGACAGCCACGCGTCTATTCAGATGGGAACCCGGACCTCCGTGCTTCGCGGAACCGTAGGACCGGTATGCGAGCGAGATTCCTCGGCGCTCTGTTGCTCTTGCCGTGCCTCCTACCGAGTGCGGTGGCGATGCCGGCATCTGGGCCCAGCGACCGCGGGTCGGCCGTCGTGCTCGATGCCGCAAGCGGCCGCGAGCTTGGGCGCGTAGCCGCGAACGGCGCGGTCGTCGCGGCGATCGCCGACGGTCGCGGCGGCTGGTTCGTCGGCGGCAGCTTCTCGCGGCTCGGTGGAAAGCATCGGGTGGCGCTCGCACGCCTGCTGCCGAGCGGGAAAGTCGACCCGACTTGGCAGGCGTCGATCGGCAGCGCAAGCGGCCGGCCAGTCGCTGTCTATGCGCTCGCGCGTGCCGGCGCCGGCCTGTTCGTTGCCGGGCCGTTCGGCCGCGTCGGCGGCCTGCAGCGGCCGGGGCTGGCGGCACTCGACGCGAGCACTGGGGCTGTCCTTCGTCACTGGGCCCCGACGCCCCGTGCCTGGCTGGACGTTTCGGCGCTCGCGGTTGCCGGCGAACGGCTCCTGGTCGCGCGGAACTGGAACTACCCCGTGCCGGGCATCACTGCACTTGAAACACGCACCGCCAACGTCGATCGGCACTGGAATCCGCACCTGCGTCTGATCGGCGACGCGGGCAGCTTCAACACGCTGCTGCCTTCCGGCCGCCGTATCTACGTCGCCGGCAGCTTCTACGTCGCTCGTCTGCGGCGCAACGGTCTGGTTGCGCTCGACGCGAGCAATGGAAGCCCCGACCGGCGCTGGGCGCCGCGGGCGGAGAACTGCCCGGTCTGTAACGGCTTTGCCGTCCTCTACGGGCTCGCCGCCTCAGCGCGCCGGGTCTACCTCAGCGGCTACTTCCGCCGGATCAACGGGGTGCGCCGGGACGGTCTCGCCGCGCTTGATCCGGGGACCGGCGCGGTTGATCCGGGCTGGAAGCCTGCGCGCGGCGGCACCGACCTCGTCCACCTCGCACTCACGGGTTCTCGGCTCTACCTCGGAGGCACGAGCGGCTTGTGGGCACTCAACGCAGGAACCGGCGCGGTCCTTCGCCTGCCGCCGAATCATGCGCCGGGTGAGGTGCTTGCCGTTGCAGTGGCCGGGACACTCCTGCTCGTCGCCGGTAGAACTTGAGCGCCGCTTCCTGCCCTAGAGGCCGAGAACGAGCACGAGAACTTCGTCGATGGAGCGCAGTTCGCTTGAGTCGAGTCGCCCAGCCGATGGTCCGAGGCGTTGCGGATCGACCACCGTCGTCTGCTCGACGAGGACACGTGTGTCGCTCCGGTCCAGTGTGATCGTCGGGCGAAAGCTGGCCGGGCGGGCGCTCGCGTAGCGAGCGCCCGCTGCTCGTGTCTCCCTCGGGGCGCAGGCAGGCGGAAAACCTCGCCGCGGGCCATCTCAGTTCGAGAGCGGCGGAGCGAGCTCCGCCAAGTGCTCTCGGATGATTCGCATCTCCTCGCGATCGTGCTCGTCGGTCGCGACGCGGTCGACCTCGTCGCGAATCGCTGGGCGACGCGCCGACGGGCGGCCGCCTCCCGCAACGCCGTGCGCACGGCTTCGGAGTCGGTCAACCCATTGCCGCGGACGATCTCTAGGTCGCTCCGGAAACATCATCGACCGAACGCGGAGCGAGCGACCGTCAGGGACTGAGCCGGAAAGGCGGGTACTGATCGGTCACGAGCACGAACGCATACGCGATCACGCGATTGCCCCACCGCAGCACACCGAGCACGAAGTCGAAGAGGCCCCGCGGGTACCGGCCGGTGAAGAGGATCGCGAACCACGCGATCACAACCGCGACCACCGCGGCGATCCAAAGGACGATCAAAAGAATGTAATGAGGAATCGCGAGTAGCCACTTCACGAGCGGAAGCCAGCGGTTCAGGTCTCGTGCGGCGTCCGGGTAGGGGAAGTCGAGCTCGACCGACTGGCCCTCATCGGTTGACGGATAGCGATCGTCCATCAGCGCGAGATAGACGCCGATTCGGTTTTCGAACCTGAGCAGCTCGAGGTTCCAGTCGAACCACCAGCGCGGGTACTTCTGGCGGAAGACGATCATCAGGAGCGCTGGGAGGAACAGCACCCCGCCCGCTCCTCCGCCGATCGCCCAGGTATGGCCGGCGTGCCAGCCAGACGCCTCGGCGCCACCGATCGTGGCCAGAACGATCACGATCGGGATTGCAACGATCAGCCGAAATGCGGTCGTCAGCCGGTTGAGGTCGCGATCCGGGTACTCGACTGCGAACCGAACCGGATAGGGCGGCTGAGCTGTGGTCTGATCGCCGGGCTCCATCGTTCTTCGGCCGGTTCAGGCGGGAGGCGTCGGGGCCGGTGCGGCCTCCGGCTCCTTGGCCGCCCGCAGGCGGAAATAGAGGAGCGTCAGAACGACCGCGATGAACGGCGAGGTCAGCGTGCCCGAGACGATCTGCGAGACGAAACTCTGCAGCCAGTCCGCGAGCGGCGTGAGAATGAGGCCGAGCACGATCTGGAAGCCGATGAACAAGAGCAGTACGAGCACGATCACCCCGAACACACCCCAGCCGTAGCCGCGGACGAGCTCTCGGCTGCGGGTGAACGACTCGCCGGCCCTCCGGTTCTCGAGCACGATCGTGGGGACGATCACCGCCCACCAGGTCATCAGCACCAGGCCCGGGACGATGAGGAGAATGAGCCCCAGGACGATGCCGATCGCCGCGAGGATCCCGGCGACGACCACTGCACCCAGGTGTGCTCGGGCAGCGGCGAACGTCTCTCCCAATGAGAGATCGGCTCGCCCGTCGCGGACGTCGTCGACGGCCTTGACGAGCGCCGCCTGAAGCCAGAAGACTGCGACGAGGGAGACGAAGGCCGCGAGGATCGCTCCGAGCCAGGTCAGCGCCGCGGTCAGGAGCGCGCCGATCACGGCGACGGTCACGTAGACGGCGAACGAGAACGTCAGGAGATGGCGCCAGTGCCGCTTGTACAGCGCCCAGGCCTCGCCGATCACTCCGCTCGTCGGGCTCATGCCGTGGGGACCTTACGCCGTTGGCAACGCAAGGACCTGGCGAATCGTCCCGGCGCGCTGGTGGCGGGCCTCGATGCCGAGCTCGCCACCGTCGGGCGCCTCGATCACCCACTCGAGCTTCGTCAGGTCGCCCGTCGAGTCGTCGGTGCCCCACCAGAGGGCGCTCCGCTTGTGGACTCGGCCGTCGAGCTGGCCAGCCTCGACCTTGCGCTCGCCGGCGACGAGCTTCGCGCCCTCCGGCAGCGTGAGCTCGACCTCGAGCGGCCGCACCACTTTCCGCTCAACCGCCTTTTCCGTCACGTTCGTCGGCAGCCAGCCGCTGTTCTGGAGAACCAAACGCACCTTGTGCGCGCCCGCGCCGACCGGCTCGACGTCGAGCGACTTCACCTCGAGCTTCGGTGAGACGAGCAGATGGAAGACGGCGAAGTCGGAGTGCGGAGCGATCTCCCGCTCGAGGAACTCCGGCGGCACGTTGCCCCAGCAATACATGACGTCCCAGCCGCCGAGCTCCACCTCGCCGAGCTGTTCGTGCTCGAAGGGGTACCAGTCGGCGTAGCCCTTCCCGTCCAGCTGCTCGTCGTTCCAGCGCAGGAGCTTGAGGTCGTCCTCCGGGTCGTGGTCCTGGAGCCACTCGATGAACTTGTAGTCGGTGATTCCGGCCTCGCGCTGGGGGCTCCAGAACTCGGTCGTCCACGAAAAGACACCGTTGTGGTCGTAGAACCAGTCGTGCCCGCCGCCCTTGATCGAGCTCTTCGGGTCGTACTTGAAGTCGTGGAAGACCGAGACGGCCGGGTAGCCGGTGCGCTTCGTCGCCTCCTCTCCAAGCAGCTTGTAGGCGCGGAGGTCGAAGGTCGGGTAGTGGTCGTCGTCGTAGCTCGCGTAGGGGCGGAGATGAACTCCCGAGAAGGTGTGGTAGGCGATGTGGCCGGTGATGTTCGGGCGGGCGACGACGGCTTCGACGAGCGCCCGTGTCTCCGGCTCCGAGACGGGAAACGGGCCCGCCCCGCTTTGCTCGGCTTCGGGCGCCCACTCCATCGGGAAGTTCCGGTTCAGGTCGAGGCCCTCGACCGGCGGCGCGACCTTGACCGTGACTCCGTCGAAGTTCCTGATCTTGCCCTCCCACAAGAGGCGGTAGAAGTCCCCGTCCTCCGCGCCCTCGTCGGGCTCGCGCCGGATCATCAGCCGCGGCTCCTCCGGGTGCGGCTTCCAGGCCCCGTTCGGATCCTTGATGCGCATCATCAGGATCCGCCCGTCGCCGTCGAGGTCCTCCTCGTGGAGGCCGTCCTGCTCGTCGAGGCGCGGGTACGGGCGCACGCTCGAGCGGACGAAACGAGGCCGGTCCGCGAGCGCAAGCTCGGCCCCGTCGGGATTGAGGCGCGGGATGACGTAGAAGCAGCGCGTGTCGAGACAGCGGGTGACTTTCTCGTCGCTGCCGTAGCCGCGCAGCAGCTTGTCGATCAAGTGCAGCGCCGCCGTGCAGCCCGTTACCTCGAGCGCGTGGATGTTCGCCTCGATCAGGAAGGCAGGCTTGTCGAGGTCGGCGCCCGTCTCGAAGGTCGTCACTGTCGCGAGCCAGAGGTCGCGGTCCTCGAAGGAGCGCCCGATGCTCTCGAGCCGATAGAGGTCCGGGCGCTCCTCGGCCCAGGCCTGGAGGATCTTCGTCAGCTCGTCGAACCGGTAGAACCGGTCGAAGGCAACCTCGGCCACGTTACGAAGCTGAGAGCTCGGAGACGAGCGGACCGATGTCGAGGGGGTCGAAGCCAATCCGCGCCGCGACCTCCTCGCTCGACGGCCGCGTGCCTTCGCTGAAGAGCGCGCGCAGCCGGTCGCCGGTCTCGGGCGAGCGCCACCACTCTGGCCCAACCTCCTGCGAGAGGTATTCCCGCAGCTGCGCGGAGCGGATCCACGCACGCAGGTAATCGGCCGAATAGAAGCCGGCGTCCATATCGGCCAGGTAGGCATCCGGGCGGTAGCGGACTCCTGTCGCCTCGCCGAGGCGCTCGGAGTAACCATCGGGCGTGCCGCCGTCGTCGTGGAAGCGACGCCAGAACTCGAGCTCGAAGCCGAGCTTGGCCGCATACCGCCGGTAGAGCAGCGCCTCGAGGAACGTCGTCGCCTCGGCGTTTCTCTGCGCTTCTTCGTCCGAGAGCCCGAAGTAGTCCGAATGCCACGCCGGCTCGCGCGAGATCGCCTCCAGGATGAACGAGTAGATCTCGGTCAGCGCGTGGTCGCGAGAGAGGTTGCGAAAGGTGTACGGCAGCTCGGGGTCGCACCCCGCGTAGTGGAGCGCGTGACCCGCCTCATGGAGGAACGCCTGGTAATCGTGCAGCCCTCCCTGGGCGCGCGTGATCAGGTGGACGACGTTCGGAGCGTCCGAGGCGATGACGCAAGCTCGCGGCGACTTCTGCGGGCGATCGTCGAGGTCGAGTCGGATCTTCGAATCGTTCGCGAGGTCGAAGCCGAGCCGCGACAGGGTGTCCATGCAGACCTCCACAGCGCGCTCCTTCGTGTAAGTCGCCGCGAACGGAGACAGGCGCCTCATGTACGAGACGTGATACGACGCCGGAATCGGGTCGCGTTTCGGCCCGAGCAGCTGCTCGAACCAACGCTCACGCAGCTCGTGATACGCCTCACCGCTCGAGTGGCTCGCCTCCTGTAGCCGGACCGAAAGGTCGGGAAGCGAGATCCCCTTCTCCTCCTCGTTCCGCTCGACCGTGTTCGGGATGCCAGAGAGCTCAGCGGCGAGCTGGTCCTCGTCCCGAATCAGCTCGCGGCGGCCTTCGTTGAACTGCGCCGAGGCGTCGCCGTGCAGCTTGCCGAGCTCCTCGCGGTCGCGATACTCGGGCAGCACCGCCAGCTTCGCCTGCGCCGTCCGCAGCGGAACCTCCTCACCTCCGAAGACGACCCGCTCCGCGAGGATCGCGTTCTCGAGCTGGTCCTGCCGCTCGGAGAGCTCCTGGTCGGCGACGCCCGCCTCGCACTCCTTCCGCAACCGGTGGAGCCGCTCGTGCTCGTCCCCTCCGGCCTCGCTCTCGGCCGAGCGCAGGGCGTCGAGCTGCTCGCGGCTGAAGAGGTCGGCGTAGCGCGCCACGATTGCGGCTCGCTCCGAGACCTCCTTCTCGCCGACGCGCACGGCCCGGACCTCCTCCGCGCGCTCGAACAGGTAATTGCGCAGGCGCTCCTCGTACTCGGCGGGGCTGCGCACGGTGGCGACGTTCATCACGGGGAATCTACACGCCCGGATATCCCCCCGGATATTCGAATGCGTGTCAGGATTGCGTCGGCTCTTTGGAAAGCAGCCGCCGCACGGTCGCGATCAGATCCTCGAGCTCAAACGGCTTACGAATGAAATCGTCGATGCCTGCCACGAGCGGAGGATCCGTCTCCGACGTGCCGCTGAGGAGACAGACCGCTGTCTGCGGCCGTTCGTTGCGAAGCAACGGGAGCAGTTCCAGCCCATGGCGCTCGCCCACGTGCAGGTCGAGCAGCACGACGTTGATCCGCTCGCTGATCACGAGCTGCTCGGCGCGCTGGACCGTCTCAGCCTCGAGCACTCGGTAATGCTCGAGCTCGAGATTCACGCGGCAAAGCATGCGCAACGAAGGATCGTCCTCGACGACCAGCACAGTCGGCGCTGCAGTGCCCCCGTCGGAGGGCAGTGAGTTCAAGCCCATATGCGCATATTGCTGTCGACGACCAGACGCCGGGACCGGACTCAACCTTTCCTCCTGCTAGCCCCAAAGTTCGCTCTTTGCTGGTATTTCTGATCTTCACGGCGTACCTCGTTCGAGGGATCCGGCGTTTCTTGGTTCGAAGTGGTAAATCACGAAGAGCTGCCGGAGGGAGCAACGGCAGTGCTTTGGGCCTGGGTGAGGAGCCTCGGTCCCACGCCCCGTTTTCGCCGCCAGGCCTGGCGGGAGTTCCAGCGCGCTCTCGATCCGCTGGCGAACCCGAAGGCCCTGCCTCGGCAGGGCCGCGCCCTCAGGCCGCCCGGGCGCGCCTGACGCGGTCGAGTGTCCGCTCGCGCCCGAGGAGCTCGATGCTCTCGAAGAGGCCGGGTGAGACTCGCGAGCCCGTGACGGCGACGCGGATGGGCTGAAAGGCCTCGCGCGGCTTCAGCCCGAGCCGCTCGGTAACAGTGCGCAGGGAGTGCTCGATCGCCTCCGCCGTGAACGGCTCGACCTCTGCGAGCGCGGCCTCGGCCTCGCCGAGCACCCTGCCGTCGAGGAGTGCCGGGTCGGGCTCGACGTCCTCGAAGAGGAAGCGGACGAAGTCCGGGTAGTCGGAAAGCTTCGAGATCTTCTCCTGCACGAGCGGCACCGAGGCACGGACGAGCTGCTCGTCCCAGTCGTAGCCCTGATCGCGAAGCCAGGTGAGGAGCGCGGCGGCGAGCTCGTCGGGGTCGAGCGCGCGGAGGTAGACGCCGTTCAGCCAGGCGAGCTTCGCGTAGTCGAAGGTCGCCGGGCTCGACCCGACCCGGTCGAGGGTGAAGCGCTCGATCAGCTCCTGCCGGGACATGACCGTGGTCTTGTCGTCGTAGCTCCAGCCGAGCAGCGCGAGGAAGTTGACGAGCGCGTCGGGAAGGTACCCCTCGGCGCGGAACTCCTCAACCGACACCGACCCGTGACGCTTGGAGAGCTTCTTCCCGTCCGGGCCGAAGATGTTTGCCAGGTGCGCGTAAGCAGGCAGCGGCACGCCGAGTGCATCCAGGATCCGGATCTGCCTCGGAGTGTTCGAGATATGGTCGTCACCGCGAATGACGTGGGTGATCCCGTCGAGCCAGTCCTCGACCGGCGAGGCGAAGTTGTAGGTCGGGCGACCGTCGGCGCGGACGATGACGAGGTCGTCCAACTTCTCGTTCGGAAACTCGATGCGGCCGCGGATAAGGTCGTCCCACGCGGTGATGCCCTCGTCGGGCATCCGCATCCGGATCGCGCCCTCGTCCTCGTACGCCTTCCCCTCGGCGACGAGGCGCTGCGCCTCCTCGCGGCAGCGCTCCATGCGGTCGAGCTGGAACGTGACCTCGCCGTCCCAGTCGAGGCCGAGCCAGCGCAGCGAATCCTGGATCTGGTCGGTCGCCTCGGCAACCTCGCGGCTCGTGTCGGTGTTCTCGATCCGGAGCCGAAACTCTCCCGCCTCGTGGCGCGCGTAGAGCCAGTTGAAGAGCGCGGTGTGCACGCCGCCGATGTGGAGGTGGCCGGTCGGGCTCGGCGCGAAGCGGACGATCGGGGCCATGGTCGGACGTATCGTACGAGGCGTGTTCATCGGCGCTCACGTCTCGTCGTCCGGGGGCATCCACACGGCGATCGACCGCGCCGAGGCCATCGGCGCCGACTCGGTCCAGGTCTTCACACAGAGCCCGCGCACGTGGCGGCCCACGAACCACCCCGCAGAGAACTTCGAGCGCTTCAAGGAACGACGGGCCGAGGCCGGCATCGACGGCGTTCTCTGCCATGCGCTCTATCTCGTGAACCTCGCGAGCCCCAAGGACGACTTCTATGACAAGTCGGTGTCCGCGATGTGCAATACGGTCGACGTCGGTTGCGCGATCGAGGCCGACGGCGTCGTCTTCCACATCGGCTCACATCTCGGCGCGGGGATGGACGCGGGGCTCGAGCGCGTCGTCGAGGCGATGAAGAAGTTGCTCGACCGCTGCTCGGAGACGACCTGGCTGCTGATGGAGAACACCGCCGGCGCCGGCGGGACGATCGGGCGCTCGGTCGAGGAGCTGGCGCTCGTCTTCGATCGGCTCGACGGACATCCGCGGCTCGGGGTCTGCCTCGACTCCTGCCACCTGTACGTCTCCGGTTGCGACGTAACGGACGAGGACGCCCTGGATTCAGTGCTGGA
>DASWDJ010000092.1:0-3386 GCA_036395295.1 Gaiellaceae bacterium | reverse complement strand
CCCACCTTTTTGGGTGCAAATCGCTGTATTTTCTACTCAGGCAACACGCACCGGCCCGGCCCGGTGCGAAAGCCCGCAGACTTCCTCGGCGTTCGCGACGTCACGAGCGGCGAGCTCTTCGGCGAGTTCCCGCCGGATCCGGCCCGGGGCCTGCGGGTCGGCGAAGAGGACTGTGCCCAGCGCCACGGCTCTCGCGCCCGCCGCCATGAACTCGAGGGCGTCGAGACCGGTCGTGATCCCACCCATGCCGACAATCGGGAGCCCTGTCGCCCGGTAGCACTGGTAGACGGCAGCGAGGGCGATGGGCTTCAAGGCCGGGCCCGAATAACCGCCGAGCTCATGACCGAGCCGGGGCTGAAGCGTGCGCTCGTCGAGCGCCAGACCACGGATCGTGTTCACGAGCGAGAGCCCGTCTGCGCCTGCAGCCTGGACGGCTCGTGCTGTCTCGGGTAGGTCGGACGCGGCCGGCGAGAGCTTTGCGTAGAGCGGCTTCGCCGTTCGTGCACGCGCCGCGGTCACGATCTCCGCTGCGGTCTCGGGAGCCTCCTCCACATTCGGGCAGGAGAGGTTGAGCTCGATCGTCACCACCTCGGCTCGTCCGTCGAGGACGGCGCAGAGGTCGGCGTAGTCCGACGCGGAGAAGCCGCCGACCGAGACCCAGAGCGGGACGCCAAGCTCGGCCAGGCGCGGGAGCTTGTCGCTGAGCAGGCCTTCGATGCCCGGGTTCTCGAGCCCGATCGAGTTCAGCATCCCGGCCTCGGTCTCTGCGATCCGGACCGGGCGGTTCCCCTCGCGCGGCTGGGGCGTCACCGTCTTCGTCACGAAAGCGTCGAGCGCCCGCGCGACCTCGGACGCTTCGAGCGCGTCGAGGCAGCCGGAGGCGTTGAGAATCATCCCCGCTCTCCTCGGTTGGGACGCGAGGTGGCGTGGACGGGCGGAGCCGGGCTTGGCCCGGCGGGAGCCCACGAGGTCGCTCGCCTCCGCGAGGTGTGAAGGAGGGGGCCAACGGGGGAACCATGGGTTCCCCCGTTTTTCGGGGCCTCCAGGACGGGGCCCGCGATGCACAGGCGCTGGAGGACGCCGTCGATTTCCACGGAGCATCCGTAGCAGGCGCCGTACCCGCACGCCATCGGCGCCTCCCACGCGAGCTGTGCGTCGGGGGCGATCGCCCGCACCGCTTCCAGCATCGGCTCAGGGCCGCAGGCCATGACCTTATGACCGTCTCTTACGAGGTCGGCGAGCGGCTCGGTGACGAGGATCGGCTCGACGACGACTTCTGCGTTGGGCACGAGTGCCGCCGCCTCGGCGTACCAGTCGCTGCGGAAGCCGAGGAGCGCGGGTGGGACGCCGAGCCGCTGCGAGAGGTATGGGAGAGGCGCGACGCCGATGCCGCCGCCGACGAGCAGCGGGCGCTCGACCTCGAGGCGGTAACCGTTCCCGAGGGGCCCGTAGACGTTGAGTTCATCGCCCGGTTCCGTCGCCGCCAACGCGCGCGTTCCCGGTCCAACTGCTTCGAGCAGGAACGCCAGCTCGCCCGGCGGCGCTTGGCAGAGGCTCATCGCGCGGGGCAGCGGGCGCCCTGGGGCCTCGAGCATGAAGAACTGGCCTGGGACGCCGGGGTCGAGGCCGCCCCGCTCGACCCGTACAAGCGCGTAGGGGCCGATCGCCTCGTTGGCCAGAACTCTAAGCCGTTCGCTTCTGCGCACTGATTCGCTCCTGGAGTGAGACGGCGAGGTCGCCTCGGGCGTCAGCGATCGCATGGACGGCGGCGCGCGCGCCCGCCATCGTGGTGATGCACGGTACGCGGGCGGCGAGGGCGGCCTCGCGGATCAGATAACCGTCCGAGCGCGCCCCCGGGTCGCCGAACGGCGTGTTCACGATCAGGTCGCAGTGGCCGCGCCGGACGAGGTCGACGACGGTCGGGCCCTCGCCTTGCTCGGTCACCTTTCGCACGTGCTCGACCGCGATTCCCGCACCGGCGAGGGCGTGGGCCGTGCCGGCGGTCGCGACGAGCCTGAAGCCGAGCTTCGAGAGCGACTCGGCGACCTCGGCGGCGGCCGGCTTGTCGGCATCGCGCACCGAGAGGAACGCCGTGCCCTCGGTCGGCAGCGGCCGGCCGGCCGCGCGTTCGGCCTTCGCCAGCGCGGTCGGCAGGTCGGCAGCGCTCGCCATCACCTCGCCCGTCGAGCGCATCTCGGGCCCGAGCACCGGGTCGGCGCCGGGGAAGCGCGCGAACGGCAGCACTGCCGCTTTGACACTGAACTGCTTCGGCGTCTGACCCCTGGGCAGGGCCAGTTCCGACAGGCGCGCGCCCGCCGCGAGCCGGCAGGCAGCCTCGACGAGGTTGACGCCGATCGCCTTGCTCGCGAACGGGACCGTCCGGGACGCGCGCGGATTCGCTTCGAGCACGAAGACTTCCCCGTCGGAGATCGCGAGCTGCACGTTGACGAGCCCGACGGCGCCCAGCGCGGGTGCCAGGCGGCTGACGATGTCCTCGATCTCGGCAGCGGTGGGCGCGTTGAGCGACGGCGCCGGGAGCACGCAGGACGAATCGCCCGAGTGAATCCCCGCCTCTTCGACATGCTCCATGACGGCGGCGACGTACGTCTCGCGACCGTCGCAGAGGGCGTCGACGTCGATCTCGATCGCGCCCTCGAGGAACCTGTCGACGAGCACGCGCCCGCCGCTCCGGGCCGCGGCCGCGACCGCTTCGTCGTCGTAGCAGACCTGCATGTTGCGACCACCGAGCACGTACGAAGGCCGGACGAGCACCGGATGGCCAATCGCCTCGGCAACGTAGGCCGCCCGCTCCGACCCCTCGGCCATCGCCCAGGATGGCACCGTGATGTCGAGCTCGTCGCAGAGCGCACCGAAGCGCTCGCGGTCTTCGGCGAGGTCAACGGCGTCGAAGGGCGTACCGAGAATGCGCCAACCTTCGGTCTCGATCTCGCGCGCAAGCTTCAGCGGGGTCTGACCCCCGAACTGGATGACGACGCCTTCGGGAAGTTCGCGGGCGCAGATCTCGAGCACCTCCTCGGCGCCGAGCGGCTCGAAGTAGAGGCGGTCCGAGGTGTCGTAGTCCGTGGAGACGGTCTCGGGGTTGCAGTTCACCATCACAGCCTCGTAGCCGAGCGCCCGGAACGCCTGCGCCGCATGGACACAGCAGTAGTCGAACTCGATGCCCTGGCCGATGCGATTCGGGCCGGAGCCGAGGATGACGACGCGGGGCTTGTCCCCGGTCGGCGCGGCCTCGTCGGCCTCGCCCCAGGTCGAGTAGAAGTAGTTCGAGCTCGCGGCGACCTCGGCCGCGCAGGAGTCGACGCGCCGGTAGGCGGGCCGCACCCCCCACCCCCGCCGCTTGGCGCGCACGATCTCCTCCCTTGTGT
>DASWDJ010000091.1:0-1764 GCA_036395295.1 Gaiellaceae bacterium | reverse complement strand
ACTCTGATCGCCATCAGGCGCTTCCGCCCGAGACCTCCAGATTGACGCCGGTGACATACGAGGCTTCGTCTGAGAGAAGGAAGGCGACAACCGCTGCGACCTCCCTCGGCGCCCCGTAGCGGCGGAGCGGCACCGTGGCGATCATCTGCGACGCGACCGTGTTGGGATCGCCGGCGAAGTATTGGCCTCCGGCTCCGGCTTGGCGCGCGACCTGCGTCTCCCACATCCGTCCTGGGCCGATGAACCCCGGCGAGACGGCGTTGACGCGAATGCCGTGTGGCGCGAGGTCCTTGGCGGCGGCTTTGCTGAGCCCGACGACCGCTGCCTTCGAGGCCGAGTAGGCGGGCATATTCGGCGCGCCGGAGACGCCGGCCATCGAGGCGATGTTCACGATCGAGCCGCCGCTGCCAGCGTGGATCATCGCTCTGGCCGAAGCGGCCAGCACACACATGAGACCGAGCACGTTGACCTCGAGTAGCCGGCGCGCGTCTTCGAGTGGGTAGTGCTCAACCGAGACGAACTCGCCCTGCAAGCCCGCGCTGTTGACGACAGCTGAGAACGGCGCATGGCTCTCGATCGCCGAGGCGACTGCAACTTCATCGGTGACCGAGAAGGTGCCGCCGACCGCCTCGGCGCCGAGCGACAGGCAGTCGTCGACGACCTCTTGTAGCCGCTCGTGTGCTTGCGGATGGTCGGCGAGGACGAGACGTGATCCTCGCTCCGCAAGTGTTCTCGCCGTCGCGGCGCCGAGATCCCCGGCCGCCCCGGTGACGAGGATGCTGGTCACAGCTCGACGCTCTGCCGTCTCACCTCCGCAGCATCGAAGAGATGGAGCGCTCCGTGCAGCCTGATTCGTACGTTGTCGCCAGAGGAGCCGACGAAGGGGGCATCGACCTTGGCGACGACTCGGCGCTCCTCGCCGTCGTGATCGATGAGTAGATGCACGAACAGCTCGGAGCCGAGATCCTCGATGATGCGGATCCGGGCGGGGATCGGGCCGTCGCCGACGATCACCGCCTCCGGCCGAAAGCCGATCGTTGCCCGCTCGCCGCCGACGTTATCGCTCAACTCAATCTCTGCTCCGCCGATCTCGAAGGGCGCCGTTGAGGCGACCGGCAGCATGTTCATCGCCGGCGAACCGATAAAGCCCGCGACGAAGAGATTTGCCGGCTCGTGGTAAAGCTTGGCCGGCGAGTCACACTGCTGCAGGAGTCCGTCGCGCAAGACCGCGACGCGGTCGCCCATCGTCATCGCCTCGACTTGGTCGTGGGTGACATAGACAGTCGTTACGGCCAGACGTTGCTGAAGCTCGACGAGCTCTGTCCGGGTCTGCACGCGTAGTTTCGCGTCCAGGTTCGAGAGCGGCTCATCCATCAGATAGACCTGCGGATGGCGCACGATCGCGCGGCCCATGGCGACACGCTGGCGCTGGCCGCCGGAGAGGTTGCGCGGCTTCCGGTCAAGATAGGGCTCGAGGTCGAGCAGCTTCGCCGTTTCGCGCACACGCTCCAGGCGCTCGTGCTTCGGGACCCCTTGCTGCTTCAGGGCGAAGCCCATGTTGGCGGCGACGTCGAGGTTCGGGTAGAGCGCGTAGTTCTGGAAGACCATGGCGATGTCGCGGTCTCGTGGGCGAACCGACGAGACGTCCTTGCCGCCGATCAAGATCCGCCCCTCATCGAGGGGCTCGAGGCCGGCGAGCATGCGTAGCGCCGTCGACTTGCCGGATCCCGACGGGCCGACGAGCACGAGTAGCTCGCCATCGTC
>DASWDJ010000090.1:0-1805 GCA_036395295.1 Gaiellaceae bacterium | reverse complement strand
AGGAGCGGCGGCGCCTTCGGGACGCGACCATGCGCTTCGGCGAAGCGCTCGCGGCCACGCACGACCCCGAGGAATTGCTGCGGGTCGTCGTCGAGACCGCCGTCCAGGCGACCGGCGCGCTCGGCGGCGTGCTCGTCAACGGGGGCGAGGTCATCGTGCGCAAGGGAGATTCGGACGCCGGCGACCACAAGCTCGAGGTCCCGCTCGTCGCCGGAGAAGAGACGTTCGGGACGCTCATTCTCAGCGGCGACGGGTTCAGCCAGGAGCAGACCGAGACCGCGAATTGGCTCGTCGGGCACGCCGTGGTCGCGATCGGGAACGCACGGCTGCACCGAACCGTCCAGCGGCAGGCGCTCGTCGACGGGCTCACCGGCCTCGCCAACCGTCGTCTGTGCGAGGCAGCCCTGGAGAAGGAGGTCGCTCGCGCCAAGCGCTTCGAGGAGCCGCTCGCGCTGATCGTTGCCGATCTCGACGATTTCAAGTCGGTGAACGACCGCCACGGCCATCCGACCGGTGACGAAGTGCTCCGGGAGTTCGCGGCCACCCTGCGCGAGAGCGTGCGGGAAATCGACCTTGCCGCCCGCTGGGGTGGGGAGGAGTTCGTTGTCGTCCTGCCGGGCACCGGCCTCGCCGGCGGTGTCAAGCTCGCGGAGCGGGTCCGTGAGGGCCTCGAGCGTCGCTCGATCATCGCGCCGAATGGAGAGCAGCTCTCGGTCACGGCGAGCTTCGGCGTGGCCGCATTCGACGGGGAGGCTCGTGCCGCGGGACTGCTGGCCGAGGCCGACACCGCCCTCTACCGGGCCAAGCGGGATGGGAAGGATCGCGTCGCAACCGTCGAACAAGGTGGAAATCCGTCTGTTGGAGCCGTTAGCATCCACGGCTGACCCGGCACCCCGCTATCATCCGGCACCAACCCCCGCCAACTGCGACCTACCGACCAGGGAGGAACCTATGCCGGTAGAGACGCCCTCCGTCTTTGCCCACGTGATTCAGGATCATCTCGAGCTGAAGCGCCGCAACTCCGAGCTCGAGCCACAAATGCCGCTCGAGCGGTACGAGTCTCAGGACCCGTTTGAGAACCATCCGCTCTTCAAGACCGAGGAGCAGGCTCGAATCGAGGAGACGATGGACGGAGAAGAGTCCATCCCGGCCGAGCAACTGCCGAGCCTCGTCATCGAGCCGGAGCAGTCACCCGAGGACGACACCCTCTGGGGGCGTTCGCGCGACTTCGACTGGGGTGACTGACCGCCTCCCGGTCACCGTTTCACCCGTTTGACCCTGGCCGTTTAGGGTAGGCCCTCGAAAGCAGCCAGCGAGTCAAAGGGAGTGAAATGCTACGCCTACTGAGATACATGGGCCTGGGTGCCCTGATCGCCTATTTCTTCGATCCCGAGAGCGGAAACCGCCGTCGCGCGCTCGCGCGTGACCGGATCCCGGCTCTCTTCCGACGCGGCTCGAGGCAGATCGAGCACGCCGGCCGCGCGGCCGCGGCCGAGGTCTACGGCGCCAAGCAGAAGGTGAAGCACCTCAAAGAAGAGGAAAAGCCTCAGCCTGACGACGTCACGCTTGCGCGCAAGGTCGAGACCGAGATCTTCCGCGACGAGGGTGTGCCGAAGGGGCAGATCAACGTCAACGCGGAGAACGGCGTCGTCGTCCTCCGCGGCGAGGTCGAGGAGCCGACGATGATCAAGGATCTCGAGAAGCGCACGCGCAAGGTTGGGGGCGTCAAGGAGGTCGAGAACCTGCTCCACGTTCCGGGCACACCCGTGCCGACGAAGACCGGGTAAGAGCCAACCATTCTTTTG
>DASWDJ010000089.1:0-2199 GCA_036395295.1 Gaiellaceae bacterium | reverse complement strand
GACTTCGTCGAGGGATTGCGTGCCGCGGCGTAACGACCTCGGGTCGATCTGCCTGATCGGCAGCGGGCCGATCGTGATCGGGCAGGCCTGCGAGTTCGACTACGCCGGCTCGCAGGCGCTCAAGGTGCTGCGCGAGGACGGATTCCGCACCATCGTCGTCAACTCGAACCCGGCGACGATCATGACCGACCCCGGCTTCGCCGACCGCACCTACCTCGAGCCGCTTGACGTCGAGGGCGTGATGGGCGTGCTCGAGCGCGAGCGGCCCGACGCGCTCTTGCCGACGATGGGCGGGCAGACCGCGTTGAACCTGGCGATCGAGCTCGACGACACAGGGATCCTGGCCGAACTGGGAATCGAGCTGATCGGTGCCGGCATCGACGCGATCAACCGGGCGGAGGACCGCGAGCTCTTCCGCGCCGCGGTGCAAGCGGTCGGCCTGCAGGTGCCCGTCTCGAAGATCGTGCGCTCGCTCGACGAGCTCGAACGCGTGGCGCTCCCGGCGGTCGTGCGGCCCGCGTTCACCCTCGGTGGCCACGGCGGTGGCTTCGCCGGCACGCGGGAGGAGCTCGTGGCCCAGGTCGTGAGCGGCCTCCGCGAATCGCCCATCGGTCAGGTGCTCGTCGAGGAGTCGGTGCGAGGCTGGGACGAATTCGAGCTCGAGGTCGTGCGGGACAAGCTCGACAACGTCGTGATCGTCTGCTCGATCGAGAACCTCGACCCGATGGGCGTCCACACCGGCGACTCGGTGACCGTCGCGCCGCAGATGACGCTGCCCGACGAGGCATACCAGGAGCTCCGCGACGCGGCCGCGGCGGTCATCCGCGCCGTCGGCGTCGAGACCGGCGGCTCGAACATTCAGTTCGCGCGGCACCGCGAGACGGGCGAGTTGCGCGTCATCGAGATGAACCCGCGCGTCTCTCGCTCGTCCGCGCTCGCCTCGAAGGCGACCGGTTACCCGATCGCGAAGGTGGCCGCAAAGCTCGCCGTCGGCTACACGCTGCCGGAGATACCGAACGACCTCACCAAGACGACCCCGGCCAGCTTCGAGCCGACCCTCGACTACGTGGTGGTCAAGTTCCCGCGCTTCGCCTTCGAGAAGTTCCCGGGCGCCGATACGACGCTCGGAACGCAGATGAAGTCGGTCGGCGAGGCGATGGGAATCGGGCGCACCTTCGCAGAGGCATATTTGAAGGCGCACCGCTCGCGCGAGCTCGACGCCGGCGCGACGACGCCCTGGCGCGAGTTCGACGATCTACCAGAGGGCATCCACCCCTGGTTCCGCGAGGAGATCGAGCGGATCAAGGATGCGCTCGCCAACGAGCCCGACCTCCATGTGCTCAAGCGGCTCGGGCTTTCCGACGCGATGATCGCCGAGGCTCGGGGCTTGTCCGTGGACGACATCCGGAAACAGCGGGGGCGCCCTGCCTACAGGCGCGTCGACTCCTGCGCCGCCGAGGTCGAGGCGCAGTCGAACTACCTCTACTCCACGTGGGGCGAGGCCGACGAGCAGCCGCCGGAACCCGGGAAGTCCGTCGTGATCCTCGGTTCGGGCCCGAACCGGATCGGCCAGGGAATCGAGTTCGACTACTGCTGCGTCCACGCTGCCACGAGCTTCCGGGCCCTTGGCTACGAGGCGGTGATGGTCAACTGCAACCCGGAAACGGTCTCCACGGACTACGACACATCCGACCGGCTCTATTTCGAGCCGCTCGGCGTCGAGGAGGTTCTCAACGTCCTCGAGCGGGAGCAGCCGCTCGGCGTCGTGATCCAGTTCGGGGGCCAGACGCCGCTCAAGCTCGCACGCGCGATCGAGGAGGCGGGTTTCCGCGTCCTCGGGACGCCGTTCGAGGCGATCGACCTCGCCGAGGACCGCGAGCGCTTCGGAGCTCTGCTGGACTCACTGGGCGTCCGCTGCCCCGAGTGGGGAATCGCGGAGTCGGCCACCGAGGCGTACGAGATCGCGCACCGGATCCGATATCCGGTGCTCGTCCGCCCGTCGTACGTGCTCGGCGGGCGCGCGATGCGCGTCTGCCACACGCCGAAGCAGGTCGTGGACGCGTTCCACGCGAACGTCCACGGGCGCACGCTCGTCGACCACTTCCTCGAGAACGCGATCGAGATCGACGTTGACGCGCTCTCCGACGGGGAGGAGACGTACATCGGGGCGCTCATGCAGCACGTCGAGGAGGCGGGCGT
>DASWDJ010000088.1:0-20157 GCA_036395295.1 Gaiellaceae bacterium | reverse complement strand
CGCATGCGGGAGATCTCCCGCGCGGTGCAGGAGGGCGCCTCGGCGTATCTGCGCCGCCAGTACCGGACGATCGCGATCGTCGCAGTCGTCCCGTTCCTGCTCATCGGCTTCTACAACGAGCTCGGCTGGGGCACCGCGATCGGGTTCCTGATCGGCGCGCTCCTGTCCGCGGCCGCCGGCTTCATCGGGATGAACGTCGCTGTGCGCTCGAACGTGAGGACCGCCGAGGCGGCGAAACAGGGCCTCAAGCCCGCGCTCAACGTCGCCTTCCGCGCCGGCTCGGTGACCGGCCTGCTCGTCGTCGGGCTCGGCCTCCTCGGCGTCGCCGGGTACTACTGGGTGCTCACGGACTCCCACCTCTTGGACCACTCATCCGACTCCGCGATCGACGACCTCATCGGTCTCGCGTTCGGCGGCTCTCTGATCTCTGTCTTCGCCCGTCTCGGCGGCGGCATCTACACGAAGGCGGCCGACGTCGGCGCCGACCTCGTCGGCAAGATCGAGGCGGGCATCCCCGAAGACGATCCGCGCAACCCAGCGGTGATCGCGGACAACGTCGGCGACAACGTCGGCGACTGCGCGGGCATGGCGGCTGACTTGTTCGAGACCTATGCCGTGACGGCCGTCGCCGTGATGCTGCTCGCGAGAGCGTTCCCCACGAGCGAGCTCTGGCTCTATCCGCTGACGATCGGCGGCATCTCGATCCTCGCCTCGGTGATCGGGACGTTCTTCGCCCGCATCGGCCGCAATGGCTCGATCATGAACGCGCTCTACAAGTCGGTGATTGTCGCGACCGCGTTGTCAGCTCTAGGGTTCATTCCCATCACGGCTGCCTTCGACGGCAGCCCCTTCAGCTTCTGGAACCTGTACGGGTCGGCCCTGATCGGCCTCGGCGTCACCTTCCTGCTCGTGGCGATCACCGAGTACTACACCGGTACGCGCTGGGGGCCCGTGCGCTCGATCTCCAGCGCCTCGCGCACCGGGCACGCGACGAACATCATCGAAGGGCTCGCCGTCGGCATGCAGGCGACGGCCGCGCCGGTGATCGTGATCGTGATCGGCATCGTCGGCGCCTACTACGCGGCGGGGCAGGAGCTCTTCGGGATCGGCGTCGCCGTCATGGCCCAGCTTTCCATGACCGGCCTCATCGTCGCTCTCGACGCCTACGGCCCCGTCACCGACAACGCGGGCGGCATCGCGGAGATGGCCAACCTCGACGAGTCCGTCCGGGCGATCACCGACCCGCTCGACGCCGTCGGCAACACGACGAAGGCGGTGACGAAGGGCTATGCGATCGGCTCGGCCGGCCTGGCAGCTCTGATTTTGTTCGACGAGTACACGCGCGGCCTCAGGGACCGGGGGCTCGAAACGATCAGCTTCTCGCTCTCCGACCCGTGGGTGATCGCGGGTCTCTTCCTCGGCGGGCTGATGCCGTTCCTGTTCGCCTCGCTGGCCATGCAGGCCGTCGGCCGCGTGGGCGGGCTCGTCGTGGAGGAGGTGAGGCGCCAGTTCCGTGAGATCCCGGGGATCATGGAAGGCACGGCTCGGCCCGAATACGGTCGGGCGATCGACATCGTCACCGGCTCGGCGATCAAGGCCATGATGCTGCCTGCCCTGATTCCCATCGCCTTCCCGATCATCGCCGGGATCATCAAGCCCGAGATGCTCGGCGGGCTGCTGATCGGCACGATTGTCACCGGGATCTTCCTCGCGATCGCGATGACCTCCGGCGGCGGCGCCTGGGACAACGCGAAGAAGCTGATCGAGGACGGGCTCTACGGCGGCAAAGGCTCAGAGGCGCACGCCGCCGCTGTCACCGGCGACACCGTCGGCGACCCCTACAAGGACACGGCTGGGCCGGCCATCAACCCGATGATCAAGATCGCGAACATCGTGGCGATTCTCATCATCCCACTCATCGTCAGCGTCCACGGCTGACAGGTACGGCTTCGCCGGAGCTGCCAGATCAGCCGTGTCACAACTTCGATCGGGGTCTGACCCCTTTGCGCCGAAAGATGCGCAATTTCGTGACACGACTGATCGGGGTCTGACCCCGGCCGGTGGTGCCTCCGGCGGATCGAGGCTCTAGCCTTCGCGCGTGAGCAGCGCCGAGCCCGCAGCGGCAGCGCAGCAACCACCGCGGCGCCGGCGCCGTGAGCAACGGCTGGAACGGGTGCTCGGCACGCCCGCACTCTTTGCCACCGCGTACGGGAACGTCGGCTCGTCGATCTACTACGCGCTCGGCGTCACCGCGGTCTTCGCGCTCGGGCTGACGCCGCTCGTCTTCGTCATCGCCGGCATCATCTTCGCCGCGACCGCCCTCACCTACACCGAGGGCACCGTTCGCTTTCCCGAGGCGGGCGGCTCCTCGAGCTTCGCGCGACACGCCTTCAACGAGCTCGTCAGCTTCGGAGCGGCGTGGGCGCAGTTGCTGAACTACGTGATCACGATCGCCATCTCGGCGTTCTTCGTGCCGCACTACCTCTCGATCTTCTGGGAGCCGCTGCGCGAGAACCCGTGGGACGTCGTGGGCGGGTCGATCGTGATCGCCCTGCTCGTCGCGCTGAATGTGGTCGGCGTCCGCGAAGCCGCGGGGCTCAACATCTTTCTCGCCGTCGTCGACTTCGCGACGCAGCTCCTGCTCGTCGTGCTCGGCTTCGTGCTCATCTTCAGCCCGAGCATCCTCGTCGACAACGTGCACTTGGGGACCGCGCCGACCTGGGGCGATTTCTTCCTCGCGATCCCGGTCGGGATGATCGCCTACACCGGGATCGAGACGATCTCGAATCTCGCCGAGGAGGCCCGCGACCCGCCGCGCGACATTCCGCGGTCGATCCGGCTCGTCGCCCTCGCGGTGTTCGCCATCTACTTCACCCTGCCCCTGATCGCGCTCTCTGCGCTGCCTGTCGAGAAGGTCGGCGGCGAGTACCAGACCCGGTTGGGACTGCCCCCCGAGGAGGGCGGGTTCGCCAACGATCCCGTGCTCGGGCTTGTCAAGAATCTCCAGCTGCACGGGGTCGTGCTCGACTCCCTCAAGATCTACGTCGGCCTGCTCGCCGCCACGATCCTGCTCATTGCCACCAACGCGGGAGTGATCGGCGCCTCGCGCATCACGTATGCGATGGCGACCTACCGGCAGCTGCCCGAAGTCTTTCGCCGGCTCCACCGGCGCTTCAAGACGCCGTGGCTCGCACTCGTCGTCTTTGCCGGCATCGCCTCGATCGCAGTCATCCTGCCCGGCGAGACGACCTTCCTCGGGACGATGTACTCCTTCGGCGCGATGCTGTCGTTCACGATCGCGCACGCGTCTGTCGTCGCCTTGCGCGTCCGCCGACGAGATGAGGAGCTCGTGTACCGCGCGCGGCCGAACCTTCGCTTCCGCAGCGTCGACTGGCCCCTGTTCGCCCTCTTCGGCGGCCTCGGCACCGGGATCGCCTGGCTCGTGGTCGTCGTCCAGGAGCCGAGGACCCGCTGGGTCGGGCTCGGCTGGCTCGTCGTCGGCTTTGTCGCCTACGCGGTCTACCGGCGGCGGGTGCTGCGGCTTCCTTTGAGCGAGACGAGCCGCGCAGCGGCGCTCGTGCTCGGGCTCGAGGTCGAGTACCGGACGATTCTCGTGCCCATTCTCCGGACTGCGGAATCGGAGGAAGCGCTCGTCGCTGCGGCTCGGCTCGCGAAGGAGCGCCGAGCGACGATCGTCATCTTGCACGTGCTCGAGGTGCCGCTCGACCAGCCGCTGGATGCCGACCTCCAGGAGCAGGAGGAGGCTGCGTACCAGATCCTCGACGAAGCCCAGGCGCTCCTCGAGGGCTATGCCGGGGTACGGATCGTCAGCCGTCTCGTACGCGCGCGCAGCGCGGGCCCCGCGATTGTCGAAGAGGCGGCCCGCCGCGACGCCGAGGTGATCATCCTCGGCGCTTCGCGCGCGAGGGTACGGGGCGGCAAGCCGATCTTCGGTCGCACGGTCGACTACGTGCTGCGGAACAGCCCGACTCGCGTCCTCGTGGTTGCCGGCAAGAAGGCCGCGTAGTGATCGCGCGCAGCCTCGGCGTGCTGTTGATCGCTCTCGGGGCCGGAGTCGTCGTTCAGACGATCGCCCATGGCGGCCACGGGCTTGCGTACGGGTACTTTTTCGGCCCTCTGCTCATGCTCGCCGGGACCCTGCGTTTGTACCTTTCCTTTCGGATGCGGCCCTAGATGGCTCGCAAGCTCCCCGGCCTCCAGCGCGTCCTCGAGACGCCGTCTCTGGCGGCCGTCGCCTACGGCGAGATCGCCTCGTCGCTCTTCTTCGCCCTTGGCGTGGTCGCGCTCCAGGCGCTCGGCTTCACGCCGTGGGTTCTCCTGCTCGTCGGCGGCCTCTTCCTGCTCGTCGCGCTCTCGTACGCCGAGGGCACCACGGCGCTCCCCGAGACCGGCGGTGCGGCCACTTTTGTCCGGCGCGCGTTCAATGATCCGCTCGGTTTCCTGACCGGATGGGTGCTCCTGCTCGACTACCTGATCGTGATCGCGCTGGCGGGGCTGTTCGTGCCGCATTACTTCGGGCAGGCAGTCGGCTGGGACGCGCTCACGGACAGCCCGGCGGACATCTTCGTCGGGATCGGGGCGATCGTGACGATCGCGGCGGTCCGATTCCTGCGCCGGCCGAGCCTCTACCGGCTGGCGATCGCAATCGCGGCCGTCACCGTTGTTGCTCAACTGCTGCTGGTCGCACTCGGCCTCCCGCTGCTCTTCTCCCTGCACAACCTGGGCGAGGGCCTCGATCTGGGGACGGCACCGACGTGGTCGGCGATCGCATTCGCCCTGCCGGCCGCGATGCTCGCCTACACCGGGCTCGAGACCGTGGCCAACCTGGCTGCGGAGACGCGCGAGCCGGGGCGGACCCTGCCCCGCAGCCTCTTCGTGGGCATCGGAGCCGCGGTCGCGATCTCCTTCCTGATCGCAATCGTCGCGCTCTCCGCTTACCCGGCCCACCCCGACCCCGAGGGTCCGGGTGGGTATGCGAGCGACCTCGGGACCGTCTGGTTGCGGGCTCCTCTCGTCGGCCTCTCGACCGCATTCGGCGGGGACCTTCCAGGTTTCGTCGTCGACTCGCTGCGGGTCTTCGTAGGCCTGACCGGCACGCTAATCCTCGTCGCCGTCGTCACGACCTCGTTCTCTGGCGCCGGCCGGCTCGCGTACTCCCTCGGCAAGTACGAGATGCTGCCGCGGCCGTTCGGCCGGCTGAACAGGCGCACGCTGATCGCGCCGGCCTCGATCGTGGCGACTGCGGTGATCGCGGCCGTACTGCTCCTGATCGCGAGGCAGGCCGGGCAACCGGTGCGCTTCCTCACGAGCCTCTACAGCTTCGGGGTCCTCATCGCCTTCACGGCGGCTCAGGTCGCGGTCGTGCGTCTTCGCTTCACCGAGCCCGACCTCGAGCGTCCGTTCCGCGTGCCCGGAAACGTCCGCCTCCGCGGCGTGGAGGTCCCGCTCGCCGCGCTCGTGGGCGCCCCCCTGACCCTGGCGATCTGGATCGCCGCGATCGCGACGCACGATGCCGCGCGCGTTGCAGGGCCGATCTGGCTCGTCATCGGCGCTGTCGTCTACACGGCCTCGCGCCTCTTCGCGCACGAGCGCGTGCTCGGCAAGGTGACGCCCGCGATCGGCGACCTCGTGCCCGAGATCGAGGGCGCCTACCAGAGGGTTCTCGTCCCGATGAAGATCGGTCTCATCGGCGAGGAGGTGCTCGGAACGGCGCTCAGGCTCGCTGAGGAACGCCGCTGCTCCCTGCTCGCGCTGCACGTGATCCGCGTCCCGCTCGACCGGCCGCTCGACGCTTCGCTCATCGACGCCGAGGAGCAGGCCGAAGCCTCGCTCGCCGAGGCGAAGCTGATTGCGGCCGAGCACGGAATCCCGATCGAGGTGCACATCGCGCGCGCGCGCGCAATCGGCGAGGCGATCGTCGACGAGGCGATCGAGCACGACGTCGACCTGATCGTGATGGGCTCGGCGCCACGCTGGCGGCGCCAGTCGCGCTTCTTCAGCCCCACGGTCGATTACGTGCTGCGCAAGGCTCCGAGCGAGGTGATGGTGATCGCCTATCCCCAGGGCGTTCTGGAAGAAGTCGAGGCGCTTCCGTAGCCTGGGGGAACCTCCCGGTTCCCCCAAACCCCCTCCCCTGGTCCACTGCGCGGACAGGCGGCTTTCGCCGCCGGGTGTAATCTGAGAACGGATATGAAGGCGATCATTGTCGGCTGCGGTCGGGTGGGGTCTGCTGTCGCGAAGAAACTGACGAAGAGCGGCTGGGAAGTCACCGCCATCGACGAGAACGAGGAGGCGCTCGCGCGGCTCGGAGACCACTGGGCGGGTGGGTTCGTCGTCGGGCACGGCATGGACGTGAATGTGCTGCGGGAGGCCGGCATCGAGGAGGCCGACGCCGTGGTCGTCGCGACGAACGGAGACAACACGAACATCGTCGTCGGCCAGGTTGCGCAAAAGCGCTTCGGCATCGAGTGCACGGTCGTCCGGATCCTCGACCCCGCCCGCGCGGAGTTCTATGCCACGCTCGGGCTCCGCACCGTCAGCCCGACGTCGACCGCGATCGAGGTACTGTCCGAAGCGGTCAAGTCCTGTGCAGTCAGGCCGGTGCGAGCTCCAGTAGCTGCTTCCTGATGTTCATCCTCGTCGCGGGCGGCGGCAAGGTTGGCTCGAACCTCGCGCGGACGCTGCGCCGGATGGGACACGAGGTGACGATCGTCGAGCAGGATCGCCATCGGTTCGTCCAGCTCGAACATGACTTCGAGCACGCCGCGATCGTCGGCGACGCAACCGAGCTTTTCGTCCTCGAGCGGGCGGGGATCGCACGGCCGCCCGACCTCGTGGTTGCGGTCACCGGCGACGACGAGGACAACATGGTCATCTGCCAGGTCGCACGCGAGCGCTACGGCGCCGAGAAGGTGATTGCGCGCGTCAACGACCCGAGGAACCAGGCGCACTTCGACCTGCTGGGCATCTCGCCGACGGTGAGCGCGACGCAGACGATCATGGCGATGATCGAGCACGAAGTGCCCGAGCACGAGCTGATCCATCTGCTCGAGCTGCGCAAGGAGAATCTCGAGATCGTGGAGGTCCAGATCGACAAGAGCTCGCCCTCGGCCGGCAAGCGCGTCTCCGGACTCAAGCTGCCGACCGGCTCGCGGCTGATCTCGGTCATGCGAGCCGGCCGGGCCGAGATCCCCGACTCCGAGACTGAGCTGCAGCCGGGAGACCAGGTGCTCGCCATCCTCGAGCCGGGCAAGGAGGACGAGCTCCGCCGGGTCCTGCTAAAGAAGTAAAGAGATGTCCCGCGCAGTGCTCGCAGCTCTCGGTCTCTGCGTGCTCGCCGGAGCCGTCGCTCTCGCCGCCGCCCAAGGGCCCCACCGCGCGGCGCTGAAGCTCGTGCGCATCGCCCATGTCAGCGAGCCCGTGCACATCGCGGCCCCTAGGAGCGAGCCGAATAACCTCTATATCGTCGAAAAGGGCGGACGGATTCGCGTGCGGGTCGGCGCCCGGCTTCGCGCGCGGCCCTTCCTCGACGTCAGCCGCCTCGTCTCGACCGGGAGCGAGCAGGGCCTGCTCTCGGTCGCGTTCCACCCCCGCTACGCGCGCAACCACCTCTTCTACGTCGACTACACCGACCGCGCGGGCGACACGCACGTCGTCGAGTATCGGTCACGCGGCCTGACTGCCGCGCCGAAGCGCTCGAGGCAGATCCTCTTCGTCGACCAGCCCTACGCGAACCACAACGGCGGCCAGCTCGCCTTCGGGCCGGACGGCTATCTCTACGTCGGCATGGGCGACGGGGGCTCCGGCGGCGACCCGGAAAATCGGGCGCAGAACCTGGGCTCGCTTCTCGGCAAGCTGCTGCGGATCAACGTCAACCTCAGTCGGCCGAGGCCCGTCATCGTCGGCTACGGACTCCGCAATCCCTGGCGTTTCTCGTTCGACCGCCGGACCGGCGACCTCTACATCGGCGACGTCGGCCAGGATTCGTGGGAGGAGGTCGACTTCACTCGCCGCCGCACCCCGGGCCTCGAGAACTACGGCTGGCGCGTCTACGAAGGCAAGGCGCGGTATACGGCGGACCAGACCCCAAACCCGACAGGGCACCTCGTCTTCCCGATCGTGGTCTCGCCGAACCCGCCGAACTGTTCCGTCATCGGCGGCTTCGTCTATCGGGGCAGTGCTGTCCCCGCCGCGCGAGGCCGCTACTTCTTCGGCGACAACTGTGCGAGCAGGATTCGCAGCCTCGCCGCACCGGGTGGTACTGCGGCGCGAGACGAGCCGATGCGTGTCGACGGTCTCTCTTCGTTCGGGGAGGACGCACGCGGCGAGCTCTACCTCGCCTCGGTGCAGAGCGGCAACGTCTACAAGCTCGCCGGCTGATCAGCCGGCGCGGCGGCGGCGGATCTCGGGGCCTCGCTGGCCGAGAGCCGCGTACGCGAGTGCTTGGAGCGAGTCGTTCAGCGACGCGATCTCACGAGTGATCGGCGACAAGTGCTCACCCTCGTCGAGCCGGCGGTTCAACGCTCGAAGCTCCGCGTTCAGGCGGTCGAGCCGCTCCAGCAGGGCGTCGAACTGGCGATCGGCGACCTCTCCTTCCCTCATGAGGGGAATCTTAGAACGAGCTCGGAGGCTTCATGGACGATGACCGTCTCGGGGCCGAGTCGGTCTCGCAGGCGATTGAGCGCCCCGGCCCCGGTCTCGAGCGCCTCGATTCGCCGGTCGGCACCGAGTTGCGACACGGCGAGGCGGGCGAGGGCTTCGGGAGCATCCGTGAAGACCCCGAGGCGTGAGCCGCTCGCGGCCAGAGCCCGCAGAGTGGCGCTGACCTCAGCGCTCGGACGCAGATAGACGGCCGCCCGGTCCTCCGCGAAGCGGGCGAGCGCGGCCCGCCAGTCTCCGACGCCAGCTTCCGCCCAGCGGTCGAGCTCCTCGGCGGCCGCGGCGCGGTTCGTGGGCAGCGCGGCGACGTCGAGCGGCGCAATCGACCGAAAGCGCCGAGCAGCATCCTCGAGCCAGGCGTCCCAGAGCGGCCGGGTGTCGCCGAGCACCCCGTCCAGCTCGATCGCAATCGCCCTCATCGGCCGTGTCCGGTGCCAGGCACCAGACGTCTCTGTAGGAGACGGTGGAGGAGGAAGATGCCCACCCCGACGCCGACGGCGTCGATGAGGACGTCGGCCGGCGCTGCATGTCGCCCGCGTACGAAGTGCTGGTGTACCTCGTCACTCGCGGCGTAGAGAATCCCGGCGGCGAGGGCAGGCGCGTCCCGGCCCAGTGCTCGGAGGAGCAGGGCGCCGAGGATCGCGTACTCCGTCAGATGAGCGCCCTTGCGAAGCACCGTGTCCCAGAAGCCGAGGCCGGTGCTCAGGCTCGGGATCGACGAGAGCGCGAAGATGACGGCCGCCCACACGACCACGGGCAGCCAGACCGAGAGCGCCCGAGAGGCCGGCATCCGGCCATGATAGGGTCGCCTCCAACGGCACGCGGTCAGGGAACCCGGTGCAAATCCGGGACGGTCCCGCCGCTGTAAGGGGAGTTGCTCCTTCGCCGGAAGCCACTGGCCTGCGGGCCGGGAAGGCGGCGGAGGGGGGAGCCCCGAGTCAGAAGACCTGCCGCGCGCCGGACACCCGAACCCCTCGCGGAAGGAGGATTCGTGTTCCGACGACTCACCACTTTTGCGGTCGCGGCTGCGCTCTTCGCCGTGCTCGTCCCGGCGGCGCTCGCCGCGCGCGTGCACGTTCGCGTCGAAGGCAAGACGACGACCATCTACGGCTCGACGCAGCCGACGCTCGAGTCGGGCCCGAATGCGCTCGAGGCACTCGAGGCGGCCAGCGTCGCCGGCGAGTTCTACTACCACGTCAACCCCGGGCCCTTCGTGAACCAGATCGGGCGCTATCCCGGAGCAGGGTTCAGCGGCTGGAGCTATAAGGTGAACGGCGTTGCGCCGCCGATCGCGGCCGACCAGGCGCAGGTCAAGGACGGCGACACCGTGCTCTGGTACTGGACGACGTTCACTGAGCAGGGCGGCTCCCCGACCCTGGTCCTGAGACGACGTGCGGCGCGTAACTGCTACTCGGTGTTCTCCGAGGACGATGCCGGGAAGAGGACTCCGGCGTCGGGCGCCACGCTCACGGTCGATGGGCGGAGGGTGACGGCGCGCTCCGGGCGGGGCTGTGTCGGGCGGCATCGCGGGCTCGTGCGAGCGACTGCCGCGCACGCGGTGCGCTCGAACGCGCTCAGGTGACCCGTGCCTTCCTTGCAGCCCTCGCGCTCGTCCTGCTGCTTCTGGGCTGCGGGCACGAGCGTGCGGGCTCGGGGAGCGCCTCGCTCTGGATCACACGCGACCGCGGAGCGACCGTCGTGCTCGTGCGCACGGTGCCGGCCGGGCTGACCGCGATGCAGGCCCTCGACAAGGAAGCGGACATCTCCAAGCGCTACGGCGGCCGCTTTGTGCAGTCGATCGAGGGCGTCGAGGGCGACATTTCGAAGCGCCGCGACTGGTTCTGGTTCCTGAACGGCATCGAGGCGGACCGGAGCGCGGCCGACTATCGGCTTCACCCCGGGGACGTCGAGTGGTGGGACTTCCGCTCATGGAGCGGCGAGCTGCGCGAGCCCGTCGTCGTCGGCGCCTTCCCCGAGCCGTTCCTACACGGTTGGGACGGGAAGGTTCGCGCGGTCGCGGTGCGCTACGCACCCGGCCGGAGAGTAGGCGCGCGGGCGATCGGGCGGCTGCTCCACGCGAGCTCCGTCCAACCTCTCGCCACGCCGCCTCCGGACGAAGCGAATGTCTTCTCCGTCGTCAAGGGGACGCCGCGCTTTACGGCTTCGCTCAGGGACTTGGGCAGCACCGCCGGCTCGGCGGTTCGGTTCGTCTTTGCCGGCGACGCGGCTGGGCTGGCCCGCGACCCGGGCAAGTTCCGCTACCGGTACCAGGTGCCGTGAGCCCGGTGCCGGCAGCTGCCGTGCTCGCTTCGTTAGCCGTGCTCGCGCTCGCAGCGGAACGCACGTGGGTCGTCGCGGCGATCGCAGCCGGCCTGCTCGTCGCCTGCCTCCGGGCTCCACGGACGAGGCGCTTCGTCTACCTGGCGGGAACGCTCGTTTCGTCCCTCTCCGTGTTCGTCCTCAGCCCGTTCGTCTCGACCGAGGGCTCGCACGTGATCTGGGAGGGCCCGCGCGTGCCGGTGCTCGGGCTGCTCGACGTGACGACCGAGGAGCTGGCGACCGGCGGCACGCAGGCCCTGCGGCTCGCCGCAGTCGGGCTCGCCTTCGCCGCGTATGTTCTCCTGCTCGACCTCGATCGCCTCCTGCATACGGCGGGCTTCGCACGGCGCTCCGTGCTCGCCGTCGGCCTGGCAACCCGTCTCGTACCGACCCTCGAGCGGGATGCGGCCGGCTTCGTGGAGGCACTCCGCGGGCGTGGGGTGGAGGTGAACGGCGTGCGCGGCCGGGCGCGCTTGCTCTCGCCGCTCGTCGCCGGCTCGCTCGAGCGCTCGCTCAACCTCGCCGAGGCGATGGAAGCGCGCGGCTTTGGCCGTCCTGGTCGCACGCGTGCGCCTTCACCTGCCTGGTCGGGGCTCGACCGGATCGCGATGGCGATGGCTGTCCTGATCGTTCTGGCGGCGATATGGGCCTAGTCCGCATCGACGACCTGAACTTCTCGTACCCGGACGCGACGGTTCCGTCGCTTTCGAACGTGTCGCTTCGCATCGAGCCCGGCGAGGTTGTTGCAGTGCTCGGCCCGTCCGGATCGGGGAAGTCCACTCTGCTGCGAGCACTCGCCGGCCTCGTCCCGCACTTCCACGGCGGCCGCTTCGAGGGCAGGGTCGAGATCGACGGGCGCGACACCCGGCGGACCGGCCCGGCCGAGCTCGCGGGACGTGTTGCATCGCTTTTCCAGGATCCGGAGGACCAAGTCGTGTTCGGACGCGTCGCGGCCGAGGTCGCATTCGGCCTGGAGAACATCGGCACGCCTCCGGAGCAAATCTGGCCCCGCGTGCACCGAGCGCTCGCCGAGGCGGGAATCGGGCACCTCGCCGAGCGGCGCACGGAGACACTCTCGGCCGGGGAACTGCAGCGCGTCTGTCTCGCGTCCGTCCTCGCGCTCGAGCCCGCGCTCCTGCTCCTCGACGAGCCGACATCGCAACTCGACCCGCACGGAGCCCAGGCGCTCCTCGATCTTGCCGTCGAGCTCGACAGCGCCGTCGTCGTGTCGGAGCAGCGGCCGTCGATGCCTCTGGAACGTTGCGACCGCGTCCTCTTCCTCGAAGCCGGCCGCATCCTCCTCGATGCTTCGCGCGGACCTGCCCTGGAGTGGCTGTCGGCCAACCGCCCCGACTACCTGCCGCGGGAGGCGGCGCCGCTCGGCGACAAGGAGGTCGTCGGCGAGGAGCTGTGCCGGCTGGACGACGTCGCCTACAGCTACCTCGAGGAGCCGGTGCTTACGGGTGTCTCGCTCACGGCTCGCCGCGGGGAGGTCGTTGCGCTCACCGGCCCGAACGGGATCGGCAAGACGACGCTCGCAAAGATCGCGGCGGGACTGCTCACAACCAAGCACGGAACCGTGGAACGCCGTGGGCGAGCGTGCTACCTCTCGCAGGACCCGGGGCGATACCTGGTGACGGATCGAGTCGAGGACGAGGTAGCGCTTGCGGTTGGGGGCGACCTCGGCAAGGCGCGTCGCGCGCTCGACGAACTCGGGCTCGCGGGACTCGAACGGCGCCACCCTCGCGACCTTTCGAGCGGCGAGCGCGAGCGGCTTGCTCTCGCCTCCGTGCTCGTTACCGACCCCGACATCCTGATTCTGGACGAGCCGACTCGCGGAGTCGACCCGCCTCGCAAGGCCGAGCTCGCCGAGCTGATCCGCCGCGACGCATCGCACCGCGCGACGATCGTCGTCACGCACGACCTCGTCTTCGCCGGCGAGGTCGCAGACCGCGGCGTCGAGCTCGGCGCACTGGAGCTGGCCCATGCCTAGGCTCGCCGCTCTGGCAGCCGGCGGCGCCGCTGTTGCATCGGCCGCGTGGGTCGCAGTAGCCCCGGAGCATTCGGGCCTACCGCTGCTGCTCGCGGCGATGGGGCTCATCCTTGCCGGTGCGGCGTGGCTCGAGACAGGCTCCGGCGCCTCGAAGGAGATCGTGCTCGTCGCGACTCTCGCAGCAGTGGCCGCAGCTGGTCGTGTCCTCTTTGCCGCCGTCCCAGGGGTACAGCCCGTCACGGTGATCGTGGTCGCGGCGGGCGCGGCGCTAGGTGCGAGAGCGGGCTTCGCTACCGGCGCGCTCGCTGCGCTTGCGTCCAACTTCTTCCTCGGCCAGGGGCCCTGGACTCCCTGGCAGATGCTTGGCTGGGGAGCCTGCGGGCTCGCCGGAGCGGCCCTCGCGCCTCTACTCAGGGGCCGAGCTCCGTTCGCTGCGGTCTGCTTCGTGCTCGGCTTCGCGTTCAGCGCCATGATGGACCTCTGGTTCTGGGTCGCGTTCTGGCCGCACACGTGGCAGGCGCTCACGGTCGTCCTCGGCCAGGGTGTCTGGTACGAGGCGGCGCATGCGGTCGGGAACGTCGTCATCGCGTTTGCGATCGGGCCTGAGCTCAGGCGCCTCCTGGAGCGCTATGCGCGCCGGCTCCGGACGGAGGTCGTGTGGGCGTGAACGTCGCCATGGCGGCAGTGTCCGTAGTGCTCGCCGCGTCTCCGGGCGGCTATGTCGCCTCTCATCAGCAAGCCGACGGTGGGTTTGCCGAGCCCGGCGGCCAGTCTGAACCGGCCCTGACTGCGTGGGCGACCCTCGGCCTCGTGGCCTCCGGGCAGAAGCCGACCGGCCCGACCGGCGAGTATCTCGCGGGAAAGCCGGTCTCGGGGGCGGGCGATCTCGCCCTACGGATCCTTGCGCTGGACGCCTTGGGGCGCGACACGAGCGCTGAGGTCGCGCGGCTCGAGGCACTTCGCCGGCCGGACGGAAGAATCGGATCGCTCGTCAATTCCACGATCTGGGGCGTCCTCGCCCTGCGCGGAACCGACCGGCCTGCTACAGCCAGCGTCCGTTATCTCCTTCGGGCCCAGCACCGGAGCGGCGGCTGGGCCTGGTACCCGCGCGGCGCGCCCGACTCGAACGACACCGCGGCCGCTCTCGAAGCGCTGAGTGCGGGCAGGGTCCGGCCCCGTTCGCGCCCGATCCGACGGGGACTCGCGTATCTACGGAGGCTCCAGCGCCGAGACGGCGGCTTCGCCCTCGTTCCCGGCCGTGCCTCGGACGCGCAGTCGACGGCCTGGGCGATTCAGGCCTTCCTCGCCGCGGGCCGCCAACCGGGCCGGCCGGCCTTCCGCTACCTCGCCGGGCTGCGCCGGCCCGACGGTAGCTTCCGCTACTCGAAGCGCTATGCGACGACCCCGGTGTGGGTGACGGCTCAAGTGCTGCCCGCGCTAGCCCGGCGCCCGTTCCCCCTCGGTTAGGCTCGCTCCATGGCCGGGCGCGTGACCGCGTCGATCATCACGATCGGGAACGAATTGCTCGCCGGCGACACGATCAACACGAACGCCGCGTGGCTTGCCCAGCAGCTCGAGGAGCTGGGCGTGACGGTCACGCTGATGGCCTCGCTGCCCGACGAGATCGACCGGATCGCCGACTTCGTCCGCACCGAGGCCGGGCGCGCCGACCTTGTCCTCGTCACGGGCGGGCTCGGCGGCACTCCCGACGACGTCACGCGCGAGGCGATGGCCGCCGCCTTCGAGGCGCCCCAAGGCGAGGTCGTCGATCTGGCCGAGCGCCTGCGCTCACGCTTCCCGGCCGACCCCGAGTACGCGGCCCGCTGGGCGAACCTGCCTGCCGGCGCGCGACCCCTCGAGAACCCGCTCGGCGGGGCGCCGGGTTTCGTGGTCGGAAACGTCTACGTCTTGCCCGGCTTGCCAGCGGAGATGAAGGCCATGTTCGGGACGGTCGTGCCGGAGCTGCGGACGGAGAGCTCGATCACCTCGTGGCGCCGAGTGTACGAGACGACCGAGGCGAGGATCGTCGGCGTCCTCGAGGCGATGGGCGATCGCTACCCGGGCGTGCTTGTCGGCTCGTACCCGAAGTTCCATGTCGAAGGCGCGACGGTCGAGGTCGTCGTCAAGTCGTCGGACCCGGCAGCGCTCGAGGCGGCCGTAGCCTGGATCGAGCAGGCGCTCGAGGAGGCCACCTCGTAGGCGGGGTCAGACCCCGATGAAAGTTGTCACACGTCGCGCGCCGCCGGATGTGTGACGAAACTGGTCGGGGTCAGACCCCGGTGAAAGTTGTCACAAGTCGCGAGCGCGCCAAAACGCTTCTACAGATCGTCCACATTTGCCGGGTGCCCGTCGCGACCGACGTAGCCGTCCTTCGCGCCGAAGACCAGCATGACGAGGTCTTCTTTCCCGACGCTCGTCACTCGTCGCGGGGTCGTCGACTCGACGTGGCAGAGCCCGCCCGGCCCGACCTCGCGCGTCTCGCCGCCGACCTCGAAACGCGCCCGTCCGCGATGGACGAAATAGAGCTCGTCCTGCTCGTCGTGGTAGTGCGGCCGACCGGCGACACCGGGCGCGAGCACGATCGCGTTGACGCCGAACGCCGTCACGCCGAGCTCGCGGCGAACCTTGCGGAAGACGCCGTCGCCCATCTCGTCGATCGATCCGAAGGAGTGACCCATAGCTACCATCGGCACAGCCGTGCCGTCCCAAATCTACCGCTGCCCGATCCTCGCGCTCGCTGCGGTCACAGCGCTCACGGCCTGCGGTGGCGGAGGCTCGAAGTCGAACAAACAGTCGAGCCTCGACGCGCCTTTCGCGTACGACACGTCGAAGCCACTCCAGGTTCGCACGAACCAGACAACCCGTGAGCGTGGGCTCGAGATCCGCGACATCTCGTTCAAGGGCGCAGCCGGCGAGACCGTGCCGGCCTATCTCGTCTTGCCGCGCGGGAAGGGGCGTCATCCGGCAGCGATCTACGTCCACGGGTCGGGAGGCAGTCGCCGCGACCTCCTGATCTCGGCCTTCGGTCTGGCGCAGCGAGGTGCGGTCTCACTCGCGCTCGACATGAATTACTCGGCCGAGCGAGCCCCGAGGACGCCCCCGCCCCAGGGGATCCAGGCTTTGGAGACCGGAACGAACAACGAGATCCAGTCCGTCGTCGAGGTGAGGCGGGCCGTCGACCTGCTGCGCTCGTTTTCCTACGTCGACGGGGACCGCATCGGCTACGTGGGCTGGAGCGCCGGGGCCCGAATCGGGGCGATCGTCGCGGGCGTCGACCATCGCATCGAGGCCGTCGACCTGCTTTCCGGCGGCGCTCTGCCGGTGTCCGTCTATCTCGCCGATCAGCCGAAGGATTTGCGGCCCAAGCTCGAAAGTTTTCTGACCAAGACCGATCCGCTGCGCTACGCGCCGCACGCTGCGCCGTCGGCGCTTCTCTTCCAGGACGGCCGGCATGACAAGGTCGTCCCGCGGCAAGCCCTGGCCGGCCTCGCACGAGCCGGCAGCAAGCCGAAGGAGGTGCGCTGGTACGACTCGGGCCACGTTCCGAGCGAGAAGGCCTGGGCCTACTCCCAGCGCTGGCTTTCCAAGCAGCTTGATTTGACCCGGAAGTCCTAGAAGCCTAGACTTCCTATACTTTGCGATCCGAGGTATTGAAAGGCCACGTCGATCTGCTCGTGCTGGCGACGCTACGACGCGGCGCGCTACACGGCTACGGCATCGTCGAGCAGCTCCGCGGAACGAGCGAAGGCGCATTCGACCTCGCTGAGGGGACGGTTTATCCAGCGCTCTACCGCCTGGAAGGGGCCGGGCTGCTGACGAGCAAGTGGACGAGCCTTGGCGGGCGTCGCCGGCGGGTCTACCGGCTCACCAGCCGCGGTCGCGCCGTGCTCGCTCGTGAGCGCAAGGAGTGGAAGGCCTTTGCCCGCGCGATCGAGGCGGTCGTAAGCTGATCGAGCAGTACCTGACGGTGCTGGGCCGGGCCCTGAAGGCGAGCGGTGTGGAGGGCCGCGCCGCCGACCGCGTCCTCGCGGAGTCGCGCGACCATCTCCTCGAGCTCGCGCGAGTGAACGGCGAGCGGGAGGCTCTGTCCCGTTTCGGCGATGCGCGCGCACTCGCAGAGCAGGTTGCGGCTCTGCTCGCGACGAGTCGCACGCGCCGGGCGACCTACGGCGCGTTCGGCGCGCTCGCCCTCGTCGGCGTGGGCTATCTCGGCTTCTTCTCGGCGGTGAATCTCGGCGGTGGGGGGCCCGACATCTTCGACGGACGGATCGCCGCGCTCGGCGTGCTGGCCGGCATCGGTCTCCTCGTCTCACCGCAGGTCTCGGTCGTCGCCGGCTGTCTCGCGATGCTGCGTGCGCTGCGCTTGCGGGGCGGCGCGGCGCTCCCGGCCGACGAGTTGTCGGTCATGCGGTCGAGGGCCGCGATCGCGCTCGGCGCGGGCTGGCTGAGCGTCGGCTCCTGGGCTCTCTTTGCGGTCGAGTTCTGGAATGCCGCGCCCCTGGCCTCGTGGGTTGCGCCGACGATGCTCGCGGTCTGTGGGGCGCTCGCGATTCCGCTCGCCGCCGGCTCGTTCGCACTCGTGCGCTCGGCCGGGCCGCAGGCGCCGCCCGGCCCGGCGGGCGACGTCTTCGACGACCTGGCACCCGTCTTCCGGCTCGGCCCGTTGCGCGCATTGCCCAGTCACCCCTGGCGCTTTGCGCTCCTGTTTGCCGCCGCAGTCGGCATTGTTAGCTTCGCCCTGGGCTGGACGGCTGAGGGAGATCCAGGCAGCGGCATCTTCCGCGGCGGTTTCGAGAGCGTCGTGGTTCTGATCTGTTTCGCCGCGCTCGGCCGCCGGCTCGCGCTTCGGCGCTAGCATCGCTGGGTGGCCAGCGTCCAATCGCCCGAAACGTATCTCGCCGATCTCAACCCGGCTCAGCGCGACGCAGTCCTCACCACCGAAGGGCCGCTGCTCGTCGTCGCCGGCGCCGGCTCGGGGAAGACGCGCGTCCTCACCCACCGCGTCGCGCACCTGATCAACGCCTGCGGTGTCAAACCGCAGGAGATCCTCGCGATCACGTTCACGAACAAGGCGGCGGGCGAGATGCGCGAGCGGCTCGAGGACATGCTCGGCGGGGTCGCGCGAGCGATCTGGATTCTCACCTTCCACTCCGCCTGTGGGCGCATCCTCCGACGCGAGGCGCCGCGGCTCGGCTATCGGACGAATTTCACGATCTACGACCAGGCTGACCAGATCAGGCTGACGAAGGCCTGCCTCGAGGAGCTCGAACGCGACCCCAAGCGCTTCGTGCCGCGCGGGATCCACGGGCAGATCTCGACCGCGAAGAACAACCTCGTCGGCCCCGAGGAGTACCGCACGCGGGTCGCGTCCTTCTACGACCAGACGGTCGCCGACGTGTATGAGCTCTACCAGCGGCGCCTCTTCGCCTCGAACGCCGTCGACTTCGACGACATGCTCCTCCTCACCGTCCAGGTGCTCGAGAACTTCCCCGAGGCACGGGAGAAGTGGAGCAAAGCCTTCCGCTACGTCCTCGTCGACGAGTACCAGGACACGAACCATGCGCAGTACCGACTGCTGCAGCTCCTGGCCGAAAAGCACAAGAACCTGTTCGCCGTGGGCGATCCGGACCAGTGCGTGGTTGCCGGGACACTCGTCACGATGGCAGACGGCTCAACGAAGCCAGTCGAAGCCGTCCGTGTCGGCGACGAAGTGCTGTCTTGCTTTGGAAGTGGCCTCTTCCGCGGGGCAAAGGTCACGAGAGTGCATCGATCGTCGAGAAAAATCGGCACAGCAATCGCGACGAAAAGCGGACGCCGAATCGTCTCCACGCCGGACCACACACACTTCGCCGGCTTCAAAGCAGGAAAGACCCCCCAGGTGCATATGACGTATCTCATGTGGAAGCGCGGCTACGGTTTCCGCATCGGGACAGCCCAGACGTACACTCGGGGGCAGAGGCGCTCGCTCCCTGGTCCGGCCTTGCGGATGAACGGAGAGCACGCCGACGCAACCTGGGTGGTTGCTGTCCATTCCAATGACGCCGAAGCCCGGGTCGCAGAGACCCTGCTGTCATCGCGTTACCAGCTTCCGACCTTTCCGTTCGTCGCCCGGCCGACAAACGTGGTCGCAAGCCAGAGCGTGGTCGGCGACCAGTCACTTCTCGATCGCCTTTTCAGCGAGCTGGACACGGAAGCGGCAGGTCGCCGGCTTCTCCAGGATCACGGTCTCAGCTTCGATTACCCGCACTTCTCCGCCGCAACAACGAGCGCGGGAAAGCGTGTCCGGAGGCGGCTGACAGTCTCACTATGCGGTGATTTTCGCGGCGCGCGCACCCTCCACCGCTTGGCACTGTTCGGCTACGACGATGATGGACGTGAAGCGCTCGAGAGGGCAGGAATTGCAACACGTCCTGCTTACAGGGGCTCCACCGGTTGGCGGGTCGAGAAGGCGCATTCGGATTTCGCGTCGCTGATCGAGACCGTCGAGGACATCGAGAGCGTGGTCGACGTGTCGGTTCGCTTCACGGCGCGACTTGCGGCTCAGACCGGGCCTACGGAAGACTGGAATTCCCTTCCCTTCATGCCCGCCTCGTCGGTGCGGCCAGGGATGCTCATGGTCAACGATCTGGGCGAATTCGACATTGTGGCCACGGTGGAGTCAGTCGTGCTCGACGGGCCGGTGTATGACCTCGACGTCCAGGGCACGCACAATTTCATCGCCGGAGGTCTGGTGACGCATAACTCGATCTACGCCTTCCGCGGCGCTGACATCCGCAACATCATGGAGTTCGAGCACGACTTTGCCGGCACGCGCGTGATCCCGCTCGAGCAGAACTACCGCTCGACGAACACGATCCTCCGCGGCGCGAACACCGTGATCGCGAACAACCGCGAGCGCAAGCCGAAGGACCTCTGGTCGGAGCTCGGGGAGGGCGAGCCCGTGCACGTAATCGAAGTCGAAGACGAGCACGCCGAGGCGCGATTCGTCGCCGCCGAGATCGCGCTCCTCGTCGAGGAGGACTTCAGCGGGTCGGAGGTCGCGGTCTTCTACCGCACGAACGCACAGTCGCGCGTGCTCGAGGACGTCCTCGTGCGCCAGGCGATCCAGTACCAGGTGATCGGCGGCCCGAAGTTCTACGAGCGCGCCGAGATCAAGGACGTGATCG
>DASWDJ010000087.1:0-5179 GCA_036395295.1 Gaiellaceae bacterium | reverse complement strand
CCCTGGAATCAAGGAGATCGAGAAGGTGAGCCACGGCTGACGCCTCTTCTGTGAGGCGCTCCTGTTCTCCTGGAGCCACGAGCGCCCCGGATTCAATCCTCCCCAACACCTCCTCGTACCACGCGAGGAACTCGCGGAGCTGCGGGCGGATATCGGGTCGCTTTTCCTCGGCCATCCCTCCGAGTGTACGCCCGCTCAGCGCGCGCCTAGCGCGTCGCTTCCCAGCTCGGCGGTATTCGTTGATGAGTCCTCCGAGTCGGTCGCGGCTTGGATCTCGCTGGCGGTCGGTGGACTGCCGGCGTTGGCCGGTGCGGGCGGGAGCAGCGCGAGTCTCGGTGTGGCCGCTCGCGGTTGTAGTGCGTCGTGTAGGTGCGGAGCACGCGCTCGAGGTCGCGCGCGAGCAAACTGTTGTCTCGTAGGACAAGTTCCCGTGGCCCACTCGTGGCCCAAACGTCGACTAGACGAATGGCTCAACCATGCGGAGCGGAGGCAGCCGCGGGCGAAAAGCACCTGCAAATGAGGCCGTTCAGAGCCGTTCGTCGCGGGGCGTCGTGGTGCCCGATTCGGCCTGTCACGCCGGAGGTCGCGGGTTCGAGTCCCGTCGCTCCCGTCTAAATCCCTGCAAATTGCGATATTGTGTTGTCGGTCCAGACGCCAGATCGGGGTCGACTACACAGACTTTCTCGCGAGGCGACGCGAAACGGCCCAAAACCGCCCGGAAACCGGGTCCGGTCGCCGATTTAGGCCCTGTTCATGCCGAGGCGCGCAGGCTTGCAGCGCTCTTGGGACAAAGTTCTGTTCATCGTTGTCAACACGAAGAACAAAACTCGTACTTTTGCAGGAACTTTAGAGCGGATGATGGGGCTCGAACCCACGACCTTCTGCATGGCAAGCGGGTGTGGGTCGAGCCTCAAGAACGCCGGAGAACGCATCACTGAGCGGAACTCGGCGCTTTACTCGTCTGTGTGAAGCCCTCTGAAATAGGTGTCATTTCCGGCCGATTAGGGGCGATTCAGGCACAAGAGCGTGGTTTGTGCCCATTCGAGAGTTGCGTGCTCTCAGCCGCGCGGGACGGTGCCGAACGGCGAGCGTCGACGTTTTTGGGCGCGACTTGACCGTCTTACGTTTCCCGGAATCCGGCAGCGCGCGAGCCGTAAGCGTCGACTGATCGACATCTAGACGGTCCGCTGACTCCGGGCGCTCCGCTGTGCCGCCTATCTTGTCTGTCATGGCCAAGAAGTCGAAGAGAAGCCACCCTCAGCCGAAGAGCTATGCCGAGCGCCTCGATCCTGGTGGCGAGGTCGGCAAGCAGGCACATGGTCTCGCGGTCTTAGCCGGGTCGCCGTTTGGGCGTGTGCTGCGCCGGCTCGGTGTCGACCAGGCGATCCTCGACGAGGCCAAGGAGCTCGCCCCCAACTACCAGCGCCTCGTCGCCGAGCCCGACCGGATCGCGCCGCTACTGGCGCCGCTCGGCTGGATCTTCCACGGCCTGGCCCACGTTGAGGCGTATGGCGCGGCGGCGACCCTGGTGGAGGAAGGCAAGGTCGAGGAAGCCGAGCAGCTCTTGGTCGAGATCTACAACGAGGACGACGACGCCTTCATCCGCTTCTATCACCGCATCATCTCGCTCTATCAGGGGGACGAAGAGCGCCGCGAGATCGGCCTTGCGCGGTTGCGTCTCCTCGACGAGGCGTACGAGCTGCACAAGGAAGGCCGATATGCGGCCGCGATTCCGCTCGTCCTCGCGCAGATCGACGGCATCTTCATCGACATGACCGCGAAGCCGGCCAAGTACTTCTATGACTCGAGGAACCCGAACCTAGTCGACGACATCACACTCGCTGGTCATCCGCAAGGGTTGCAGGCGCTGAGCAAGTTGATGGGTGAGAACGCGCCGGCGACGGTGATCTCCGACAAGCTGACCCGCCAGGGCATCCTTCACGGGCGCGTGCTGCGTTACGACACGATCCGCAACTCGATCAAGACGTGGGCGGGCCTGCTAGCTGTCATCGAGGCCGTCGGGCCGCGCGCACAGGAGTTCAACAAGCAAGCTGCCGAGGCGCACGAGCAGCGTTACGCCGGCAGCAAGGAGGTCGACGGGTACGGGATGCGCCTCGACCGGCGCGGTTTCGACGCGGCGCACGGGCTGTTGAACAGCGTCCACCTCTACCAGCACGGTTACTTCACGCGGACCGGGCACTTCGCCGGTGATCGCAAGACACTCGACCCGGACGGGAGTCTGCTCAAGCGATACGAAGGCCAGCTCGAGGTAAGGCTGGGTGAGGACGGTGGCTACTGGGCCTGGACGCCGACGCCGACGCCGACGGGCGTCGTATTCGGCATTGCCGCCCGCGACGACGACTTCAATAGCTACTGCGTCTACGTTGCCGAGGAGCCACCGCGCGGCGGCATCGACGCCGACGACCGGTGGAAGCACATCCTTGAGGCCGACTTCCCCGACTGGTAGGCGACCGAAGTCGGATACGCGCCGGCGTCGGTGCGTACCTTGGAACTAGCCGATGACGACGAGCAGTCAACCGCCTGACGGTAGAGGCCCCCGCATACGGGGCCGTGGTTTGCCGCCGTTCCTCTTCGATCCGAGCAGCGTCAAGCAGGAACTGGGCAAGCGACCGCATCTCAACGCAGCCCTCGGCGACTCCTACCAGCAAGGCGAAGCGTCGGCGCACTTCGCCGGCTACCGCAAGAGCCCGCTTCAGATTTACCGCGTGCTGGCAAACCTTCACTACAAGCATCTCGAGATGCTTGTCGACAGCCTCGACTTCTGCCTCGGCCACGGTTACCAGCAGCCTAAGCTAATCGGCACCCGTGGCCGAGCTGAGTTTGCCTCGGCGCTGAGCGAGCTTCAGGTCGCTGAACACTTCCTCCTGCGGGGTTTTGAGGTCGCCGGCTTCGACGCGACGAAGGGATCCGATCCCGTACCCGACCTTCTCGTGGCCGGGAAGGGGTTGCGCGTGTTGGTCGAGGTCTACAGACCGGTCGAATGGGAGGGTCTCGACGAGATCGAGCGGGACGTGATCGACGCGATGAAGAACCTCGACGTGCCGTTCGAGTACCTCTGGCGGTGGGAGGTCACGCGGCTCGAAGATTTCGACCTATCAGCGCCGCGGCCGCGGCTGCTCAATCTGTATCCCGAGCCGCTGGCGGACGCCATCGAGCGCGACAACCGGCGCGCCGCTCTCGTCCATCCACTGGTCGACGAGCTAGAGCAACGGCTGCTGGCGGGTGAGCACCCACCGCTCGCTACCGAGAGCGTCCATCCCGAGATGAACATACGACTCACACTGACGATCGAAGAAGCCGCACCGCGAGAGGTGCCGGCGCGAGAGGGTGTCGTCGGCGGGCCGTCGTTGAGCGGTTACGCGCCAGAGGCGATGTTCAAGAGGCTCGTAAAGGAGAAGGTGCGCGACAAGACCGGCAAGCGCCAAGCTCGCTCCCACGGCGCGGCGCTCGAAATCCTCGTCGTCGATGTCAGCGGCTCGAAGCTCGAGAGTGAGCTGCGTCACGAGGGCTACTACCGCCCGAGGTTCCTCGAGACGTTGAAAGAGCTCGGCGGCGACTTGTCCTACGACGCGATCATCTTCTGCGAGCCGAGAGGCTGGGGAGAGGGACTGCACGTCCATTTCGCGGTTTTCGATGATCAAGCAGTGACCAGGGCCGAGCTCGGTCAGCTCTTCGATGTCGAGTTAGACTCAAGTCGAGGCGTTGAGTAACTCTCCGGCGACCGCGAACTTGGCTCGCAGATCTGCCATCCGTGCTGCGCGAACGTCTTTGGTGCCGATGAACGCCTGTTTTGCCGTGTGATATGTCGGTAGTACGAGATACGACGCCGCGGTCAGCGGTTGAGCTGCCGCGAACTTACGCCACAGCGTCTGGGCATCGCCGCCGTTGAGCATGACAACACGCAACCGTGGAAGAAGGTCTAGAAGCCGTCGCAAGGGGTCGAGGCCCGTCGTCAACTCGGCAGCGTTGGGCTTACGGTTGATGTACCAGGGATACGCATTCCAGGGTGTCATCCTGGATGGAGCGATGCCCGCTGCAGCGAGTAGCGTCGCAAACAGCTCCGCTGCTGGATCGTCATTCTCAAGACAGAGGAAGCCGCTCCCATCGAGCGCAGCGTTCGTCATCGGACCTGGGTCGCGCAGGACGCTCAACATCTCGGCCTCGACCCCGCCGTAGATCGGCGCGACCCGACCCGATGAGTTTCGATTCGTCTGCCAGTCTGACCCCCGTACGGATCCGTAGGTCGTAGAACGTTCTCGTCTGCAGTACCGACTCCGGGAGGCAGTGTGAAGTTTCTTCTCACGTCCGCTGGCATCAAGAACCCGAGCATCAACGATGCGATGCTCGACCTACTGGGCAAGCCGATCGCCGAGTGCGACGCCCTTTGCATCCCCACAGCGTCGTACGGGCACGCCCCGGGCGGCATCCGCGGCGCCTACCGATTCATCTCCGGACAAGCGACGACCCCCATGTGCGAACTCGGGTGGAACTCCCTCGGAATTCTCGAACTCACCGCGCTGCCAACCCTCGACAGAAAGCTGTGGCTTCCCCTGGTCGAGGAGATCGACGTCCTGCTCGTGAACGGCGGAGACTCCCTCTACCTGGCCCACCACATGCTGGAGTCAGGCCTGGCCGAACTCTTGCCCTCGCTGAGCGCAGTCTGGGTCGGGTTGAGCGCCGGAAGCATGGTCATGACCCCGAGGATCGGTGAGGACTTCAAGGTCTGGAACCCGCCAGACGGTGGGGACAGCGCGCTGGGGATCGTCGATTTCTCGATCTTCCCGCACGTGGATCACCCCGATCTGCCGGAGAACACCATGGCCGAAGCAGAAAGATGGGCCGCCAGCCTCGGAAACCCAGCGTATGCGATCGATGACGACACAGCGATCAAAGTGACCGACGGCAGCGTCGAGGTCATCTCCGAAGGGCACTGGAAGCAATTCACCCATACCCTCGAAGGGAGCGAGTCCCGGTAGCGGGCAACTCCTCGCTCGGATGGGCCAGTGTTCGGGAACGACCCCCGAGGGGCGTAGCCGCCTCCTTCTATGCGTCCCAGTCTTCGAGACGCGTACGGATCGCCTGCACTGCGGCCTCCCAGAGCCGGCTTTCGTCTTGCGGCGACCGTTGGTAGAGGCCGCCGAACGAGCCGTCGCCGAGG
>DASWDJ010000086.1:0-8137 GCA_036395295.1 Gaiellaceae bacterium | reverse complement strand
CGAGCTGAAGAGCCAGTTCGCGGCGCTGGCCTCGCACGAGCTGCGCACGCCCGCGGCCGCGATCTACGGGGCCGTGCGCACGCTCGACGAGCGCGAGGAAGAGCTGGCGCCGGAGCAGCGGGCCGAGATCCGCCGGATGCTCACGCAACAGGCGCAACGGCTACTCGAGCTCGTCGAGAACTTGCTCGACCTCTCGCGCCTGGAGGCTGATTCGATCCGGATCTCTCCGACGCGCATCGACGTCGGTGAGCGGCTCGCCGCGATCATCGACGCCGCCGTCGGCGAAGGCGTGACGCTCGACGCGCCCCGCGATCTCGAAGCCGTCGTCGATGCCGTGGCATTCGACCGGATCGTCTCGAATCTGCTCGCGAATGCCCTTTTGCACGGAGCGCCGCCGGTGATCGTGTCGGCCGCCCGTACCGGCGACGAGCTCCTGGTCACGATCGAGGATCGCGGCCCCGGCATCGCCCAGGACTTCGTCGGCAGCCTTTTCGAACGTTTCACGCGCGGGGCGACGGAGTCGAGCGAGGGCGCCGGCCTCGGCCTCTCGATCGCGCAGTCGTTCGCCCGAGCGCACGGAGGGGCGCTGACGTACGAGCCGGCCCTCCCGAACGGCGCCAGATTCCGGCTCGTACTGCCGGTTGGAGACAGCAAAAAACCGCCCGACACCGGTTTGCCGCCCGCACGTTAAACCCTTCAGAGAAGCGCTTCCTCGGGCGGTTCGCTCGGGATTGCCACGCATTGCTGATCCGTTCTCACAGAAACAGGCGGCAGCTCGTTTCACTCCCGAATGGCGACGCTCGAGGCGACGCAAGACGCTCCGGTCGGGCGCGAGCGGCTGCTCGCGCTGGGAGCCGCGCTGCTGACGGTGACGCTGTGGGCGTCGGCCTTCGTCGGTATCCGATCCGCCGGGCGCGATCTTTCGCCGGGCGCGCTCGCCCTCGGAAGATTGCTCGTCGCGAGCATCGCGCTCGGTGCGCTTGCGCTCGCGCGGCGGGAAGGATTGCCTTCGAGGAGGGACCTTGGCGGGATCGCCCTCTGCGGCGTCCTGTGGTTCGCGCTCTACAGCGTGGCATTGAATGAAGCCGAACGAACGGTCGATGCGGGAACGGCGGCGATGCTCGTGAACATCGGCCCACTCCTCATCGCCGTCCTCGCCGGCATCCTCCTCCGTGAAGGGTTCCCGCGCGCGCTCGTTGCCGGTTGCGCGATTGCGTTCGCGGGCGCAGTGGTGATCGGGATCGCCACGTCGAACGGCCGCCTTGTCCCGAGCTGGGGCGCGATCCTCTGCCTCGTCGCCGCCCTCGCCTACGCGGGCGGAGTCGTGACGCAGAAGCCGCTGCTCGCGCGGGTGTCCCCGCTCCAGATCACGTGGCTCGCTGCCACCTCGGGGGCAGTGGTTTGCCTTCCGTTCGCGCCGTCCCTCTGGAGCGATGCGTCCAGCGCGCGCGCATCGGCAATCGGCTGGACCGTCTACCTCGGCATCGTCCCGACCGCGATCGGCTTCATCGCGTGGGCCTACGCGCTCTCGCGCACGACCGCCGGGCGGATGGGATCGACGACATACCTCGTCACGCCGATCGCGATCCTGCTCGGCTGGCTCTTGCTCGACGAGACGCCGCCGGCTCTCGCGCTGCTCGGCGGAGCGCTCTGCCTCGCCGGCGTCGCGGTCGCGCGGCGCGTTCAGCGTCCGTCGCCGAACCCCCCTGATGTAACGTCGCCTGCGGGTGAGGTTGCGGGCCGAGTTGATCCCGACGGTTCCGGCTCCGGTGCGAGTCGTCGTGCGGAACGCGGTCTGGACGTACGGAAAGGCGACGTCGCCGGTCCGCCCGCTTCCCAACTTCCTGATCGTCGGCGCCCAGAAGGCGGGAACGACGGCGCTCTACGCCTACCTGCGGCAGCACCCGGCAATCGTCGGGCCGCCGTGGAAGGAGGTCAGCTTCTTCGACCGGCACTACTGGCGTGGCGAAGCGTGGTACCGCGGGAACTTCCCGACGAAACTGCACGTCCGGCGCGCGAGGGGGCGCACGGGTACCGACCCGCTCGTCGGCGAGGCAAGCCCGAGCTACCTCTTCCATCCGCAGGCGCCGGAGCGTGCGGCGCGACTCCTGCCCGGGCTGCGCGTGATCGCGCTCGTGCGGAATCCGATCGACCGGGCGCTGTCGCATTACCACCACGAGGTCGCGCTCGGCCGCGAGTCGCTGTCGTTCGAGGAAGCGATCGAGCGGGAAGCTCAGCGGATGGCAGGCGAACTGGAGCGGATGCGCGACCCGCGGTACTTCAGCCATGCCTGGTGGAACTTCACGTACAGAGCGCGCGGTCTGTACGCCGAGCAGCTCGCGCGGTGGCTCGAGTTCGTCTCCCGCGAACGCGTGCTCATCGTGCCGAGCGAAGATCTCCTCGCGGAGCCCAGCCGCACGTACTTGCAGGTGCTCGAGTTCCTCGGAGCGCCCCAGCATGAGCTCGATTCCTATCCGCGCGTCTTCGAGCGGGACTATCCAGCGATGGCGACGAACACGCGGGCCATGCTCCGCGACTCCTACGCGGAACCGAACCGGCGGTTGTACGAGCTCCTCGGGCGCGACCTCGGCTGGGCCTAGCGGAGTGCGGCGTCGACGGCCGCGATCACGGCGCTCGGGTCGGTCGGCGACGTGAGCGTCACAGGCTTCGGTTTCGTGCCCGCCTTGCCGACGAGGATCGTCGGAGTGCTCGAGATCTCGTCGGCGCTCGCCTCGTCGTTGAACTTCTTCACCTCTTCGTCGACCGCGCTCGAGTCGAGGTTCTCCTGGAACCGATTCCCGTCGAGGCCGGGGATGCTCGCGGCGGCCGACTGCACCATGTCGTCGTCCAGCCAGCCGGTGTTCTCGGCGCCCTGGTTGTCGTAGAGCAGCTGGGCGAAGTTGAACAGCTTGTTCTGCTTTCCGGCTGCGGTCACGGCCGTCTGGCCGCGGCCCGAATCGACGCCGAGGAACGCTATCGGCCGCATCTCGACCTTCAGCTTTCCGGGACGGACGTAGCGGGAGATCAGCGTCGGCATCGCTGAGGTCTCGAACTGCTGGCAGAAGGGGCACTGGAGGTCGACGTACTCGACAATCGTCACGGGCGCCGACGGCTTCCCGAGCACGTTCCCCTGCTGCGGTATCCCCGCGAAGAGCTTCTGCACGTCGCCGGCGTCGGGAAGGATCGCCGCGCTCGAGCTCGAGGACGACCCGCTGCCGCTCGTCAGCACGACACCGAGCACGACCCCGATCACGACGAGAGCGAGCACTCCGGCGGCGGCGATGAGGACGACTGGGGACGCGCGCCGCCCGTGGGCGCGGCGCGTCGGCGGAGGGGGAGCCTGGGCGACGCGGCGCCGGCGCTTGCTCTGCTTGCCGCTAGGCATCTTCGCGAACCGTAGCCGTGTTCGGCTCGAACGACGCGAGCATGAGGAACGCAAAGGAGAGGGCGAAGCCGGTGAGGGCGAGCGTCGGGATCGTGACGTAGCCGAACTCGTTGATCCATTTCGTCGCACAGCCGCCCGGGGCAGAGACCAGACACGCCTGCGTCTGGTGAATGACGCCGTTCTCAATCAGCAGGTGGTAGATCGAAACGCCCGCGCCGAAGAGCGGGAACGGCAGCAGGTAACGCGCCACGCGGTGATCGTCGAGCAGCGCGGCGGCGAGGGCGATGATCGAGAGCGGGTACATGCAGATCCGCTGGTACCAGCAGAGCTCGCACGGGACGAAGTTCGCGATCTCGGAGAAGAAGAGGCTCCCCGCGGTCGCGACCGCCGCGACGACGAACACGGCCCAGAGCTCGTAGCCCCAGACCAGCGACCGCAAGAGCGCGAACGGTCCGCGGATCCGGGCCATCCACAGCACGCCCACGAGGAGCAGAATCGCGCCGATTACCTGGCCGATGACGCCGAGCACCGCCAGGGTGACGATGAAGGCGTGCCTCACCTCTAGATCATCGCCCGATCGCCGGAAGTCGGCACCCCAAACGAGGGACTTGAAGCCTCATTCGAGGGATAAACGAGGGGTCGCGCCCGGCCGATCCATACCGCAAGAACAAACGTCCCACGTTCTTTGCGGAGGTTCCTCTTGGCTCGCACGCTCACGATTCTCTCCTTGCTCTGCGCTCTCTTCCTCGCCGTCTCCCCGGCCGAGGGTGGGCGTGACAAGTCCGGCGCCTGCGGCGCCAAGGAGTTCTCCTACGCGGGCCTCCAGAGCGAAAACAAAGCGCACGGCGTGTCTGCCACGATCACACCGCTCGCAGCACCGAACGTCGCGGACGGCCACGTCGGCGGCTGGATCGGCGTGGGCGGCGTCGACGAAGGCCCCGGCGGCACGGCCGAGTGGCTCCAGGCCGGATTCGCCTCCTTCGCTCCCGACTCTTCCATTCGCCTCTACTACGAGGTGACGATCGCCGGCAAGGATCCGCATTACTACGAGCTCGAGGCCGACGTCCAGCCCGGCGAGAAGCACAAGATCGCGGTGCTCGAGATGCAGAAGCACAACTCGTGGTGGCGTGTGTGGGTCGACGGACAGCCGGTCACGAAGCCGATCCACCTCCCCGGCAGCCACGGCGTCTGGTACCCGCAGGCTCTGGCGGAGAACTGGAACGGCGGCACCGGGACGTGCAACACGTACGCGTACAAGTTCACCGACGTCCGCCTCGCGAAGACGAACGGCGGCGTCTGGCAGACGCTCAAGCGCAGGTCGCTGTTCGAGGACGCCGGCTACCAGGTCGTGCAGACCTCGCGCGTCCCCAGCAACTTCGTCGCGACCAGCCTCGACTAGGCGCCGAGCGCGAAGACGCGCGGAGCCGACCAGGGCCCGGACTCGCCGAACGCATTGCGAGCGCGGACACGAGCGGCGATCCGCTCGCGCCCCCGAGCCACGACGCGGTAGGTCGTGGCGGGTGAGAACCAGAGCGTGGTCGTCCAACGGTGCGTCCCTCGGCGGAGCTGGAGATCGAAGCTGTGAGCTCCGGTCTCGCCCGACCAGCTGAGCGTTGCGACGCCGCCTCGTATGGCCGGTCGCGACAGGCTCGCTCCACCGACCGGTCCGCTCCCGTCGACGCGGACGATGAACTTCAGCGGGATCGCGCTCCCGACCCGGCCCTGGACTTCCCAGCAGCCGACCCGTCGAGCTTGCGGCCGGTGATCGTCAGTGCGCCTCGGACGCTGCGAACCCAGGGGAACTTGACGTGAATCTCACCCCACCGCTCGACGAACCAGCGGGCATCGATCGTTCCGGTACGCGAGCGTCACCCAGAGCTCACCGTTCCCGTAGTTGGCCGGGCTCGGGCCTTCGCCGTTCGGAATCGTGACCGGGCACGTCGACTCGAAGGCGGCGGCCGAGGTCGCCTCGGCTCGGTCAGCCGGCAAGGTGGCGGACAAGGCGGCGCCGGCGACAAGCGCGACGAGCATCCACTGCAAGCGAATCACGCGAGTCCGCTCCTCTCTCGCGAGCGAGAAACGCCGCTACCTTAGACCAGGGTTGCTCGCGTCTCGCCCGTACAGGACATGGCAGGGGTCTGACCCCGGACATGACCTGAACCACCGCGTGAGCCAACGTTCAGGAATCGGAGGCAGTCCGAGCGACGACGCAGGGACCGCGGTAATCGTCGGCCGCGGCCCCTTGACAATCGCATCGAGTCGTTACTACCGCGGCGTCAGAAAACCGGTCGTCGTGAAGGTCACGCCCCCACCAAAGTCGCCCGTGCATGTGATCAAGTTTTTGAGGCCGGACGCGTTGTCGTATGCAACGAAGTTCTGGCCGTCCACTGTGAACACGAAGGATTGGGAGACGAAGATACTCGTCGAGTTGACAGCGAAGGCCTCATGACTCTGGTTGGTTGCCGTGCCACCGTTCATCAGATACGACTGGCCGTTGCTGCAATGGATCGTGAGATAGGGCTGAACGTTCGGCCCATTCGGATCGGCGCTGGCGACCGCAGGTACTGCGAGGACGGCCGTCAACGCAACGAGGAGCATGATTTGCCGCATGTTGAACCCCTTTTCTCCCCCGCTTGGCAGGAGAGACCGATTGTGATGTCGCCGAGATCAGAAATCAAGCGCGCCGCCGCTGGCTCGACTCAATCGTGGGAGTAGGGCGCGTCGAAAGCCGGTTGCGTGGCATGGCTCCCCTGGGTCTGTGACCTTCGACGGGAACGGGATTCATCCGTCGGACGAGTCTGCGACGCTCACCGGACGCCACCACGACATCGAGAATGACATTGAGTTCGGGAATGTGACCCGAGGCGGGCTCGCGACTGTCGGACGGCTACACGTCCTCGTTCAGCAGTTCACGGGCGATGCGCCAGCGCCGGTCGGGCTCTCGGCGCCAGACCATGAGAAAGCGTCTTCGCACCCTCGGGGCATCCGAGCCTTTCGGCCCGCTCACCCAGGTCGCACGCCCGAGCGTCGCCGCGAAATCGCCCGTCCCGAGCGTCGAGTCCGCAACGATCTCCATCGAGGAGATGCTGATCTGCGGGGCGGCGTCGAGGAAGGCACTCCGTCCCTCGATCGCGGGCACCCCATGCCCCACGAAGATCGCATCGTCCGTGTAGAAGTCCACCCACGCCGCGAGCTCGCGAGACTCGAAGGCCTCGGCAAGAGCCTTTTCAGCTGCCCGGATAGCGGAGATGTCGGACGTCGAAAGCGCCAACTCGCGGAGAGGCTACTCCGGACGGGCGGCATCCGTACAGGCGAGCGGTGGCTCGCCGGGAGATGCCACGTTCCGGTGGGCCAGCGTCCCTAAATATCACTCGAGCTTGTCAGGGCGCTAGGGAAGAATTTGCGCCGATGACTGAAGACGCCGTCAGTCTTCGCGCTCCCGCCAGCCTTGAAGATATGGTCGGCGAGTGCGATCCGGCGAAGACGCCACCGGTAGCTCACGACGTGACGGTGGCCTTACCGATGTAGAGCGAGTCGGCGAGACCGTGCACCGCTCGATAAGTTCCTGGACGCACGCCGTGCACGCCCTCCTCGCCCACCTGGAGCTCGTCGGGTTCGAGGGAGCGCCGCGGGTGCTGGGGTTCGACAATGAAGGTCGCGAGGTACTCAGCTTCGTGGCCGGCGGTGGTCCGTCTCATGCCGACGACGAGCTCGCACGCGTCGCGCGTCCTCTGAGCAGTTCGTGTTTCTAACCGACGGTTGCGCAGCCGCGACAGGGCGAAGTCGGATAGTGCGGGGACGGCTCTGCGCGGGAATAGCTGCCGGAATGACGCGGTTCATGGCTCTAGTTGCAGCAGTGGTGGCCGTCGCGTTCCCCGGATGCGAAGCCGAGACTGACGGTGACGACGTGCTCAACGGGCTCGTCGCGTTCGCGCGCCAGCCGAGCGACGAGACCTGGGCGTCGGTGCCGTTCGCCGATCGTGTCAAGCTCGGCCTCGGCGACCGGCTACTGAAAACACGGTCCGCGCAGGAGCTACGCGACCCGGCCGCGTGGAAGCTCGACGTCTATCTCTTCCGTGGCGGTGTCGGTCCGTTCTCCTCGCTCGATGTGCTCGCCACCCACGAAGGGCCGCTCGAGCACCGCGAAGGAAGCTACAGACGATGCGCGTCGCCGGCCCGCGCGCCGCCGCGCCCGGTCTCGCGCCTGCGCCGGCTCAGCATCCAGCCTCGCGAGCCGGCGAGTTGCCTTCGATGGTTCGCCGTGGACGTGTTCGTCGACGAGAGCGGAGACATTCGGGCGGTCACGCTCGACCACTGGGAGCCGTGAGCCTGGTTCGTCAGGAACGTCGGTAACTGACTCGCCTGGGCCAGCGTCCGGGAGTCCCCTGACGCTAGGCCGGGAAACTGGAGTCACGTCCGGGCGGCGATAGCGGGGTGACTGGTTGCCGTGGGAGCACCGATGATTTCGCTGGCTTCGGCGAGTCTGTTTTGGTTGATGGAGGCCACCTTCGGGCGGACGCCTACGCGCCCGGAGACCGATTTCGGAGAGGAGAAGTGCACATGAACGTGACCGAGAGGGAAGGCACCGAACAGGGAGCGTGGCCCGGGGCGATCGCTGCAATCACGCTGTTCGTCGAGGACTTGGAGGCAGCGAAGCGCTTCTATCGGGAGGTCTTCGAGCTGCCGGTGGCGTTCGAGGACGACAGCTCGACGGTGTTCAGGTTCGGCGAAACGCTCGTCAACCTGCTGAAG
>DASWDJ010000085.1:0-2895 GCA_036395295.1 Gaiellaceae bacterium | reverse complement strand
GAAATCCCAGATTAGCGGTGCTACTCTTGCCGTGCCCGGTCGCGCTAGGCGGGGAGCTAGCGGTTCCCTGAACCCGCAATCCGCTTTAGCGGGGCCGAATTCCCTCTCGAGGGGGTGCCGTCCGAGACACGGGCTTGCGATGTGAGTGTTGACGGCCAGGTTCCGCGCACTGGGAGCCTGCGAACCGCGTCAGGTCCGGGAGGAAGCAGCGCTAAGCAATCCCTTCCAGGTGCCGCGGGTCAGCCTGGCCCGAGCAAGCGTCGCTCGCACCGGCTCGGATTGCCTCTCGAAGGAGGGTGCGTGACCGGGCATTCACCGAAGCGGTCCTCATTCCAACGTGAGCTGCTCCCGGCCGCTCACGGCCCCGGCCGGTCGCTGAGCTACAGTCGGCGGCTGTGAAGCTACCGCGTTCCCGGTCCGACGTTGTGCGGATCGGGCTCGCGCTTGCCTCGGCCGGCGCCGGCGCGATCCACCTCGCCGTCCTGCCGGGGCACGCGCACGAGTGGTGGCTCTTCGGACTGTTCTTCCTCGGCACGGGCGTCCTCCAGCCGGTTTGGGCGCTGCTGATCCTGCTCCGCCCGTCGTCGCGGCTGTTCCTTGCCGGCGCAGTCGGAAATGCTGTCGTGATCACGCTCTGGGTCGTCACGCGGGCCGCAGGACTGCCGTTCGGGCCGGAGGTCGGCGGGCGCGAGCCGGCGGAGTTCATCGACGTTCTTGCAACCGCCTATGAATTCCTGATCGTCGTTGGCTCGCTTGCGCTCCTCCTCGCCGAGCCGGCCCGAGACCGCCCTCTTGGCCCCGCTATGCGCACGCTCGCACCCTCCGTGCTCGCGGCGTGCGCGCTCGCCCTCACGGGCGCTGCGGTCGGTGCCTCCGCGACGGGTGACGGTCACCACCACACGCACGGCGTCCATTCGGCGACCAGCCACGAGGAGCAGTCGGACATCTACCTTCTTCGAATGTCGCGCCGAACGACGGCGCGGTTGACCTCGAACGACGACGAGCAGTTTGCGTTCAGCCCAGCCTGGTCGCCTGACGGCCGGCGGCTCGCTTTTACCCAGATTTCCTGTGACGACTGCGCACCTAAGATCCGTGTCCTCGAAGTCGGCCCGGCAATCGGAGCGCGCCGCACCCGTCGCGTCGTAGCCGGATCAGAGCCGTCGTACTCGCCTGACGGTCGCTGGCTCGCATTCGTCGGACCGTCCGGACACCTGAACGCTGCTCGCGTCGACGGGGGCGGCCGGCATCGCCTCCTCGCCACGATCTCGGGCTCCGGGCCAGTCTGGTCACCGGCCGGGACGGAGATCGCATTCACCGCAACCGGGAACGACCGGCTCACGCATGTGTTCGCCGTCTCTTCACGAGGTGCGGGTCTACGTCAACTCACCCACGGTGAGACGTCGGAGATCGATCCCGCCTGGTCACCCGACGGTGACAGGCTCGCGTTCGCGCGCCAAGAGCCGAACGGACGCTGGAAGATCTACATCCTGCGTCTTGCGGCCAAGACCGCGACGAGGGTGACTCGCGGAGCGGGGAGTGATACCTCACCGACCTGGTCTCCCGGCGGAACGGAGATCGCGTTCGTCCGTCAGACGCCTCGAGACGAAGGCTCGATGTACGTGGCTTCGGTTGCGACGGGGACAGCGCAGCGCGTCGCGGGCGGCCAGTTCGTCGTCGTCGCGCCGGCTTGGTCGCCACGCGCTGACGCGATCGCGTTCGTCGAGCGCCCCCGCTAAGCCGCGTCGGCCAGGAACGCTAGCTCCCCGCCTACCTGACCGGGCATTCACGGAAGCGGTCGGGTGGAGCGCTTTCTGGTTGAATCGGGTCGGGCCGCTCTTGACCGCGCTCTACCGCAAATATCGTCCCCAGGGCTTCGACGAGGTGGTCGGCCAGGAGCCGGTCGTGCGCACGCTCAAGAACGCGATCTCGGCCGGCAACGTGCGCCAGGCATACCTCTTCGCCGGTCCTCGGGGCACCGGGAAGACATCGCTCGCGCGCATCCTCGCGAAGGCACTCAACTGCGCGCAGGGCCCCACTCCCGACCCCGACGGGACCTGCCATGCCTGCACCGCGATCGCCGCCGGAACCTCGCTCGACGTCGTCGAGATGGACGCCGCCTCGCAGCGCGGGATCGACGACATCCGCGAGATCCGCGAGCGCGTCGTCCTCCAGCCCGTCGAGGGGCGCTACAAGGTCTACATCCTCGACGAGGCGCACCAGCTGACGGATGCCGCCTTCAACGCTCTCTTGAAGCTGATCGAGGAGCCTCCACCACACCTCGTCTTCGTCTTCTGCACGACCGAGCTCCAGAAGATGCTGCCGACGGTCCGTTCACGCTGCCAGACGTTCGTGCTCGCGCGTCCGCGGCTTCCTGAGATCGTCCGCTATCTGAAGGGCGTCGCCGAGGGCGAGGGGATCGAGGCCCCGGAAGCGGCGCTCGCGCTGGTCGCGCGCTCGGCGCGTGGGAGCTTCCGGGACGCCGTCTCGGCGCTCGACCAGCTGTCCTCGGCGACCGAGGGGAAGGTGACCGTGCAGGCGGTGCTCCAGCTGCTCGGCGCGGTGGAAGAGGAGGCCCTGTTCCGGCTCTGCGACTTCGTCGTCGACCGCGACACGGCCGGGGCGCTCACCTTCCTCGAGGAGCTCGCCGACCAGGGCCAGGACCTCGGCCGCCTCGTCACCGACCTGCTCGAGCACCTGCGGCACATCCTGCTCGTGCAGCACATGGGCGAGGTGCCCGACTCCCTGCCGCTGACCGAGGAGATGCGAGAGCGCCTGCGGGCGCAGGCCAACCAGCTCGGGGAGCCGACGGTGCTGCGCCTGTGCGACCTGCTGGCGGTCGCCGTCGACGACCTGCGCCAGGGCGGCGACCCCCGGCTTCCGCTCGAGCTCGCGCTC
>DASWDJ010000084.1:0-3604 GCA_036395295.1 Gaiellaceae bacterium | reverse complement strand
GAGCAGCTCGACCCCGAGGACGTTCGCGCCCGGCTGGCGCCCTACTACGTCGAGGCGCGGCGAGAGCTCGAGCTCCACGGCGGCTCGGTGGCGAAGTTCATCGGCGACGCGGTGGTGGCGCTCTTCGGCGCGCCGACCGCGCACGAGGACGACCCCGAGCGGGCGGTGCGGGCCGCGTTCGCCGTCACCAAGGCGATCGAGGAACTGAACGCGACCGACGAGTGGCTCAACCTGAACATCCGCACGGGCGTTAACACGGGTGACGCGATCGTCATCCTGGGATCGAATCCGGGCGAAGAGATCGGCGAGGCCGCCGGTGACGTGATGAACACGGCGGCCAGGATCCAGGGGGCCGCGCCGATCAACGGGATTGTCGTCGGCGAGCTGACGTACGAGGCGACCAAGCACGCGATCGAGTACGAGCCCGGCGAACCTGTGACCGCAAAGGGAAAGGCAGAGCCGGTTCGTGTGTGGGAGGCGATCAAGGCGCGCGAGCTGCCGACGCGCAGGGAGGTGCGCCGCGGAACCCTCGTCGGGCGCGAGCAGGAGCTCGAGAAGCTGCTCGGGCTCTGGGAGCAGGTGGTGAGCGAGCGCCTGCCTGGGATGGCGACGCTGATCGGGACGCCCGGCATCGGGAAGAGTCGCCTGCTCGAGGAGATCGGGACGCGGATCGGCGCCGAAGGCACGGCCGTCTGGGGCCGCTGCCTCCCGTACGGCGAGGGCATCACCTACTGGGCGGTCACCGAGATCCTGAAGGGACTGGCGGGAATCCTCCAGAGTGAGGGTGCCGCGGAGATCGCCGTGAAGCTGGGGCTGCTGCTCGAGAGCGTCGGCGAAGACAACCTCGACGAGCTGCGAACGATGGCCGCTGCCGCGTCGCACGTCCTCGGGGTGACGACGACGCCGCGTGGTACGTACACAACCACCGAGATCACGCAGGCGGAGCTGCACTGGGGCATCCGCCGCCTGCTCCAGCTGCTCGCGAAGCGAAAGCCGCTCGTGCTCGTCTTCGAGGACCTCCACTGGGCAGAGCCGACGCTGATCGAGCTCATCCGGTATCTCGCCGAGGACGGGCCGGAGGTGCCGTTGCTCATCGTCGCGTCTGCGCGTCCCGAGCTCCGAGAGACGATGCCGGCCCTGCTGAGAGAGCGCGAGCGGAAGGTGGCGATCGAGCTCGAGCCTCTCAGTGCCGAGGTCGGACACACGCTGCTCGGCGAGCTGCTCGGACCTGAGGCGCTCGCGGACAGCTCGGCCGTCGACGCTCTGCTCAAAAGCACGGGCGGCAATCCACTCTTTCTCGAGGAGACCGTGCAGATGCTCACCGAGCGGGGCGTCGTCGACTCCACGGGCTGGCACCTAAAGGAGGGCGAGGCCCTGCCGATTCCGAACAGCCTCCAGTCGCTGATCGGCTCGCGCCTCGACCAGCTCGTGCCCCCGGAGCGGCGGGTTGCGCAGCACGCGTCGATTGTCGGCAGCGTCTTCTGGTCGGGCGCAGTGGCCCACCTTCAGGGTGAGACCGGCGAAGCGCAGCACGGCGAGCTGCGGCAGCGGCTAGAGGTCCTCGAGCGCCGGGATCTGATCCGCGAGCACGATGACTCGTCGGTCGCCGGCGAGCAGGAATACGGCTTCAAACACATCATGATCCGGGACGTCGCGTACGGCCGGATGCCCCGGGGCCGCCGCGCGCAACTCCACCTCTCGTTCGCGGACTGGCTCGAAGCATTGCCCGCCGTGGAGGACGAGTTCGTCGAGATCGTCGGCTACCACCTCGAGCAGGCGTGTCTGCTGAACCGTGCGATCGCTCGCGCGACGATCGATCCGCCGATCGACCGTGCGGTAGAGGCTCTTTCGCACGCCGGCCATAGGGCGGAGGCCCACGAGGGCATGCGCGAGGCGGACCGCTTCTACGCACGGGCGCTCGACCTCGTCGAGAAGGCCGAGACGGCCATCGAGCTCCGGCTTCGGCGCGCGAACATGCTCGTCGTTCTCGGGCAGGCACAGAAAGCACTCAACGTGCTCGGGCCGATTGCGGACGAGGCGCGTGCGGCCGGCCGGCTCGATCTCACCTGCGAAGCGCTCGGGTACCTCGCCCAGATTGACCACCGGCAAGGGCGAGCCGCCGAGGCGCTCGAGCGCCTCGAGGAGGCGTTGAAGCTCGCAGTCCAGGCGGGCGATCGGAACCTCCAGGTCAGGGCGGCGTTCGCTCTCGCGTCGGTGAAGGGCGATATCGGGGCCCCCGACGAGGCGCTTGAGGAGCTGGGCCGAGCTATCAGCATCGCCGAAGAGATCGAGGACCGGCCGCTCCGCGTCGTCGGACATCTGCGTGCAGGGTCCCTCCTCTTGAACAAGGGCGAGCTGGCGGCCGCCGAGGAGCAGCTCGAGCGCTGCTCCTCCCTCGCCGCCGAGCTAGGCAGCAGCCGGGACGAGGCGCGGGCAACGTTCATGCTCGCCGTGATCAAGTACTACCGGGGCGACCTCGCCGAGGCAGAGGTGCTAGGGGAACAGGCGCGGGCGTGGCTCGAACGCACCGGCGAGACCTTCTTCCAGATCCAGAACCTGATTGCGCTCAGCCAGTACGCGCTGGCCCGGGAGGATCTACCGCTCGCCGAGCAGCACCTGCGCCAGGCGCTCCCCATCGCCCTCCAGGAGGGAGCCCTCGAGGCCGTGGATATCTACCGCCTGCTGACCGAGACGCTCGTGCGGCAGGGTCGCCTGGCCGATGCGGCAGAGCTCGCTGAGTTCGCTGGTAGAGACGTTCCCGAGGAGAACCCCTACGCGTCGGCCGTCCTTCGACTCGCCGAAGCGTCCGTCGCCACCGCGCAACGGGAGTCGGAGCTGGCCGCGGAGCGGTACGCGGAGGCCGTCGCCTTGCTCGAGCAGCTCGATATGCGGATCGAGGTGAGCCAGAGTCGACTTGCGTTCGGGCGCGCATTGCGGGAGCTCGGCGACCCTGCGGGTGCGCGCGAGCAGCTCGAGCTGGCACACGAAGCGTGCCTCGCGATGGGCGCCATCGGTCTAGTCGCGGAGGTCGAGCGGGAGCTTGCGCTCGTGGGAAGCGGGGCTGGGATCTCCAGCCCCGCTTCCGAGTGACGTTCTAGGGGCGCGCCTTCAGGGAGGAGGGCCCGAGGAAGTCGCACTGCAGGCAGAAGTCGATCTCGCCGGTCTGCGGCGGGAAGGCAGTACAGCCGCCCTCTCCCTCCGTGATGTTCCCGCCCTCGCACTGCGTCACGAGGATGACGAACGGGCACGGACTGAACGACGCGGAGTTCGTCTCCGAACCGTCGCCGATCTTCGCGTGCTGGTTGATCATGCATGACCCGTCGGGGCTCCGGCTCTCGCCGATCAGCGCGGAGACCTGGTTCGCCAGCGGCTCGGTTGCGTCGAGCGTGGACGATTGATTGATGTCCTCGCTGTTGTTCGATCCGCCTTCCTGGCTGAACGTCCCGCAGCAGCGGACCGGGTCGTACTGGAATTGCGAAGAGCCGCTCGCGGCGGACACCTTCTGGCGCTTGCTCTGATTGGCCTTGTTCTTCGAGCTGCCCGACACGGTGTCCTGATGGACGTGGCCTTCGAGCCCGCCGTTCGGCGATCCCTGATCCTGGTC
>DASWDJ010000083.1:0-4259 GCA_036395295.1 Gaiellaceae bacterium | reverse complement strand
AGTTCACGCTCTCGGCCATCTGTTCAGCTCCATTTCCTCGAAAGTCGCGATTCTATTCCGGTGGCGCTACGCATCTTCACTATCGGCCATGGGCGGAGGGAGCTCGACGAGCTCGTCGCCTGTCTGCGCGAGGCGGCGATCGAGACGCTCGTCGACGTTCGGCGCTTCCCGGGCTCCCGCCGAAATCCCCAGTTCAACCAGGCGACGCTCGCGGCCGCGCTCGACGCCGAGGGCATCGCCTACCGCCACGCCGTCGAGCTCGGAGGCAAGCGGGCGGGCGAGCCCGGTGAGGAGCGCTTCGCCTGCCTCGGCGCCTTCGGCAGCTACGTGGCGCGCATGGGGACGCCTGAGTGGAAGGCCGCGCTCGCAGACGTGCTCCGGGAGCCGGTGCCGTGCCTCATGTGCGCCGAGACTCCGTGGGTGCGCTGTCACCGCCGGTTCATCGCAGAGCTTCTCGTCGCTCGCGGTCATCAGGTGGTACATCTGATCAGGCCGGGGCAGCGCGAGCCCCACCGCCTGCACGCTGAAACCGAGCTTCGGAACGGCGAGCTGTACCTCTGTGGCCAGCTCGTGGCGTAGGTTGAGCAGCCCCGTCACTGGGAAGGACAAAGCGGTCCGATTCGTTGAATAGTGTGAGGTCCCAGAAAGGGGCCTTACTACCCTTGTGAGTGGCATGACAGACAACGACACACGCGACTTGATCATCATCGGGGGCGGACCGGCGGGCTACACGGCCGCCCTGTATGCAGCGCGCGCGAATCTTCATCCGCTCGTCATCGAGGGCGTCGGGTGGGGCGGCCAGCTGATGATCACGAGCGACGTGGAGAATTACCCCGGCTACGTGGAAGGGATCCTCGGCCCGGAGATGATGCGCGACTTTCGCACCCAGGCCGAGCGGTTCGGGGCCGAGTTCCTGACCGAGGACGTGACCTCGGTCGACTTCTCGGAACGGCCGTTCCGAATCTCCGTGGGCGACGACGAGTATCGAGCGAGGGCGGTGATCGTCTCCACCGGGGCGAGCGCGAGGCAGCTCGGAATCGACTCCGAGCGCGAGCTCCAGGGCAAGGGAGTCTCGTACTGCGCGGTCTGCGATGCCTTCTTTTTCCGCGACAAGGAAGTGGTCGTCGTCGGCGGCGGCGACTCCGCGATGGAGGAGGCGATCTTCCTCACGAAGTTCGCGACGAAGGTGACCGTCGTCCACCGGCGGGACGATTTCCGCGCCTCGCCGATCATGCTCGACCGCGCGCGGGCAAACGAAAAGATCGAGTTCGTCACCAATGCCGTCGTCGAGGAGGTGCTCGGCGAGGAGGGGCGCGTAACCGGTGTCCGCATCCGCGACGTGAACACCGGCGAGACGACCGATCTTCCGGCGGGCGGACTGTTCGTCGCGGTCGGGCACGATCCGAACACGAAGCTCTTCCTCGAGCAGCTCGAGCACGACGAGCCCGGATACCTGATCACCCAGCAGGGCTCGACGGCCACGAACATCCCGGGAGTCTTCGCCGCCGGCGACGTCGTCGACCACGTCTACCGGCAGGCTGTGACGGCAGCCGGGACCGGCGCGATGGCCGCGCTCGACGCCGAGCGCTTCCTTGCTGCTGAGGAAGGGCACGAGGCGGCGGCCCTGGCCGCACCGCGCATCGAAGCCGAGGAGGCCGAGGCACCGCTTGCGGTGACGTCCTCAGGACGTGCGGGCTCGGCCCGCGCGTCCGTCTGAATTGACCGCTCGAGACATCAGAATTAACCGAAACGGCAGTAGGCAAGAGGTCTAGCCGAGTCCGGCAGGATCCCCATGGCGGAGACGACCTGGATCGACCTGCTCGACCCTGATCGGGCCGAGCTCGAGCGCCATCTACCGCACAGGTTGCAGGCACATGCTGTCGAGCAGCTCCTGCGGCCGGCGGCACACGACGACGAGCCCCGGCCAACGCTGCAAGCGCAGGGCGACTACGTTTTCGGCGTCTTCCTCGTCGCCGTCGCCGTCCCGGAAGAGGATCGTGTCTTCTATCAGGAGATCGACATCGTGCTCAGCGACGACTTCCTGCTGACCGTTCGAAAGACGCCTCCGGGGGAGGAGCCGTACGACATCGGCCCCGTGCGAGAGATCTGCCCCAAGGGCGCAGAGCCGGAGCCGGGCATGATCGTCTACCACCTCGTCAACGACGTCGCTGATCGCTACCTGGATCTGATCGACGCCGTCAACGACGAGATCGACGAGCTCGAGGACCACGTCGAGACGTGGCCCGCCGCGCAGGTGCGGGAGCGGCTATCGGCACTCCGCCACGATCTCCTGCACATCAGGCGCACCCTCGCGCCCACACGCGACGCCATTCGCCGAGTCGTGGACGGCAGGCTCGACCTGGAGGGTGTCGAGCTCTTCCCGCGAGAGGTGGAGCTGCACTTCGCCGACGCCTACGACAAGCTGCTGCGCTCGACGGAGGGGCTCGAGCTCTCACGCGACCTGGTCGCGAGCGCACGCGACTACCACCAGGCGAAGATCGCGAACGACCAGAACGAGGTCATGAAGAGGCTGACCGCGATCGCCTCGATCCTCCTCGTTCCGACCTTCATCGTCGGGCTCTACGGCCAGAACTTCCGGCATATCCCCGAGCTGAACTGGGGCTTCGGCTACTGGTGGTCTTGGGGATGGATCGTCGCCGCGACGATCGGGCAGGTCGTCTACTTCCGACGCAAGGGCTGGATTTAGGGCCGGCCCGGCCGCAGCTTCAGCCATCCGAAGAACGCCAGCGCGGCCACGGCGACGACGGCGACCACGACCAGACCGGCCGCGTGGACAACGGCGACGGCCGCCTCGCCGAGGAGATAGCCGGCCAGGCCAACGGATACGGCCCAGGAGATCCCGCCGAGCGCGTTCCAGGCCAGGAATCTCGACCAGTGCATGCGGTGTGCTCCGGCGAGCACGGCAGCTGTGACCCGGAGAAACGGCAACCAGCGGCCGAAGAAGACCGTCTTTGCTCCGTGGCGCTCGAAGAACGCTTCGCCGCGCTGCAGGAATCGGCGCCTGGCCGTCTCGAGTCGGCCGGGGCGCGTGAGCAGGCGCCGCGCCCCTTGGCGGCCCAGGAGGTAGCCGAAGTTGTCGCCGACGATCGCCGCCGCCGCAGCGGTCGCCACGACTGCGGGAAGCGCCAGCTTCCCCTGGGAGGCGAGCACGGCGCCTGTGATGAGGGCAGTCTCGCCCGGCAACGGCAGTCCAGCCGACTCACCGCCCACGAGCAGGGCAAGCACGAGGTACGCGATGCCGCTCGTCGGAAGCGCGATCAAGATGAGCGAGCTCACCGTCCTGCGAGCCTAGTGCCCGTGGCTACCATCGCCCGGGTGCCCTGGTTCATCTGCCCCAACTGCAAGCAGCGCTCCGTCGACCTCGACAGCGTCGAGGGCTTCTCCGAACAGGCAGTCGCCTGCCGCCACTGCGGCTTCGGCTTCCTCTTCGAGCTCATGGACGACTACTACCCGGCGCCGACAACGGGGTTCGTCGTCTGCGACGCCGAGGGGCGCATACTCGCGCTTGGACGCGGGGTGTTCGAGCTCAGCGGCTACCAGGAGCAGGACGTTCTCGGCCAGGAGGTGATGGACGCCTTCCAGCTCTCCGGGTTCGAGGACGGCAAGAACCCCTCGGAGCTGGCGCGCGAGTGGGGCGTGCGGCGCTTCGGCGAACAGCTCGAGCTTCGCACCCGGGCCGGGCTCACCAAGCGCGTGACCGCCGACTTCCTGCCGGCATACGACGAAGACGGTGGCCTGCTCGTGGCGCTCACACCTCGCTGAAGACCTAGTAACAAACTGTTACAAGGTCAGACGCGGGTCGAAGGACAAAGGTCGTTGATGACGCAGTTCTCGCAGCGCGGACGGCGGGCAAGGCATACCCGGCGTCCATGCCAGATGAGGAGGTGCGGAAAGCGGCCCCAATCGGCTCGAGGAACGAGCCTCATCAGATCGCGCTCGATCTTCGCCGGGTCCTCGTGCTTCGTCAGTCCGAGCCGCTGCGAAAGCCGGCGCACATGCGTGTCGACCACGATCCCCTGCGGCTCGCCGAGTTCGGCGGCGACGACGTTCGCGGTCTTGCGCGCGACCCCCGGCAGGCGGACGAGCTCCTCGAGCCGTCGCGGAACGATCCCGTCGTGCTCCTCGAGCAGCTGCTGCATCGTCCCGCGGATCGCCTTCGCCTTCTGGCGGAAGAAGCCGGTCGCGTAGATGTCGCGCTCCAGCTCCTCGAGCGGGACTGCGAGGTAGTCCTCGGGCGC
>DASWDJ010000082.1:0-1635 GCA_036395295.1 Gaiellaceae bacterium | reverse complement strand
CGAGCGCCATCGTCACCGTGCCGATCTTCAGCCGGCGCACCCGCTCGCGCAGCCCCTCGGCGGTGACCCACTCAGTGCGCAGGCTCCACAGGCCGGCGAGCCCGCCCGAGAAGGCGAGCAGGAAGAACGCGCCGAAGATGATCCCGTGGATAAGCGCCCACCACTCGCGGTGACTCAGGTGCACGTCAACCCCCTTTCGCGAGTCGCGTGGATCCTAACCAGTCCTGCACTGCCAGTTTCGGCGGGGAGCGCGCAGAATCAGGCTCGCCAGCAAGGCGCAAGGCCCCGCCTTCGATAGCGCCGCGCGACGCGCTGCTTTACCGGAGCCGTCAATCCGCCGCCGGACGGGCTCCGGTGAGGAACAGTCGGAGCGCCATCGAGCTGATGTCCTCCGATCCCATCCCGGCGGCTCTGCCGGTCCGGACGCAGGCAGCGACGAGGACGAGCAGCGACTCGACGAGGGTCGCAAGAGGGACGTCGCTGCGGATGTGGCCGTCCTCACGTCCGCGATCGAGGAGCGCGACGAGCGGTGCGCTGAAGCCGGGCTCGGGCGGCCGGCGCTCGCGCAGCAGGACGATGAAGTGTTCGCCGACTGCGACCAAAGCGCGGGTCGCGCGCGCGAGCGCCTCCTCGACCGGAACCTCGTCGAGATTCGCCTCCGCAAGCCGTCGCCCCGCCTCCTCGTTTGCGGCCGCTTCGAGCGCTTGGAGCAGCGACTCGCGAGTCGGGAAGTAGCGGTAGAGCGTGCCGCGCGCGATCCCGGACGCGGTTGCGACCTCCGCCATACCGGCAGCTTCCCGCACGGCAAGAACACCTGCCGCTGCGACAAGGATGTCCCGCCTCCTGGCGTCCCTCCGGCTTCCGCTCACCGACGCTCTCCTCGGAACACGCGTGTCACCAAACTGTGACAATCATTGACGCATTCGTGACGATCGTGATCTAATCTGATTGGCGGGCGATGCTGCGGCACCGATCAGCGAGCGAAGACACCGGGCGAGAACCCGGGAGGGTCTCCTCGGCTCTTGGATCGCGGGAGCACCTTACTCCGGCGAGAGCGGAGAAAGTCTCGCGCGGGCGTCGCCCGCCGTCCTCAACGGACGGCGGGGGCTCGAGGTCACTCACGATTCGCCGCTTCAAAGCGCGTCTTCCAGGCGCGGCTACCACCCCGCCGCAGGAAGGCCGAGACCTCGCCAACTCCCGCTCGAGGGGTGACACTACGGTAACTGCGGCCAAGGAGGAGAGATGAAGGGGATGACGCGTCGCCGTTTCTTGCAGTACGGCGCGGGAGCCGGCGCCGCGCTCGCGCTGCCGTGGGCGGCGCGAACCCCGGCGGCGAGTGCCGCGCCGGGCCTGAAGCTGACGAAGTACCTGGAGCCGGTGCCGCTACCAGGCGCGGGGATCGTGGTCGCCACCCCGAGCGGACCGAACGAGTACTCGTTCGTCCAGAGGGAGATCAGCAGGCAGCTGCACCCGCAGCTGCCGCCGACGCCGCTGTGGGCCTACGACGACGGCTCCGGGCTCGAGGGCCAGGCGGGCTCGTTCGGGATGGCGGTGGTCGGGCACAGCGGAACAGCGCTCGACGTCAGCTTCGAGAACAGACTGCCGGCCACGTACCCGCCCTGGATCCCGGTCGAC
>DASWDJ010000081.1:0-5343 GCA_036395295.1 Gaiellaceae bacterium | reverse complement strand
GCGACGAAGGCGTACAGCGTGCCCTCGTCGTTCCAGAGCGCGTGGCCGCTCGCAGCCGAGTACAGGTAGAGCTGGGATGCCGGCGCGTCGAACGTGTCGTCCCCGGAGAGCACGACGGGATGGCCGTAGCCGGGCAAGCCGACGTCGTTCTCGTGGTTGTGTCGACCCATGCCGAAGATCGAGCGATGGTCGCCGCTCTTGACGTCCAGGGCGACGACGACGCCGGCCTGCTCGGCGGACGGCTCGTCGAGGGAGACGGACGGCGGGTGCCATGCGTAGCCCTGCCGCAGGACGATGTCTCGGGCCTCCTCGTTCGTGAGCAGGAGCTCGCGCTCGAAGCCCTGTTCGGGACCGACGAGGAAGTTCGAGCAGAAGCGCTGGTAATTCGAGTTCGAATCGATCGCGTAATCGCCTCGCAGCACGCCGGCACTGTGCTGGCTTAAACGCAGGCGGCTGACCAGCGAGTTGGTGAAGTCGCTGCGCATTGCCGGGAACGGGACGAGCGACGTCTCGTGGTTCACGTAGACGTCCATCGTGCCCCGGCCGTTCCGCGTGAACGAGATCCCGTCCGGGATGGACTCGAACCTGTAGCCCCTGACGGTGTCGCCGACCGAGATGATCGGCTTGACGCTCGAGCCCGGAGCCAGCGGGGTCAACAACGCCGGCAGCGCCGTGTGAAACCCCGAGTTGTTGTCCGCCGCGCCCGTCGGCAAGGCGATGATCGCCGCCACCGCCGCCGCTCCGGCTGCGAGCATGCACAGCCTCTTCTTCATCACTCTCCCCTTTGAAGTTGCTTGCGGCGCGAGAGTTTAGATGGGGCTCTTGGCCGAGAGCAGGAGGTTCAACAAGACCTTCGGATCACGGCGAACGCGGGGAGCGCCGTCCTCACCTCGCTTCTCGAGGACGAGCGCCCGCGGGTCGGTGAGGGGGCGCAGGCGGCCCTCGCCGATCAGCATCTCATCCACGCCGCCGATGCGCCCCCCGTAGGTCGTGTACACCGGCACGCCGAGGGCGGCGGCCTCGCGGTTCATGGTGCCGCCCGCCGAGACGACGAGGTCTGCGAGCGCGATCAGGCTCTGGGCGTCGACTGCCTGCTGAGGGACGATCACCGATGGGAGCTCGAGCCCGACGACGTAGGCCCCCTGTTCCGCGCTCCGCGGGAGCACCACCGCCTGCACGCTCTCCTGGCTGCCGAGGTGGGCCAGAAGGCGCGGGAAGAACGGGTTCGAGCGCCTGTGGTAGAGCGAGACGTCGGGCGGCGTCCTGACGACGACGAGCGTCCGGCCGCTCTCGACTCCGAGCTCACCGAGCACGGAGCGGTCGGGCTCGAAGTCGTAAAGGTAGTACTCCTCCTTCAGGCCCGGGTACCGCAGAAGCTTCGGAGGCCGGACGCCGAAACGGGCCATCCGCTTGGGCGGGATCGCCTCGGGCACGACAACCCTAGTCGCCGCGCGATCGCCGAGATGGTGCTGGAGCGTCGCGTACTCGTAGTCGTGGGTCGTCGCGCTCGGGATCTTCAGGCGCCGCGCGGTCATCGTCAACTCGTGCGAGCCGTGTGCGAGCGCGAGGTCGTACCCGCGGCCACGTGCGTAGCGCTTCAAGGCACGCAGGCGGCCCGTGAGCGCGAAGGCCTTGCCCAGGCGTGACCGGCCGCCGTGCTGCCCGATCACCGTCGCCTCGATGCCGTGCCGGTCGAGGAGCTCGAGCGTCTGCGCGTAGTCGCGCGTCGTCACCTCGACCTCGTCGCCGCGCTCGCGCAGCAGCTGAATCAGCGGCCGGAACACCAACACGTGCGCCGGCGCCGAGATGTCGATCCAAACTCTCACCTCGCGAGCACTTCGACCCGCGGCTCCCGCAACGGGCCAGGCGTCTGGTCGACGTGGCGCTCGTGCCAGAGCGTGAAGGCGAGCAGCCCCCAGAGCTGGCGGCTCAGGTCCTCGCGCCCGGCGACGTGGTCGTCGATCAGGCGCGACACCGCCTCCGGCCGGAAGAAGCCCTGCCGCCGGAGCGCCGCGGCCGAGAGCGTCTCGCGCGCGAAGGGCTCCAGCTCGCCGCGCAGCCAGGCCGCCGCCGGGATCGAGAACCCCCTCTTTCGCCTGCGGAGAAGCTCCGGCGGCACGAGTGGAGCTGCCGCCTTGCGCAGGAGCACCTTCTTGCGCAGGCCGCGCACCTTGTGGCGGGTCGGGAGCGCGAGCGCGAGGTTCGTCACGACCGGGTCGAGGAACGGCACCCGGGCCTCCAGCGAGTGGGCCATCGACGCGCGGTCGGTCTTCACGAGCAGGTCGTCGACGAGATACGTGCCGAGATCGACGTCCTGGAGCCGCGCAAGCAGCTCTGCGCCCTCCGTCTCGGCAAAACGCGCCCGCAGCAGGTCGACGGGATCGAAGTCGTCGCGCCGGCCGGTGAGCTCGGCCCGCGCGTCGCGCGAGAAGATCTCCTTCCAGCCGTGGTGACGCTCGAGCGGCGCCTGCCGCGCCGCCCGCACGAAGCGCTTCGCACGGTAGTCGAAGCTCGCCCTCGCGCTCGAGCTCGGGAGCCGCTCGACGAGCGGGCGCACGAGCGGAGCGATCCAGCCGGTCCGCTGTGCGAGCAAGTCGGCCGCATACGTGTAGTAGCCGCCGAAGAGCTCGTCGCCCCCCTCGCCGGAGAGTGCGACCTTCACGTCCTCGGCGGCGAGCTGGGAGACGAGATAGGTGGGTAGCGCCGACGAGTCGGCAAACGGCTCGTCGAAAGCGTCCGCGAGCGCAGGCAGGAGCAGAGCCGCGTCCGGACGCAGCACGAGCTCGCGATGCCGGGTGCCGTACCGCTGCGCGACGAGCCGCGCGTCGCAGAGCTCGTCGAAGCTGCGCTCCTCGAAGCCGATCGAGAACGTGCGCAGCGGCTCGGACGTCTCCTCGGCAGCGAGTGCGGCGAGCGTCGCGGAGTCGATCCCGCCAGAGAGGAGGACGCCAACCGGAACGTCGGCGACGAGGTGAGCACGCACGGCATCCCGCAAGCGCGCCCGCAGCTCCTCGACGAGCTCCGCCTCCTCGTCCTCACGCACGTCGGCCGCCGAGGCTGGAGCGGGCCGCGCGTAGCGTCTGAGCTCGCTGCGTCCGTCATGCCACACGAGGACGTGCCCCGGAGGGAGCTTGCGGACCTCGCGGAAGATCGTCAGGGGCGCCGGGACGGAGTTGAAGGCGAGAAACGCCTCGAGCGCGTCGAGATCGATCTCACCCCGTGGCAGCGCCCGCAGCTCGGAAGCGAAGGCGAGCTCGCCCTCGGCCTCCCTGTAGTAGAGCGGCTTGATCCCGTAGCGGTCGCGGGCGAGGAGCAGGCGGCCCTGCTCGGAGTCCCAGAGCGCGATCGCGAACATGCCGCGCAGCCGCTCGGCGAAGCGCTCGCCGCGCTCTTCGTAGAGATGGGCGAGCACCTCGGTGTCGCCGCTCGTCGAGAAGCGGTGCCCCGCGCGCTCGAGCTCGAGCCGCAACTCGCGGTAGTTGTAGATCTCTCCGTTCTGGACGACGGTGATCCGGCCGTCCTCGTTCGCGAGCGGCTGGTCTCCCGTGACGAGGTCGATGATCGCGAGCCGCCGCGCGGCGAGGCCGACCGGCCCTTCGACGTACGCGCCGTCGGAGTCCGGCCCCCGATGCACGAGTGTCGAGCTCATGGCTGCGACTCGCGCGGGATCGACCGCGCCTCGGGTCGTGGCGATCCCGCAGATCCCGCACATGCGTAACTACTCTAGTGACGCGGTGAGCGGGTTCGGCGCACACGAGGAGCTTCAACTCCTCGCCCTCCTCATTTGTGCGGCTGCGCTGCTGCTGCTCGCCGACCCTTTGCGGATCCCGTATCCAATCCTGCTGGTGGCCGGCGGGCTCGCGATCGGGTTCGCACCCGGCATCCCGAACGTGATCCTGCCGCCGGAAGCGGTGTTCTTCGGGATCCTTCCGCCGCTGCTTTACTCGGCGGCTTTCAACACGGGGCTCCGCGAGTTACGGCGGAATCTGAGGCCGATCTCGTTTCTGGCGATCGGGCTCGTGGCCGTCACGACGGTGCTTGTCGCTGCAGTGGCGCACTACATCATCGACCTGTCGTGGCCTGCCGGATTCGTGCTCGGAGCCGTGGTCTCACCGACCGACCCGCTCGCGGCGACGTCGATCGCGCGCCGGCTCGGAGTACCACGACGGGCGATCGCGATCATCGAGGGCGAGAGCCTCGTCAACGACGGCACGGCGCTCGTCCTCTACAAGTTCGCGATCGCGGCGGTGCTGAGCGGCTCGTTCTCGCTGCTCAACGCGGCCGGGAGCTTCGTCTGGTCGGTCCTGGGCGGCATCGCGGTCGGGCTCGTCATCGGGCGCGTGATTCGGTTCGTGCGCAGACGCCTCTTCAATCCGCCACTGGAGGTCACGATCGCGTTCCTCACGGGTTATTTCGTGTTCCTACCGGCTTCGGCGATCGGCGCGTCCGGCGTGCTCGCGGTCGTCACGGCCGGCGTCTACATGGGCTGGCACACGCCGGAGCTGACGACGGTCGAGACGCGGCTCCAGGGCGACGGGTTCTGGGCGATTTTCAATTTCCTCCTCAATGCGCTGCTCTTCGGGCTCGTCGGCCTGCAGCTGCAGCCGATTCTCGACAATCTGCACGGTCGTTCCTGGCAAGAGCTCGTCGGCTATGCGGCGCTGGTCTGGGGCGTAGTGCTTCTGATCCGGATCGTCTACGGGTACCCGCTCGCCTACGTCCCGCGCTGGGTGTCGGCGAGTCTTCGCGAGCGCGATCCCGCTCCCCCGTGGCAGTTCGTGGCCTTCATCGCATGGGCTGGGATGAGAGGAGGGGTGACGCTCGCCGCAGCACTCGCGATCCCGCTGAACACGGATTCCGGCGCTCCCTTCCCCGACCGCTCGCTGATCGTCTTCCTGGCGTTTTGCGTCGTGCTGGCGACGCTCGTCGTGCAAGGGCTCTCACTTCCGGGCGTCGTTCGACTCCTGGGGCTCGAGGAGGACGACGCCACAGACGCCCGCGAGGAGGCGAAGGCGCGTATCCACGCAGCCGACGCGGCGATCGAGCGGCTCGACGAGCTCGTCGACGAGGACTGGGTGCGACCCGATACAGCCGAGCGGATGCGGGGCTTGTACGGCTTCCGCCGGAACCGGTTCAGCGCTCGGCTCGACGGCGCGGACGACGACGGTATCGAGGAGCGCTCGGTCGCCTACCAGCAGCTGCGCCGTCAGCTGCTCGACGCGGAGCGGGCGGCCGTGGTCGCCCTCCGCAATCAGGGCAAGATCAGCGACGAGGTCATGCAGCGCGTCGAGCGCGACCTCGACCTCGAGGATTCGCGCCTGGACGTGGAGTGACCGGGGTCAG
>DASWDJ010000080.1:0-19028 GCA_036395295.1 Gaiellaceae bacterium | reverse complement strand
GACATGCTGATGGCCGTCCCCAAGTTCGGTCGGGTGAAGGCGGCGCGTTTCCTGAACCAAGCCCGCATCAGCCAGTCGAAGACGGTGGGAGGCCTTTCCGACCGCCAGCGGACTGAGCTCATTGGGCTCTTCCACCGGTAGCGCCAAAGTCCCGGTTTTCGTGGTCACCGGCACCTCGGGTGCGGGCAAGGGCACCCTGGAAAAAGCACTGCTCGGACGGATGCCGGAGCTCGAGTTGGCCGTCTCCGCAACGACGCGGGAGCGCAGGCGCGGCGAGCAGGACGGGCGCGAGTACTGGTTCATCTCCGACGGGGATTTCGACGAGAAGCTACGGGCCGGCGAGTTCCTCGAGCACGTCGTCTTCCCCTGGGGTCAGCGCTCCGGCACCTTGCGCTCGGAGATCGCACGCATCACGGATGCCGGGAAGGTCCCGCTGCTCGACCTCGAGACCGCGGGTGCGCTCGAGGTCAAACGCACGGTCCCGGGCGCGCTGACGATCTTCGTCGAGGCCCCGACCTTCGAGGAGAACGAGCGGCGACTCCGAGAGCGTGCGACCGAGAGTGAGGGCGAGATCGACGAGCGGCTCGACCTCGCCCGGCACCAGTTGAGCCAGGCCGGGAAGTTCGACTACGTGATCGTCAACGACGACCTCGACCGCGCTCTCGCGGAGCTCGCGGAGATCGTCGGCAAAGAGATTGCAGCCGCTGCAGGTACCATGTCGAGACCGTGATCAATCCACGCATCGACCAGCTGCTCGAGAACGTCAAGGAGCGCTACGCGCTAGTGATCGTCGCCGCCAAGCGCGCGCGGCAGATCAACAACTACCACCATCAGCTCGGCGAGGGCACGTTCGACGACAACCCGCCGCCGCTCGTGGAGTCTCGCTCCAAGAACTATTTGACGATGGCCCTCGAAGAGATCGCCGAGGGCAAGATTAAGTACACGTACAAAGGCTAAGCCGCCGATCATGGCGCGGGTGCTCCTCGGAGTCACGGGTGGCATCGCCGCCTACAAGGCCTGCGAGCTGACGCGGCTCCTCGTGCGCGCCGGGCACGAGGTCATTCCGCTCGTCACCCGGGGAGCCGACCGCTTCGTGCGTCGCGAGACCTTTTTCGCGTTGGCTAGAAAAGCCGTGCCCGCGGCGTCATCTTTGGACGCGTATGCGTATCCGCATCTGACGCGCGCAGATCTGTTGGTGATCGCGCCCCTGACGGCGAACACGATGGCCAAGCTCGCCTACGGGCTCGCCGACGACGTGCTGACCGAAGCAGCTCTTGCTCATCGCGGCCCAGTCCTCGTCGCCCCGGCGATGAACCCCCGCATGTGGGCTCATCCGGCGACTCAGGCCAACGCGGCCACCCTCGCGGATCGCGGTGTCGAGCTGATCGGCCCCGACGAAGGCGAGACGGCCGAGGGCGAGCTCGGCGTCGGGCGCATGGCCGAGCCTCAGGAGATCTTCGCCCGCTGCCAGGAGCTGCTCGGGGCGAGCCCGGGTGCCCTGAGCGGCAAGCGGGTGCTCGTCAGCGCAGGCGGGACGCGCGAGCCGCTCGACGCAGTGCGCTTTGTGGGGAACCGCTCGTCGGGGCGGATGGGTGTCGCGCTCGCCGAGGAGGCGCGGCGGCGTGGGGCAGAGGTGACGCTGATCGCCTCCAACCTCGTGGTCCCGCCTCCCGAGGGTATCGCGGTCGTTGAAGCGCCGACCGCAGCCGATGTCGAGCACGCGGCAACGGCCAACGCGGAGGCGGATGTCGTCCTGATGGCCGCGGCCGTCTCGGACTACCGGCCGGCGGAAACCGAAAAGGCGAAGCGCCCGAAGGACGGGACGTCGTGGCGGATCGAGCTCGAGCCGACTGTGGATGTTCTCCGTGAGCTCGGCGAGCGGCGCGTGAACGGCCAGGTCCTGGTCGGCTTCGCGGCCGAGACCGGCGAGAACGGCCTCGAGCGCGCACGCGAGAAGCTCGCGGCGAAGCAGCTCGATCTGATCGTCTACAACGATGTCTCGCGTGCGGACGTCGGGTTCGACGCTCTCGAGAACGAGGTCGTCATCGTCTCGGCCGACGGCGAGCGGCGCGTCGAGAAAGCGCCGAAGGAAGTGATCGCCGCCGCGATCCTCGACGAGGTCGAACGGCTCGTCTGATGCAGGAAGAACGCGCGACGTCGACCACGGAGGCGGCGGATGTCATTCGCCGGCTCGCCGAGAACCTCGGGAAGGTCGTGCACGCGCCCGTAGACACGCTCCGCTTCTGCGTGCTCTGCCTCGTCAGCGAAGGGCATCTGATCGTCGAGGACTTCCCGGGCGTCGGAAAGACGATGCTCGCGAAGGCGGTCGCTCGCTCCCTGGACTGCTCCTTCTCGCGCCTCCAGTTCACCCCGGACCTTTTGCCGTCGGACGTGACAGGCGTCAACGTCTTCAACCAGCGCTCGAACGAGTTCGAGTTCCGGCCGGGGCCGATCTTCGCGAACCTCCTGCTCGTCGACGAGATCAACCGTGCCCCACCGAAGACCCAGGCGGCGCTGCTCGAGTGCATGCAGGAGAACCAGGTCACGATCGACGGGGTGAGCTATGCGCTCGGGCGACCGTTCATGGTCATGGCGACGCAGAATCCGATCGAGTACGAAGGCACCTATCCGCTGCCCGAGGCGCAACTCGACCGCTTCACGATGCGGCTCGACATCGGGTACCCGCCGCTCGTCGAAGAGGCGAAGATGCTTGCCGAGCAGACGAGCGACCCGCCTCTGGACGAGCTCGAGCCCGTGACGACCGCGACCGGGATTGTCGAGGTCATCGACGAGGCGGCGCGGGTCTTCGTCGAGGAGAGCGTGCACCGGTACGTCGTGGAGATCGTCCGCCAGACGCGCGAGGACTCGAGGCTTTACCTGGGCGCGAGCCCGCGCGCCGGGATCGCACTCCTGCGTGTGGCGAAGGCGCGGGCGCTCGCCGACGGGCGGGAGTACGTGCTGCCGGACGACGTGCAGGTGGTTGCGACCGCCGTGCTCGCCCACCGGCTCATCCTCGGCCCCGAGGCGCGAGCAGGTGGGACGAGGCCCCAGCAGCTCGTGCGAGAAGCCGTCGAGCGCACCACGGTTCCCCTGTAGTGCCCTTCCCGGCAATACTCGCCGGCCTTTGGCTTGAGACGGCCGCGCGGGCAAAGCCCGCGCGGCCTCTTCTGGTCGGCGCCGACGAGTCGGCGCCTCAGGCTCGCGACCCAGAAGCTCGGCAGCATCACCGGAAAGGGCAATGGTGATCGGCCTGACCGAACGCGGCCGGCTCCTCCTCGTGCTGGCGGGGGCGATGTACCTCGTCGCCTGGGGCTTCGGCTCGCGCGCTCTCTACCCGGTGGCGACGGGGCTGGCGCTCGCCGCGCTCGGGGCAAGGCTCTGGGTGGCGATTGCCAGGCAGCCCGTCGTCCTGAAGCGCTCGCTCGGCTCCGCGGGGCACCTGGAAGGCGGGGCCGTCACGGTTGGTCTGGAGGCGACTCCCCAGCGAAATCCGGGCCCACGCTCGCTCGAGGTCGTGGAGCTGGCCGGTCGCCTCGGGGAACACCGGGCTCGGCTCTCGAGGCACGGGTCGACGTTGCTCACCCGCTACATCCTCCCGGCCGTCCCGCGCGGCCGGTACCGCTTCGAGGCCGTCCGGGCTGTGTTCGAGGATCCGTTCGCGCTCGCACGCGCCGAGACCGAGCTCGGCACCGAGTCGACGCTGCTCGTGTACCCGCGGCTCGTCGATCTCGCGCGCCTCTTTTCGGAAGCCGGCGGGGCGCCCCAGACCGGCGGGCGGGTTCTGCTGCGCCGCACGGCGGGCTTCGATCTGCACAGCGTTCGTGAGTACGAGCAGGGCGAGTCGCTGCGGAAGGTGCACTGGCGCACGACCGCGCGACGCGGAACCCTGATGGTGAAAGAGCTCGAGGACACGCCGCAAGACGAGGTGAGCGTTCTGCTCGACGCGGACGGCCGGTCGGTCGTCGGCGAGTCGTTCGACGTGCAGGTGCGGGCGGCCGGCTCGATCCTGCGCGCCCAGGCCTTGCGGAACCGGAGGGCCGTGCTGACGATCAGCTCTTCGCCGCCCGAGAGCTGTCAGGTCGCCTCATACGACGGCGAGTGGCGCCTGGCGCTCGAGCTGCTCGCGGCGGCCGAGCCGACGGGGACGCAGCCCCTCACGCGTTTTCTCGACCGCGAGGGCTCGCCGGCGGCCCACGCGCACGAGCTCGTCGCGATCACCGCCTCGCTCGGCATCGAGCTGACCGACGCGCTGCTCGAGCGCGCTCTTGCCCGTCGCCCAACCTCGCTCGTCTTCGTCGAGGCGGCGAGCTTTCGGCCCGAGGGCGCATCGCCGACGCGCGAGCCGCTCCTGCTCAGGCTGCAGATGGCCGGAGTGCCGGTCGCCGTCCTCCGACGTGGAGACGACCTCGCCGCCAAGTTGAGCGGCCTCGAGAAGGCGCTGACCGCACATGGCTAGAACCCTCGTCTTCTCTGCCGGGCTCGGGGCGCTGATCGCATGGAACTGGGCCCGGCTCGAGCAGCCGAGGCCGGGCGTTGGGCCGCTCATGCTCATGGTCGCCCTGGGCATCGCGCCGGCTCTGCTTCCAGGTCTGCGCCTGCGCTTCCGTCCACGGGTCGCATTGCTGTTCGGGGCCGAGGCGGCCGCAGTGATCGCAGCCGCCGCGATTGCGCTGCACGTGCACAGGCCGTATCACCTCGGTCGGCTCGCCGACCGCGCGGGGAGCGGCTTCGTCGACTTCTACGATGTGCTCGTCCCCTTCAACGGGGCGGCCCATCCCTTGATGCACGGCGTGCTCTTGCTCGCCGTCTGCGTCTTCTCGCTGCTCTGCGCGCTGGCGGTCGCGGCCAGGCGACCGCTCGCGGCGATTCTCGGGCTGGCCGCGGGCGCCGGCTGGCCGGCCACCATCCTCCCCGGGAGCGACGACCTCGGACGGGGCGTATTCCTGCTCGTTGCCGCTCTGGCGCTCGTCGCGTGGCTGCGGCCGGAGAGCCGCCGCGCACCTCCTCAGATCCTCGTCGGAACCGCTCTCGTCGTGCTCGCGCTGATCGTCTCGAGCTCGGGCTCCGTGGCCAGAGGCCAGTTCATCGGCTGGCAGAACTGGGATCTGTACACGAAGCCGGCGAAGCGCGTGAGCGTCGAGTACGTCTGGCGCTCGAACTACGACGGCGTCCGTTTCCCGAAGAAGCGCACGCGGGTCTTCACCGTCCGCGCTCCCGATCGCTCGGTCTACTGGCGTGCGACCACGCTCGATGCGTTCACCCACGATCTTTGGGACGAGGATCTGGTCGGGGCCTCCACGATCGGGTTTACGAGCGCGATGACCGATCTCTCCGGCGACCCCTTGGTCCCTGCCGCCGGCCGTGACCCGAGCAGGTGGACACGCGTCGGAGTCAGGATCGACGCGCTGCGGGACTTCCACGTCGTCGGACCGAGTCAGCCGGTCGCCTACGACATGCGCTCGATCGGGGACCTTGAGTACGAGCAGGGTGGAGTCGCGCTCGCAGCGAAGCCGCTGCCTCGCGGCGCGCACTACACCGCCTGGGGGTACAACCCTGCGCCGAAGCCGGCAGAGCTCGCCAAGTCGCCGCCGGACTATCCGCCCGTGATCTCAAAGGATCGCCGCTTTCTCACGGTTGGCGACGGTGCGGCCGTCCCTCCCTTCGCCACCCCCGAGCACGATGCCTGGGTCGGCGACTACTTCCGGTCGGACGGCGATGGCGCCGCCTATCGGCGGCTCTATTTCGCGGCGAGGCGTGTCGCCGGCAACGCCAAGAACCCGTATGCCGCGACGGTTGCGCTCGAGGCCTGGTTCCGCTCGAGCGGAGGCTTCACCTACGACGAGCAGCCGCCGGCTCGCACGCCCGGCGTGCCGGCCCTCGTGCAGTTCGTGACGCAGACCAAACGCGGGTACTGCCAGCACTTCGCGGGCGCGATGGCGCTCATGCTCCGCTACCTGGGCATCCCTACGCGGGTCGCAGCCGGGTTCACGAGTGGCAACTACGACTCGCAGCGGGGGACGTGGACGGTGTCCGACCGGAACGCGCACACGTGGGTCGAGGTCTGGTTCAAGGGCTACGGCTGGCTCCCGTTCGATCCAACCCCGGGTCGAGGGACCCTCGGTGCGTCGTATACGAGCTCGTCCGTGTCGTTCGATGCGAATGGAGCGAAGGCGGTGCTGGTCGCCAGCGCGCTCAAGGCACAGACGCTGCTCCGCTTCGAGCTCACCCCCGGCCAGAAGGATCGCACGCGGTCGGAGAAGCGCGGGGCCTCCACGCCCGACCGCGGGAGCCCCGGCGGTGCGAACCGGGGCCCCGGGACTGGTTCCGGCGGCCTCGTCGCGCTCGCGTTAGCGATTCTCGCGTTGCTCTTCGTGCTCGCGAAGCTCGCGCTGCGCCAATCCCGCTTCTTCACCAGTGATCCGCGCCTGATGGCGTCTGCCTGCCGGCGAGAGCTCGTCGACTTCCTCCTCGACCAGGGAATCGAGGTCCCGGGGAACGTCGGGCCCCGCGAGCTCGGCAGGCTGCTGAGAAGGCGGGTCGGCATCGACGCGAGCGAGTTCGCCGACGCGCTGGGGCTCGCCCGCTTCGGGCCCGAGGCCTCCGCGGCTGCCGCCGCCCGCGATGCTCGGCGCGAGCTGCGGTCGGTTCGGCGCGGCCTGCGGCGCACCTTCCCGATCGGGCGCCGGACCCGAGGGCTCTTCTCGTTTCGCTCATTGCTTGCGGGTCGGTAGGGCTGGGTATCTTGGAGTGCATGAGCGAGACGTATGACCTCTTCCAGAAAGGTCGAGCTCACCTCAGGAAGGGCATGGCCGCGCAGGCCACGGTCTCGCTCGAGAAGGCGAAGAAACGGGAGCCGGACAAGGCCTCGATCCGCGAGTCGCTCGGGATCGCGTATTTCCGCATGCAGCGCTACACGGAGGCCGAGGCGGAGTTCCGGGCGATGCTCGAGCTCTCGCCGGCCGACGATTATGCGCACTACGGCCTGGCCCGGGCGCTCGAGAAGCTCGGGCGCACGAACGAGGCCCGGGGCCACCTCAAGCTCGCGAAGTCGCTCCGTCCGGGCAGCGAGCACTACGCCGAGCGCCTGCGCGCCCTCGAGTAGCCGGCGCCGCTCTTGTGTTGCACTGCACAAGCTCGTTCCTGTTGAGCTTGCGTGCGAACGAGTGAGCGAGTGATGCAACACAAGGTCCATTGAGGGCTGTCGTGCAACGCGTCTCCGAGGCGCGCGTCGTCGTGGCCGGCGAAGTCGTCGGGGAGATCGGCGCGGGGCTCTGCGTCCTGGTCGGCGTCGCTCGCGGGGACGAGGAGTCGGACGCGGAGCGGCTCGCCGGACGGGTCGCGCGCCTGCGGATCTTCGAGAACGAGGATGGGAAGTTCGACCTCAGCCTCATCGACACCGGCGGCCCCGCGCTCGTCATCAGCCAGTTCACGCTCATCGCCGATAGCAAACGTCAGAAGGGAACTCGACCGGACTTCTCCGGGGCTGCGCCTGCAGCCGAGGCGGAGCGGCTCTACGAGGGGTTCTGTGCGGCCCTCACGGATCTCGGTGTGCCCGTCGAAACAGGCGTCTTCCGCGCGCGGATGCAGGTCGAGCTCGTCAACGACGGGCCGGTGACGATCGTCCTCGACGTATAGGCGCTCTCTCGACGCCCGACTCGTTCAGTGGCGCGCAATTGGCGCGCACTCTTCACCTACGCCACCGGCCGGATCGGGACGAGCGCCTCCTCATGGATGTCTAGGTCGTCCCTCCAGCGGAGCTCAGAGGACGAGGTTGCGCCGGCGCGAGAACGTCCGAGGGACCTCAATAGCGAACCGCCGTCGGCGGTCAGGAGCAGCGCCCACGGCGGACGAGGGGCTGCTCAAGGTCTATCCATTCAAGGACGAGCACGGCAAGGTCGTTCGCTGGCTCGTTGCTCGAATAGCGGCACCACGGACCTGAGCCAGTGCACGTCTGTGTAGATGTGGTGATGTGGGCGAGTGGCACGGAGCGGCCCGCGACGGGCCTCGGGAGATCAGGGGAGAGGGGTTCACGCCTCCCTGCGGCAGAAGGCGCGTCTTCCCGATCGTAAGTTGGCCCAACGCGGGCCGTAAGCAATATTCTACCCGGGCGGGACGTCCCCAGACCGGTCCAGCCGCTCTCGTGCGATCATCGCCTCATTCAGACATTCATCGTCACCATCGAGGGACCGGGGTGGAAGGACCTTCAGGACATTGAGCTGCTACGAGTCCCCGAGGAAGGCGAGCCGATCGAGACCAAGTACGGAGTCTGCCTCGTGACACACGCGGAGCAAACGCCGGGCATGCAGAGATACGACGGCAAGATCGTCTGCCGTTTCTCCTAATCAGGCCACCGCCGAGACGAGCTAGCTGAAGCGACGGGGCCTTGCCTGAAGGCTTTGAGGAGTACGGGCTAGGTCGGAGCGCGTGCCTGGGGTCAGGCGGCGAAAATCTCCCGTCGGCGCGAGGATGCGCGTTCGGATCGCAAACGAGGGCCCGTCACGATCGTGCTCGGCTAGGCGCAATCGTCCTCGGCGCGCGTCAGCCGACGGGGCTGGTGCCTTGCTATCCTTGAAACCACCGCATTTCAGCTGTTTGAAATGGGCGCGCCGCGCCCGTTTTTTTTGAGAGGAGTTAATTGACGGATCTCTACGACAAGGAGCGGAGCCTCTACCGCGAGGTCGCCTCGCGGATTGAGCGCAGCCTGCCCGGAGTCGAGGTCCTCGCGCTCGAGCTCTCCGGGCCAGAGCGTTTCACAGTCTTCGTCGACCATCCCAAGGGCGTCGACCACGCCCTCTGCGAGCGCGTGACCGAGGTCCTGCGCGACTATCTGGACCGGTACGCGATCGACGTCTCCTCGCCCGGTACCGATCCGCCTTTGCGCCGCCGCCCTCACTTCGAGCGCGTCGTCGGCAGCACGGTTGCGCTGCGCACGGCCGAGGAGATCGCGGGCCGCAAGCGCTTCCGGGGTGAGCTGGTCGCGGTCGGCGAGCAGTCGCTCCAGGTCGCGGCGGACAAGGACGAGCGGGTCGACATCCCGTACGAGACGATCGTGCGCGGCAACGTAATCGAAGGGAGAAAGAGATGAGCCGGGAGATCATCGAGGCGGTCCGCGTGATCGAGAAAGAGAAGGGCATCGACGGCGATACGCTCATTGCCGCCCTCGAGGACGCCCTGCTCGCCGCCTACAAGAAAACCCCGGGCGCAACGCGTCACGCGACCGTCGAGCTCGATCGCGGCGAAGGCGACTTCCGCGTCTTCTCGATCGAGCTGCCGCCCGACGTCGAGGAGCAGCTGATCGAGGAGGCGCGTGAGCGGGCGATCACCGAGCTCGAGCAGCTCGAGGTCGAGAACGGCGAGCGCTCACACACGCTCATCAACGACGACGACCTCGACGTCGACTGGTCGGAGCTGCCCGTGGATCAGGTCAAGCGCGCGGACGTCACGCCGCACGACTTCGGCCGCATCGCCGCGCAGACCGCGAAGCAGGTCATCCTGCAGCGAATCCGCGAAGCCGAGCGCGAGATGATGTACGAGGAGTACGTCGATCGTGTGACCGAGGTCGTGACCGGCATCGTCCAGCAGGCCGGCGACCGCAACAACGTCCTCGTCGACCTCGGCAAGGTCGAGGCGCTGCTACCCCGCTCGGAACAGGTGGACGGCGAGCGCTACGAGCAGGGGAGCCGCATCAAGGCGGTCATCACGGAGGTCCGCTCCGGGACGAAAGGGCCGCAGGTGATCCTGTCGCGACGCGATCCGGAGCTGATCCGCACGCTCTTCGAGCTCGAGGTGCCCGAGATCGCCGATGGTCTCGTCGAGATCCGCGGCGTCGCCCGAGAGCCGGGCTACCGCTCGAAGATCGCCGTCGAGTCGCATGCCCAGGGCGTCGACCCGGTCGGCGCCTGCGTCGGCCCGCGAGGCTCGCGCGTCCGCATGGTCGTCTCGGAGCTGCGCGGCGAGAAGATCGACATCATCCCGTGGAACACCGAGCCCGCCCGCTTCATCGCCAAGGCGCTGTCGCCGGCGCGCGTGCGCGAGGTGCTCGTCGACGATGAGACGAAGGAAGCGACGGTCATCGTTCCCGAGGACCAGCTCGCGCTTGCGATCGGCAAGGAGGGCTTGAACGCCAGGCTGGCCGCGCGGCTGACGGGCTGGAAAGTGGACATCCAGTCCGACGCCGAGTTCGCGCAGTCCGAGGCCGAGGCTGCGTTCGCCGGCGGGGCGGAGGGCGAGGAGTTCTCCGGCCGCTGCTCGGCGATCCTCGCCAACGGCAAGCGCTGCCCCAACGCCGCGGTCCCGGGCTCGCGCTTCTGTGGCATCCCCGCTCATCGGCAGCTGGCCGAGCGCGAAGCAGCCGGCGAAACGCTCGAGGCTTCCCAGGTCGTGGGCGGAGTGAGCGATGAGGAAGAGGCGCCGGTCGAAGCTGAGGCCTCGGAAGAGACACCCGCTGCGGACGAGCCGGTTGCAGAAGCGGGAGAGGAAGTGACTCCGGCCGAAGCGGGTCTCGAGCCGCCCCAGCCCGAGGCGCCCGAACAGGACGAGGAGCGGCCGGTCGAGGAGCCCGTCGAGGAACCCGAAGTCGCAGTCACCGAGATGCCCTCCGAGGAGGAAGGCCAGTCCAGCGCGGCGTGAGCTCGGGACCGGTGAGGACTTGCGCGGGTTGCGGGCGCAAGGCGCCCCAGGCCGAGTTGGTTCGCTTCGTCGCACGCGAAGGAGTTCTTACGCCCGGAGCTGAGGCGCCGGGGCGCGGCGTCTACACCTGCCGGCGGCTCGAATGTTTCGAGCGGGCGGCCTCGAACCGCGGCTTTGCCCGCACGTTGCGAACTCCTGTCCACGTCGATCAAGAGCTCGCTGGTATCTACACTTCACCGGAGAGAAATGGCTGAATCCAAAGGAAACAACCGCCCCAAGAGACCCGTCCGGCCGCGCCAGGCGCCGGGGGGCCGCAAGCGCCGCGTCGTCATCGACAGCGGCTCTCAGCGTGGGCGCCAGGACTCCCGGCAGGCGCGCGAGCGCGCAGAGACCCGTCCCAAGTCGCCGCCCGGCCCGCAGCCGACCGGGCCGGTGACGGTCAGCTCCGGGGTCTCGGTCAAGGACCTCTCGCAGGCACTGGGCGTCCCGGCGGCCCAAATCATCAAGATCCTGATGGGCCTCGGCGAGCTGGTGACGATCACGCAGACTCTCTCGGACGAGGCCGTGCAGCTGATCGCGACCGAGGTCAAGCGGGACGTCACGATCAAGCACGTGGCCGAGGAGGACGAGCTCCCCGAGGTCTACGAGGACGCCGAGGAGGATCTCGTCGCGCGACCGCCTGTGGTCACGATCATGGGCCACGTCGACCACGGGAAGACGACGCTGCTCGACGCGATCCGCCAGTCGTCGGTCGTCGAGACCGAGGCCGGCGGGATTACGCAGCACATCGGCGCCTACCAGGTGCAGCACGATGGACGCAAGATCACTTTCCTCGACACGCCCGGCCACGAGGCCTTCACAGCCATGCGTGCACGCGGCGCCAAGGTGACCGACATCGCCGTGCTCGTCGTCGCGGCGGACGACGGCGTCAAGCCGCAGACCCAGGAGTCGATCGCGCATGCGCGCGCGGCCGAGGTGCCGATCGTCGTCGCGGTGAACAAGGTCGACAAGCCCGACGCCGATCCGCAGCGTGTGCGCCAGGAGCTCGTCAACGAAGAGCTCCAGCCGGAGGAGTGGGGGGGATCGACGCAGTATTCGGACGTATCGGCGAGGGAGAAGCAGAACCTCGACGATCTGCTCGAAAAGGTCCTGCTCGTTGCGGACGCTGAGCTCGAGCTGACGGCAAATCCCAAGGCCGAGGCCTCGGGCCCGATCATCGAGTCCCGCCTCGACGTCGGCCGCGGTCCCGTCGCGACCATGCTCGTCCATCGCGGAACCCTCCGCGTCGGTGACGCGATCGTCGCCGGCGACGCGTGGGGGAAGGTCCGCGCGCTGCACAACTACCGCGGCGAGAAGGTTCGCGAGGCGGGCCCCGGCGATCCGGTGGAGATCATCGGCTTCGACAAGCCCCCGGCAGCGGGAGAGCACGCGCGCGTCGTCGAGCACGACCGCCAGGCGCGCCACCTCGCACAGTCGCGGGGGGAGCGCTTCCGGCGAGAACAGCTCGCGCAGCGACGCCCGGCCGGAATCTCACTGGACACGCTCTTCTCCGAGATGCAGGAGGGCGCGGTTCAGGACCTCAATCTCGTCATCAAGGCCGACGTCGACGGATCGGTCGAGGCGGCAGTCTCGGAGCTCCAGAAGATCCAGCATCCGGAAGTGCGCGTGAATGTCATCCACACGGGCGTCGGCGGCATCTCCGAGAACGACGTCATGCTCGCCGCCGCCTCGAACGCGATGATCGTCGGCTTCAACGTGCGTCCGAACGCGGAAGCCCGGGCCTCGGCCGAGCGCGAGGGTGTCGAGATCCGCACCTACGACGTGATCTATCGCCTCACCGAGGAGATCGAGCAGGCGCTCGTCGGCATGCTGCGGCCGGTCACGACCGAGGAGACGCTCGGAGAGGCCGAGGTGCGGCAGCTCTTCCGCGTCTCCCGGCTCGGGACGATCGCAGGCTCGCACGTGACGAGCGGCGTCATCCGCCGCGGCGCGCGGGTCCGCGTCGTGCGTGACGGCGCAGTCGTCCAGGAGAGCTCGATCTCGCAGCTGAAGCGCTTCAAGGACGACGTTCGCGAGGTCGAGGAGGGCTTCGAGTGCGGCATCCTCCTCGACGGCTTCAACGACGTGAAGGAAGGCGACATCCTCGAGGCCTACGAGGTGCGCCAGATCGAGCGCACCGACCTCTCTTCGGCGGCACCGGCCGCTCCCGCCGCCACCTAGATTCTCAGTCTCAGCCTGGCGGCGGCAGTCCACGCTTGGGCCCTGTCTGGTGCCAGGCACCGGACGTGGCCGTTTGGCCTAGGCACTTTCGTCAACAATGTCGGCCATGGGCGCGGGGTACGTGGGCATCCTCTCGGTCGAGCTGCACTTCCCGGAGGCAGGCTCGCTGAAAGGAAAGCGCAAGCACGTGAAGTCGGCGAAGGCGCAGCTCCAGAACCGCTTCGGCGTCTCGGTGGCGGAGGTCGACCACCACGAGCTCTGGCAGCGGGCGCGGCTCACGGTCGCCTGCGTCGCGCGAGAACACAACGAGGCAGAGCAGCTCCTCGAGCAGGCGGTGCGCTACCTGAACGGCCAGGAGTACGAGCTCGTGCGCGCGCAGAAGGAAGTGGTGGCCCCCGATGCCTGATCGGATGCGCAGAGTGAACGAGGCGATCCGGGAGACCCTCGCGGAGGCGCTCGTCGAGCTCAAGGACCCGCGGATCGGGTTCGTGACCGTGACCGGGGTCAAGACCTCGCCTGACCTGCGAAGTGCCGTCGTGTACGTCAGCGTGCTCGGCTCCGAGCGCAAGCGCGAGCGGACACTCGCCGGGCTCGCCTCGGCTCACGGAGTCCTCCAGGCTCATCTGGCCGCTGAGTTGAGGCTCAAGCGGACTCCGCAGCTCGCCTTCGAATACGATCCCTCGGTCGAACGCGGGGTCCGGATGTCGCAACTCATCGATGAGCTCGCCCCCGATGACCGAACATGACCGCGTTGTAGAGGCGATCCGCGGCCACGATCGCTTCCTCGTCACGACGCACGAGAACCCGGACGGCGATGCCCTCGGCTCGACCCTCGCCGCCAAGCTCGGGCTCGAGCAGCTCGGCAAGGACGTCGTCATGTACCTCTCGGGCGAGACTCCGCTCCCACGCGAATACGCCTGGATGCCGTTCGGAAATCTGCGGCGCAAGTTGCCCGCAGACGCCCATGAGCGCGTTCTCCTCGCGCTCGACTGCGCCAACGAGAGCCGGCTCGGCCCGGACCCGGAGGTGCTCGCGAGCGCGCCGCTCGTCGTCAACATCGACCACCATCACGACAACTCGCGCTTCGGCGGGGTCAACCTCGTGGTCGCGGAGGCCTCCTCGACAGGCGAGATCGTGCGCGACCTCTTCGCCGTCCTCGACGTCGAGCTGACGCCGGAGATCGCGGAGGCGCTGTACATCGCCGTCGTCACCGACACGGGCCGCTTCCAGTACACGAACACGACGCCGAAGGCGCTCCGCCTGGCCGCGGAGCTCGTCGAGGCCGGCGCCGATGTCCACAAGATCTTCCAGGACGTCTACGAGAGCGTCCAGTTCGCGAAGCTCAAGCTCCTGGCGCGCGCGCTGGAGCGGGCGCAGATCTACGAAGGCGGACGGCTCGTCGTCTCGTACCTGCTGCGCAACGACTTCGCCGAGGTGGGCGCGGCCGAACCGTACTCCGAGGGGATCATCGACTATCTGCGCGCAGTCGAGGGCGCGGACATGGCTGCGCTCATCCGTGAGCCGCCTCGGGGGAACGCTCCCGCCCGCCGGGTCAGCCTGCGGGCCTCGACCGACGAGATCGACGTGTCCGCGATCGCGCGCCTCTCAGGAGAAGGGGGCGGGCACAGGCAGGCGGCGGGCTTCTCCAGCAACGAGTCGATCGAGGAGATCACCGAGTTCATCCGCCGCGAGTTCGCGGCCGCAACAGATGGTTCCGCGGGGGCTTAGCCCGAGCGGGTTGGTGCTCTACGACAAGCCCGCAGGGCCGTCGTCGTTTGCGATCGTCCGCGACCTCCGCGACCGCACGGGCGCCCGCGCCGGCCACGCGGGCACGCTCGACCCCTTCGCGACCGGACTCCTACTTGTCCTGCTCGGAGCCTTCACGAAGCAGGCACAGCGCTTCGTCGGCCTGACCAAGCGCTACGAGACGCAGGTCGACCTCTCGGCGCTCACCTCGACCGGAGACCCCGAAGGAGAGGTCGTCGACGAGCACGAGCCGCCGTCGGAGGCCGGGGTCGTCGCGCGCCTCGGTGCGCTGCGCGGCGAAGTCGATCTGAAGATCCCGGCCGCCTCCGCGGTCAAGATCGGCGGCGAGCGCGCGTACAAGCTCCACCGCCGCGGCGTCCCCGTCGACATGCCCATCCGGCGGACGACCGTCCACGAGCTCGAGCTCCTCGAGTATGACGGGGGCCTTGCGAAGCTCGAGCTCGAAGTGAGCTCGGGCGGCTATGTCCGCGCCGTCGCCGAGGCGCTGGGCGGCCACTGCGTCTCGCTGCGGCGCACTCATGTCGGTCCGTTCAGCCTCGACGACGCCGATCCCGAGCGCATCGTCCCGCCCGAAGAGGCGCTCGCGGCCCTCGAGCGATGAAGATCGCGCACGCGCCGGCAGAGCTCGGCGGCGGCCCGCGGGCGGTCGCACTGGGCACGTTCGACGGCGTCCACCTCGGGCACCGGCGGGTGATCGAGACTACGCTCGGGGCCGGGCCCGAGCCGGCGGTCGTCACATTCGACCCGCACCCGCGCACGGCCTTCGGCAATCGCGTCGAGCTGCTCTCGACACTCGAGCGGCGGCTCGAGCTCCTGGACGGGCTTGGCGTCGAGGCGGTGCTCGTGGTCGAGTTCACGCTTGACGTGGCGCGCCTGGAGCCCGAGGAGTTCGCGGAGCAGGTGTTGCGGCCAATCGGCACCGAGGTCGTCGTGGCCGGGGCCGACTTTCGCTTCGGGTACGGCCGCCGAGGCGACCTCGACCTCCTCGCCGGCCTCGGCTTCGAGGTCAGGCCCGTGCCGCTGCTGGAGAACGTCTCGTCGAGCCGGATCCGCGAGCTCATTCGGGCAGGCGCGGTCGACGCCGCCGCCGAGCTGCTCAGCCGCCCGGTCGAGGTCGAGGGCGTCGTCGTCGCGGGAGAAGCTCGGGGCGGTACGCTCGGCTTCCCGACTGCGAACCTCGACGTCCGTCCGGAGCTAGCAGTGCCGGGAAACGGAATTTACGCGGGGGCCGCAGCCGGCCATCGCGCCGCTGTCTCGATCGGCACGAATCCGCACTACGGCGGACTCGAGCGGCGCATCGAGGCCTTTCTGCTCGACTACTCGGGCGACCTCTACGGCCAGCGTCTGGTCGTCGAGCTCTGGCAGCGGCTTCGCGACGAGCGAGCCTTTGCCGACGAGAAGGAGCTCATCGCCCAGATCGCGCGGGACGTTGAGGCGACCAGGGCGGCCGACCCCCCTGTGAAATCTCCGTAAACCTGGGTCGGTCGACGGCGCAAGTTTCCGCAAAGTGCGGAATCTATTGCAGCGTGAGCGACAAGAGTCAGGCGGACTGGCCCCGGCCCTCGAACGTCGAGACCGTGTGCTGTCTCTCGTGCGGCGCTTCATACCCGAAGCCGTCGGGCGGTGGGACGGTTCGTGCGAATCCGGGCTGTCCCGAATGTGGGTACCTCGGCTGGGTCCTCGGCTCGAGCCTCACAACACCCGAGCCGCGCCGCTTCGACGAGGATCGCCCGCGGCGCCGGTCCGCGTGACCGCGCTCACTCCGCCGAAGTAATGGTGAGTTCCGGGCCACTCGCGCACCTCGAAGCCCGCCGACTCGAGCGCGCCGATCGTCTGCGCGCCAAATCCCGGCTCGAGGTGGACGATCGACGCCACGGGATGGAGACGAGGGCGATCGATCGCAGCCTGCGGCTCCAGGCCCTCGTCGAGGATTCCGGCGACGGCCTGCAGCAGCGCGCTCCGCAGGCGCGTGCCCCCGGCCGCACCTGCCGCCAGGGCAACGCCGTCCGCGTCGAGCGCGATCGACGGCGCCATCATGCTCGCCATCCGCTCGCCCGGTTCGAGCCCGGCGACGATCAGATCGGCCTCACCGAGCATGCTGTTCAGGTGCAGATCGAAGCCGGGCAGGAAGTCGCCGGAGCCGAGCCCGAGGCTCGTTGTCAGCACGCACGCGCTTCCCTCGCCGTCGATGACGGCGAGGTTGGTCGTTCCTGATTGCCCGAGCCGATTCTCGAGCAGCGTTCCGATGAGCGCGAGCGTGCGCTCGGGCTCGCCGAGCCCTCGCAGCTCGGGAAGCGATGTGAGCGCGGCCGGGAAATCCGACAGCCCCGCCCGCGTGCGCACCTCATAGCCCCGGAAATCGACCCGCAGGGGCTCGTTCCAGAGCGCCTCGTAGGAGTGGAGATCCTCTCCCGTGACGAGCCCACCGAGCTCGTCCATGAGCTCGACGAGAGCGCGGCCGATCGTGCCCTCGTACGCGGAGCGCGGACCCTCGACAGCGAGCGCCTCGAGCGCGTCGACGAGCCCCGGCTGGCGCAGCGCGTCGCCCTCGCCGAGCAGGGAACCGCCCGGCGAGTAGATCCGCGCCCCCTCGTTCATCGTCATCACCGGGGCGAGCATCGCCAGGCAGGACGCATGCGCGGCCGGCATCGGCACGGAAGCCTTCGCCAGGCGCAGCGCGGGCTCGACGAGCCGCGGCCAGGGCAGGCGCCCGTGCTCGCCCCAGAGGGCATCGAGGCCGGCGGCGACTCCCGGCACGCCGCAGGAGCCGATGCCGACGGCGTAGTGCACGAGCTCGGAGCCGAAGGGAACCTCGAGCTCAACGAGGGCGACCTCGCGGCGCTCGCGTCCGAGCCCGGGCATGGCTACGAAGCAGTCGAGGTTCGCCGTCCGTCCACTCGCGGCGTCGAAGTAGATCGCGTGACCGCCTCCCAGGAGGCCCGTCATCACCGTCTCCGCGACGCACGAAGCGAGGCAGGCGGCAACGACGGCATCGGCCGCGCTGCCTCCGGCCTCGAGGATCTCCGCACCGGCCTCTGCGGTCGCGGGATGACCGGCCGCCACGGCGCCTCTCATGCTCGGAGCCTAAGGCACTTGCTCGTGACTCTGAGAAACACGACCGCAACCGAGCAGTCCCTATCCTTGTGGAATGCGAGGAATCTGGCAGCTGGCGGCAGCAAGCGCCGTCGTCGGCACCGTGCTCGTCGTGAGCGGCTTTCTCCTGCTCGAGAGCGGCGGGAGCAACAAGAGCTCGAAGAAATCCCCGCCGGTGCCCGGCGCGACCACCACGTCCTACGGCAACGCGAGCATCAAGGCGAGGGCCTTGGGGGGCCCGTACCAGCGAACTGTCGTCGTCCGGGTGAGGAACAAGCGCAGCGGCGTGCCCCTGCACGACGCCAAGGTCACAGTCCACGGCGAGATGACATCGCCGCACGTGATGACGCTCTACAACAAGGATCTGCACGAGGTCACCCGCGGCGAGTACAAGGGCCCTTACACGCTGATCATGCCCGGCGACTGGAAGGTCGTGATCGTCGTCACGAGCAAGAAGGGGGACACGACGACCTCCGCGCTGCCGGTGCGAGTCAGCGGCTGATTTCCGCTACCCTGACCGGCGACCGCAGTCTCGGCCGCGCGCGGACGCTTCCCGCGGCGGACTTGGATCGCGGATTGTTTGTGCTGTCCGTGCCAGGCTTCAGCCTGGCTCGGTGAACAGAAAGAGGACCGTTTGACCCTGACGAAGGAAGCGAAGCTGGAGATCATCGGCCGCCACGGGCGGTCGAATGAAGACACGGGCTCGCCCGAGGTGCAGATCGCGCTGCTCACCCAGCGGATCAACGAGCTGACGGAGCATCTGAGGACGCACCCGAAGGACCACTACTCGCGGCGCGGCCTGCTCAAGCTCGTCGGCCGGCGCCGGCGGTTTCTGAACTACCTCCAGCGGAAGAACGTCGAGGGATACCGAGAATTGATCAAGGAGCTAGGCCTGAGGCGCTAGTTCGCAGTCGCAGGAGGGTGGAAGTTTGAGTGAGCCCCGGAGCAGACGAAGCCGGAGCTGACTCAAACCTCCACCTTCCACGGAAGATGGAGGACAGATGAGCACGATCACGCAAGAGACGATCGCCACGGTCTCAGTGGACGTCGGCGACCAGGAGATCACCTTCGAGACCGGCAAGCTGGCCAAGCAGGCCGACGGCGCCGTCATCGTCCGCTCGGGCGACACGATGGTGTTGGCCACGGCCCAGGGGCGGATGGAGCCGCGCGAGGGCGCAGACTTCTTCCCGCTCACGGTCGACGTCGAGGAGCGCATGTACGCCGCCGGGAAGATCCCCGGCGGCTTCTTCAAGCGCGAAGGGCGTCCCACCGAGCGCGCCATCCTGACCGCGCGCATGATCGACCGTCCGATCAGGCCG
>DASWDJ010000079.1:0-3997 GCA_036395295.1 Gaiellaceae bacterium | reverse complement strand
CAAGACTCGGGCGAAGGGCGCTGGACGATCGAGGAGGCAATCAACGAGGACGTCCCCGTGCCCGTCATCGCAGCTTCCTTGTTCGCCCGCTTCGCTTCGCGCCAGGAGGAGAGCTTCGGCGCCAAGGTGTCCGCGGCGCTGCGGGAGCAGTTCGGCGGGCACGCGATCCGCGCCGCCGACGAAGAGAAGACGTAAGGCTGAGGCACCGCTTGCGGTGCCGACCATCAGGACGCGCGGGTTTCCCGCGCGTCCGTCTGAAATGACCGGTCGAACCAAGCCGAGCTCATTACGAAACCGCCTCTAAGAGGAGGTCGCGCGGCTCGCCCAGAGGTGGCGTGACCCGCGCTCACCGTTCCTCGCCATCCCCACCTTCTCGAGCACGCGCACCGAGGGGACATTCGACTGCTCGGACTCGGCTACGACCGCCCGCACGTCTTCCTGGGCGAGCGCCCAGTCCACCAACGCCTTCGACGCCTCGGTCGCGTAGCCGAGACCCCTGAAGTGAGGGTGGATCCCATAACCGAGCTCGACCTCCCCGTCCTGCGGATCCCCCACGAAGCCGGCCGAGCCGACGTCGCCGCGAGCCGGGTCGACCACGACCCAGATCCCGTAGCCCAGGGTCGTCTTGCCCGTGATCGGGAGCAGTCCGATGAGCTCCTCGTCCGGCCAGCCTTCGGGCAGCGCGGCCTCGAGGATCTCTTCGGCCCGGCCGCGGTCATTCGGCAGTGCGTCGGCGAGCTCCGGCTTGCAGGCGACGAGCTCAAGGCGATCCGTCGAAAGCCTCACCAGCGCGCCTTCCGCTGGCTGCGGGCGAACCTGGCCCGCTCCTTTCGCGCCTCGGAGCGGAGTCGCGCGTCCTTGCGGATCTCGAGTGCTCGCAGCTCTCGTTGCAGCTTGCGGTAGCTCGCGAACCGTTCGCTCGAGAGGCTGCCGTCGGCCAGAGCCACCATGATCGCGCACCCCGGCTCGTGCCCGTGAGAGCAGTCGGCGAAGCGGCAGCCGGCTGCCAACTCGCTGATCTCCCCGAAGGTCGTGTCGAGCACCCCCTCGTCGGCCCAGAGCTGCAGCTCGCGCATGCCGGGCGTGTCGAGGAGCAACGCTCCCGACGGCAGCGGCACGAGCTCACGATGCGAAGTCGTATGCCGCCCGCGCCCGTCCGCGCTCGTCTCGCCGGTCGCGAGCAGCTCCTGCCCGGCCAGGCGGTTCACGAGCGTCGACTTGCCGACGCCCGACGAGCCCAGGAGCGCGATCGTGCTTCCCCGTCCGAGATAGGGCTCGAGCTGGGTGAGACCCTCGCCGGTCACGGCGCTCACCACGCAGACGGTGATACCGATCGCGACGGGCTCGACCTCGAGGAGCTCAGCTGCGGGATCCTCGGCGACGTCGCTCTTGTTGACGACGATCACCGGGGTCGCGCCGCTGTCCCAGGCCGCCGTCAGGTAGCGCTCGAGCCTGCGCGGGCTGAGGTCGCCGCCGAAGGCGGTGACGATGAAGACCGTGTCGACGTTGGCGGCGACAACCTGGGCAACGGCCCGACGCCAGGCCTCCTTGCGCGTGAAAGCGGAACGGCGCGGCAGGACCGCCTCGATCATGGCCTTGCGCTCGCCGTCGACCGGCCGGACGGCCACCCAGTCGCCGACGGCAGGCAGCTCCTCGTCGCTCAATCGCCCAGAGGGGATGCCTCCGAGCCGGCCGCGCTCGCTCAAGAGCTCGCACGGCCCGTGGTGACGCGCGCTGACGCGCGCCGGAATCAGATTGTCTTGCTCGTAGGGCTCGAACGCATCTGCGAAAAAGGCGTCCCAGCCGAGATCCTGCAGTTTCAAGCGAGGCTCCTTTGGCAGTGGGAACACAAACAGCGCCCGCTTCGGGCGCGAACGAGAACCTCAGGAGCGCTTCGCTGCTAGAGCGCGCGGCCGGAGGCTCGGCGAACGGAAAACTCAGTCATCGTCGGACCTCCTTTTCGTCGCGGGACCCACTCAGCCTACGTGACGCGGGGGCTGAGATCAATTCCCGGCCTCGATCGGCATCGGCTCGGGCGGCCTGCCCGTCCACCAGACGAACACCCGCCCGGCAACGCCCGGATCCTCGACGAGCTCGACGACAAGGTCGGCGATCTCCTCAGGAGTCGTGAGCACGGCGGGGACCTCGGCGCGCTCTTCCGGGCTCATGGCGGCAATCTCCGCGAGCACCTCCTCGGTGCCGATCCAGTTCGGGACGATGCAGTTCACGCGGACGTTTTCGCTCGCATGCAACGGCGCCAGCGTGGCCGTCAGCCGAGCCAGTCCGGCCTTCGCGGCCGAGTATTCGGGAGAGCTATGCGGTGCATAGCCAAGTCCTGCGACGGACGAGATGTTGACGATGGCGCCGCCGCCGCGTTTCCTCATCGCCGGCAGCGCCTCCTGGATCAGGAGCATCGGCCCACGAAGATTGAGGTCGAGCGTACGTGTCCAATGCCGGCGCGGTGCCTCGGGAAAGTGCGGCCGTGGAGTGCCGCCTGCGTTGTTGACCAGGATGTCGAGGCCGCCGAACATCTCCTCGGCAAAGGCGACCATGCGCTCCACGTCGGCCTCATCGGTCACGTCGGCCCGGAGAGCTGCTGCGCGGCCGCGGGTCTCCGCGATGAGCTCGACGGTTCTCGCCGCGCCCTCCTCGTCGAGATCGTTCACGACGACCGCTGTGCCTGCGCGCGCCAGGCGCAGTGCAATCGCGCGGCCCGTCCCGCCTCCTCCGGCTCCGGTGACGAGGGCGACGCGGCCGTCGATGGGCCACTTCGCGGCAAGCTCGCTCACCGTGGGTTTCCAGCGGAAGCGCGGTCCTCGTCGAGCGCGAGCAGATCGTCGATCGTCTCGCGCCGTCGGATGAGCCGCGCCTCGCCGTCCCGGACGAGCACCGCTGCGGGACGCGGCACAGCGTTGTAGTTCGAGCCCATCGCGAGCGTGTAGCCGCCGGTTGCCGGGACCGCGAGAAGGTCTTCGCGTCGCGGTTCCGGGAGCCGGAGGCCCGGAATGAGCACGTCACCCGACTCGCAGTGCTTGCCGCAGACGACGTAGCTGCCGGCGGAGTCCTCCTCGATGCGGTTCGCGAGCAACGCGCTGTGCCGCGCTCCGTACAGCTGCGGCCGGGGGTTGTCCGACATGCCCCCGTCGATCGCGACGTAGGTCGTAGTCTCGCTCGCCTTCTTGACGACGCCGACCCGGTAGAGCGTCGTACCGGCTCTGCCGACGAGAGATCTTCCGGGCTCCAATACGAGCTGCGGCAGTGGCAGGTCGTGACGCGACCATTCGCGCTCGAGGCGGCCCATGAGCGCAGAGACGAAGTCCTCGATCCGCGGCGGAAGCTCGTCGAGCACGTACCGGACACCCAGCCCCCCGCCGAGATCGACGACCGCAGGCGTCCAGCCGAGCTCGTCCCGGGCCGTCGCCGCGAAGGCTGCAAGCCTGTCGATGCTCGCCAGAGCCGCCTGCGTCTCGAGCAGCTGCGATCCGATGTGGACGTGGAGCCCTGCGACGTCCAATCCGGCCTCTTTAGAGACCGCGATCGCTGCGAGCGCCTGCTCAGGCGGGAGTCCGAACTTCGAGCCGTGGTGAGCCGTCCGGATCGCCTCGTGGGTATCGGCCTCGATGCCGGGTGTGACTCGGACGAGGACGCGTGAGATGCCCGCCGCGGCGGCGCGCTCGATCTCGTCGAGAGCGTCGATCACGACATAGCCCACGCGAGCCTCGGCGGCGGCGCGCAACTCCTCGTCGCTCTTGTTGTTTCCGTGGACGACGATCCGCTCGCCGGGAACTCCGGCGCGCGTGGCGTACGCCAACTCGCCGAGGGTCGAGACATCGGCGCCGAGCCCCTCTCTTCCGAAGAGGTCGAGCAGGGCGATATTCGGGAAAGCCTTGACGCCGTAGACGATGAGAGCTTCCGGCGCCGAGGACCGGTAGGCACGGACGGCGTCGAGCAGCGTGCGCTCGCAGTAGACGATCAGAGGCGTGCCGAACTCGTCCGC
>DASWDJ010000078.1:0-5388 GCA_036395295.1 Gaiellaceae bacterium | reverse complement strand
ACGGCTGACGGCCAGGGACGCGTCGCCGCAATCGAGGTGCTGCGCCCCGACGACGCCGTTCGCAACCTCGTGCGCCAGGCCAAGGTCGAGCAGATCTACTCGATCATGCAGACGGGCTCGAAACGCGGCATGCAGACGATGGAGCAGGCGCTCACCGAGCTCGTCCTGCGCGGAATCATCACCCAGGAAATCGCGCTCGCACGCTCGAGCAAGCCCGAGCAGCTGCTCGGGCTGCTGGGCCGAGTCGGCGAAACGGGAGCGGCCGCTGCCGTCGCGTCGCTCCGGGTCGCCGGGAGCTAGCCCATGGATCTGAAGAAGGAAATCAAGATCTCGGACCTGTTCCGGAAGCGCGACAAGAAGCCCGCCGTCGCGGATGCGGAGGACAAGCCCAAGCGGAGCTCGAAGCGCAAGCAAAAGAAGGACGCGGAGCCGCGCGCAAGGAAGTCGCGTGAACGCCGCCCGAGCCATCACAAACGGCTCGTCGGACTGAAGATCGGCGCTTCGCAGCTTGCCGCCGCCCGGGTCGTCAACAACGGCTCCCCCGAACTCGTCCAGCTTGCGCGGGAAGGTCTCGACCCCGGGATCATCGTCGGTGGAGAGCTACGCGAGCCCGACGCTCTGACCGAGGCGCTGAAGCGCTTCTTCCGGGCCAACAAGCTGCCGAAGCAGAATGTCCGGCTCGGCATCGCCAGCAATCGCATCGGCGTCCGAACGTTCGAGATCGGCGGCATCGACGACCCCAAGCAGCTCGAGAACGCGATTCGGTTCCGCGCGCAGGAGACGTTGCCGATCCCGCTCGAGGAAGCCGTTCTCGACTACCAGATCCTCGGCGAGACCACGGACGAGGCAGGCGCGACCACCCACCGCGTTCTGCTCGTCGTCGCCTATCGGGAGCTCGTCGACCGCTATCTGGCTGCGTGCAAGAAGGCGGGCATCAAGCTGGTCGGCATCGACCTCGAGGCCTTCGCGCTCCTCCGTGCGCTCGGCGACCGCTCGGCCGTCGGTGGCAACGCGGCAATCGTCGTCGTCACCGTCGGTCACGAGCGCTCGACGCTTGCCGTCTCCGACGGCGACACCTGCGAGTTCACGCGCATCATCGAGTGGGGCGGGATGAACCTGAACGTCGCCATCGCTCGAGCGCTCGACGTTACTCCCTCCGAGGCCGGGCCCGTGAAGCACTCGATCTCACTCCTGAAGCCGGCCGAGACGATGGAGAACATCGACCCTGAGCGCGCCGCAAAGGTTCGGACGGCCGTCCATGAGGAGCTGCAGACCTTTGCCCGGGAGCTCGTCTCCTCGCTCCAGTTCTACCAGGGGCAGCCGGGCTCACTCGGCATCGGGGAGATCGTCCTCACCGGCGGCACCGCTCAGTTGCCGGGGCTCGACGCGGAGCTCAGCCGCTTGATTGGGGTCGGCGTTCGGATCGGTAATCCGCTCGCCCGCTTGAAGCTCGGCAAGAAGATCCGTGACGACCACGAGGTCGGCTCGCTCGCCGTCGCCATCGGACTCGGAATCGAATCATGAGAGCTGTCAACCTTCTCCCTCGCGACGACAGGCGCCAGCGCCGGGCCGGGCGTGGGAACGACCCGCGCCTGATCGGCGGGGTCGCCGGGACCGTGCTCGTGACGGCGATCCTCGCTGCCTGGTTTCTGACCGCAAGCGGTGGAGTCGCCAAGAATCAGGACCGCCTGGATGCCGTCAGCTCCGAGCTTGCGTCCACGCCGGTGCCGCGGCCGAGCGCCCCAGGCTCCTCTCAGCTCGAACAGGAGAAATCCGCGCGTGTGACGGCTCTCTCGTCCGCGCTAGGAGGCCGGCTCGCGTGGGACCGCGTCCTTCGTGAGATCTCACTCGTGCTCCCGGAAGACGTCTGGCTGACCAGCCTGTCCGCGCAGGCCCCGAGCGCTGCTGCGGCTGCCGACGGGACAGCGCCGGCCGGGTTTTCGATCAACGGCAAGACGTATTCGCACGACGGGGTTGCGCGGCTGCTCGCGCGGCTCGCGATCGTGCCTCACCTTTCGAGCGTGCAGCTCCAGAGCAGCACGAGGGCGACCAGCGAGACCGGCCATTCCGTGATCGACTTCTCGATCAACGCGACAGTCAAGGCTGCAGGAGCCGCATGATGAGGAACTCGGGCTCAGCCCCGATCGTCGCCGGCATCGCAGCCGGGCTCCTCGCCTACGCGCTGGCGGGCTACTTCCTGCTCATCTCGCCGCAGAGTGCGCGCTCCGCCAAGCTCAAGCATCAGGTCGAGGTGACGCAAGCGCAGATCGACCAGTACCGCGCTCAAGCCGCCCAGGCGAGCACGGCAACCCCGATCCGCGTCGCCGAGCTCTTTCGCCTGACGAAGGCGATGCCGGACGAGGTGGATATGGCCGGGCTGCTCCTCGAGCTCAGCCGCGTCGCGCGCGAGAGCGGGATCGAGCTCGACTCGGTCACGCCGCAGGCGCCGGCGGTTGCCTCCGGCTACCAGAGCATGCCCATCACGCTCGAGGTCGACGGAAACTACTACGAGCTCTCCGACTTCCTGTTCCGGCTGCGGAACCTGGTGCGGGTTCGTTCCGGCCGGCTGGATGCCCAGGGCCGCTTGTTCGTCGTCGACACGATCGGCTTCAGCGAGAGCACGAAGTCCTTCCCACGCATCAAGGCAGCCCTCACGCTCCATGCCTTCGTCTACGGCGACAACTCCGTTCCCGTCGCGGCGCCGGCTGCCGCGCCTGCCACGACCACGGCGGCGACGACCACAGCGCCGACGGCTACGACGCCGACGACCACTGCACCGCAGTCGCTGGACACGCCGCCCGCCGGGAACGCAGCCGGAGCGGAGGTGCCGTGATGGCGAAGAAGTTCGACGCGAAAGCGAAGGCCAAGCGCCAGAAAATCATCGCAGCCGTCCTCGGCGTCTTGCTCCTCGGCGTCCTCGCGTACGAGGTTCCTTCGCTCATGAAGACAATGAACAAGAAGCCGCCCGCGTCTGCGGCCGCCGCGGTGCCGGCTCCCGTTACGCCCGCTGCTGTGACTCCGGCGGCAGGGACCCCCGTGGCGGCGGCCGCCCCGGGCTCCGGCACGCTCACGGATTCCGATCCGGCGCCGCAGGCCGGGACCGGACAGCTGCTCTCATTCGACCGCTTCGCGACGAAGGATCCCTTCGTACAGCAGGCGGGCGCACCGATTGCGGCGCCGGCACCGGCACCTGCGCCTGCGGCGGCGGCCACCCCACCGCCGCCTCCGCCGCCTCCGCCTCCCTCGGCTGCGAGGCAGCCGGCCGGAAGGGCTTCGGCCCGGATCTCCGTCAACGGAGTGGCGCAAAACGTCAGCGTGACTGCGACGTTCCCGGCGGCAGACCCGGTGTTCGTCCTCGTATCCCTCCAGAGGACGAGCGCGAAGGTCGGCATCGCCGGCGGCTCACTCTCGACGGGCACCTCGACGGTGAAGCTCTTGCTGGGCAAGAAGGTCACGCTGATGAACACCGCCGACGGCACGCGTTACGTCCTCCTTCTCGTCTCCGTCGGCTAGTTAGCCGGAGAAAGTCCGGCGCGCTGCGCGCGCCATAACGACCTTCTCCGGATTCTCTTTAGGGTCCCGCGGAAATGAGCGGAGGCGAGCAAAGCCCGCCTCCGCGGCGAGGGTTGTCAGTGCCTGGCGCCAGAGAGATCGGCGCTCGGCTGCTAACTGCCCGTCGAGACGTCGAACGTCGAGACCTGGCGCGCGTACGTGAGCGCCAGGTTGTTCCAGTCGCGCACGACGACGGTGACCTTCTTGAGCGCCCGTCCGCCGGCCGGCGAGACCGAGACGATGTACGTGTCGACGCGATAATCCTTGCGGTCCGCACCGGTCGCCTGCCGGCTCGCGTTGCACTCGTCGGGCGTGCCCGGGCAGACGCCTGTCACCTGCGAGGCGTTGAAGGCAGTGTCAGTCGTATACGGGGCAGTCAGAGGGATCGAGCTGGCCTCCAGGCGGATCGCGTCGTAGGTGAGCGCGCGGTAGAGCTCCATCTGGCCGTCGGCGAGGACGGCGGCGGTCGTCACCCGGCTGGCTCGATTGAGGGAGATGATCCCGGAGGAGAACGCGGCGATCACGGCCAGCAGCCCGATGTTGAGCATCGTCATGGCCATCAGCAGCTCGATCAAGCCGAAGCCGCCTTCTCGGCGAAGGAGCGTGCGCACGGTTCTCCTATCGGCAGCGTGCCGCGGTTGCTCAAGTGCCGCGATCCCTCTGCCGATACGGAATTGCGGTGCTTTCTAGAGCTCTTTTCCCCCGGTAGGACATGGCGGCTTTCGGATACAGCGCGATCGACGCGCAGGGCTTCGAGCTGCAAGGCGAGATCCACGCCCCGGATCCCGATGCGGCACGCGAGCAGCTGCGCATGCGCGGCCTCTTGGCTCAGCAGCTGAGCGAGCTCCCCGCGCAGGGCGAGGAGGGCGTCCGCACCGTCTTCAAGAAGATCAAGCCCAAGTCCCTCCAGATCTTTTCGCGCCAGTTCGCGACCATGATCGACGCGGGTCTCTCCGTCGTCGGGGCGCTCGTCATCCTCGAGGAGCAGACCGACGACAAGTACCTCGGCGCGGTCATCTCCGAGCTCCGGGCCGACGTCGAGGGCGGGCTTCTGCTTTCGCAGGCGATGTCCCGCCACCCCAAGATCTTCAGCGGCCTCTACATCGCGATGGTCGAAGCCGGCGAGGCCGCAGGAATCCTCGACCAGGTGCTCGACCGCGTCGCCTTCCAGATCGAGAAGGAAACGCAGATCAAACGCCGCGTGAAGGGCGCGATGATCTATCCGACGATGGTCCTGATCTTCGCGACCCTCGTCCTGATCGGGATGCTGCTCTTCCTCGTCCCGATCTTCGTCGACATCTTCAAGGACCTCGGCGGCGAGCTGCCGATGCTTACCCAGTACGTCGTGACCATGTCGGACTTCCTCCGAGGCAACTGGATGTTCGTCTTCCCGGCCCTGGGCGGCGTGATCTTCGGCTTCCGCCGCGCGAAGAAGACGGAGCAAGGACGCAAGGTCTGGGACCGGTTCAAGCTGAGAGTGCCGATGAAGATCGGCAGCGTCGTGCTCAAGGTCACGATCGCCCGCTTCTCGCGCACGCTGTCGACGCTCGTCGCCGCGGGCGTGGACATCATCAAAGCGCTCGAGATCACGGGCCAGACGGCCGGCAATTGGGTCGTCGAAGAGGCGCTTTCCGACGTTCGCGCGCGGGTGCACGAGGGAATGTCGATCGCGCAGCCGCTCGTCGACAACCCCATCTTCCCGCCGATGGTCGGCCACATGGTCAAGATCGGCGAGGAGACCGGAGAGCTCGAGAAGATGCTCGGCAAGATCGCCGACTTCTACGAGGACGAGGTCGATTCGGCCATTCAGAGCCTGACCTCGATCATCGAGCCGGT
>DASWDJ010000077.1:0-9277 GCA_036395295.1 Gaiellaceae bacterium | reverse complement strand
GACCGTGGCCGCGGCACCTTCGCGGCGGTGCGTCTCGAGCAGGTCTCGCAGAAGCTGCGGGCTGAGGGCGGGCGCATCTCCGATCAGAACGAAGAGATCGCCCTCGACCTCCTCGAGCGCGGGACGCGCAGCCGCGAGCGCGTCGCCGGTGCCGAGCGGCTTGGCCTGCACCGCAACCTCGATCCCCTCGAACTCGTTCGTGCCGTCGGGCGAGGTCACGACGACGAGCGGATCGGCCTCGACCGCGCGGGCAGCCTCGACAACCCAGTCGACCATGCGTCGTCCGAGAAGCGGGTGGAAATGCTTCGGAATCGCCGAGCGCATCCGGGTGCCCAGGCCCGCGGCGAGGATGACCGCTGCGGGATTCGATGGGCTCATCGCTGAGGTCGTGCTGGGGCGCCAGGATTCGAACCTGGGATCACGGGACCAAAACCCGTTGCCTTACCACTTGGCTACGCCCCAAAGTCAGAGCTTTCAGATCTGGAGTCTGCCACGAGCTGTCATCAGCGTGAACGGCCGCGCCGGCGAAGCCGGCCCGGCCTCCTTGGTCGGCGTCGCAAGCGACGCCTCAGCACTTGGCTACGCCCCAGGGCTTTGCAGACCTCAGTGTGCCACGCGCCCGACTTAGCGGCGGTCGGAGAACAGGAGGATCAGCGCGACAACCGCAATTGCTGCGACCACGATCAGGGCGACCGTGGTCACCAGGATCAGGAGCACCGGCACGAGCGCAACGAGAGCCTGTGAGACGGCCGCGATCCAGGCGACCTCGCGGACCATGGTCGACCGAATTCGGTTCCCCTGCCAGAAGTACAGCGCGATGACCGCGACGGCGACGACGAGCGCGAGCGGTCGGGAGATGGCGCCGACGACGAGTAGGACTGCCTCGATGAGAGCGATCCAAAAAGCGATACGAAGCCGGTGTGCACGAAGCCAGCGCCCGGTCCGGCTCGTCCCGTGCTCGACCAAGGCACCGCTTGCGGTGCCGCCTTCAGGACGCATGGGCCTCGCCCATGCGTCCGTCTGAAACGACCGGTCGAAACGGTTCGGCTTCAACCCGGACCGCTTCTCGGCCGCCTTGTTCGAGCATGGCTCAACCGTACCAAGTGGGGATGGTGAGCCAGGTGTCGCCCCGCGAGGCAACCGAGCGCCGGGCCGCCTCGGCCGGCTCCCGACGCACGAACAGGCCGTAGACGGCCGGACCCGCCCCGGAAACGTCTGCGCGGAAGGCTCCGAGCTCGCGCAGCTCGTCGGCGAGCGGCGAGGTGACGAGATCGTTGGGCGGCAGCTCCGCGAGGTCGGAGGGGCGGCGGGCCTTCGCGAGGACCCTGCGCAGCGCCGCCTGGCGCTCCTCGAAGCCGATCACGCCGTCGAACGCGTCGTAGACCGCCGCAGTAGCGGGCTTACGGGCCCCGGCCGGCAGCACGATGAGCACCCAGTAGTCCTGCGGAAGGTCGAGGGGCGCCAATGCGCTGCCGTCGCCGCGCCCCAGTTGAGGCCCTTGCGCGAGAAAGAAGGGCACGTCGGCTCCGATCCCGGCGGCGATTGCGTGTAGGCGCTCCGCGGGGAGCGGCTCGGTGAGCGTCTCGTTCGCCAGCCGCAGCGCGGTCGCCGCATCGGAGCTGCCGCCACCGAGCCCCGCGGCGACCGGGATGCGCTTGTCGATGCGAACCGACCAGGTCGGCTCAACACCTGCAGCGGTTGCGAGCGCGAGAAGCGCGTCACGCACCAGCGTGTCCTCGGCAAAGCCCCGAATTTCGAGTCGCGCAGCCGGCGCCAGCGAGATGCGGTCGGCGAGATCGATCCGCTGCAGGACTGTCGTCACCTCATGCTTGCCGTCCTCCCGGCGCGGGCCGACGACGAGCGCGAGATTGATCTTCGCCGTCGCCGGCTTCCGCCTCATTGCAGCGCCTCCGCGAGGGCGACGAACTCGGGCGGCTCGAGTGCCTCGGCTCGCGTGTCCGGCAGCCGCCCGATCGCGGTTAGGGCTTCCGCCCCGCGCGGCCGATCTGCAAGCCCCGCGAGCTCGAGCGCGTTGGGCAGCGTCTTGCGGCGGTGGGAGAAGGCCGCCTCGACGACGCGCTTGACCGCTGGATAGTCTGCGGGCAGGCCCGTTCGCCGGAAGGCGACGAGCGCCGAATCGACGTTGGGCGGAGGCCGGAACACCGTGCGCGAGACCGGATGGAAGCCGGTGCGCTCGGTGACGAGCTGAACGAGGACGGAGACGGCGCCGTATGCCTTCGTGCTCGGCGACGCGAAGAGCCGGTCGGCGACCTCGCGTTGAATCATCACCGTCCATTGCTGGACGCTCGGCAACCCCTCGAGGCTCTCGACGATCAGCGGTGTCGCGATGTTGTACGGCAGGTTGGCGACGAGCTTGGCCGGCGGCGGTTCGAGGCCGGCGAGATCGAGACGCAGTGCGTCGCCGAAGCGCAGCTCGACGTTGGCCCGACCGGCCAGCCGCTCGGCGAGGTGCAGTTCGAGCGCGCGATCGAGCTCGATCGCATGGACGCGCGCGACGCGATCAGCCAGGTAGGCTGTGAGGACGCCCAGGCCCGGTCCGACCTCGAGCACGACGTCGGCTGGGTCGAGCTCCGCCAGACGGCCGATGACGCCGAGGATGTTCTCGTCGACGAGGAAGTGCTGGCCGAGCTCGCGTTTCGGGGAGACCGGCAGCGTCACGCGAGCGAGAAGGCGGCGTCGGCGTTCGCGTCGATCCGGGCGCCGAGCTCGGCCGCGTCTTCGCGGCGAGCCTCGGCGAGAGCCGCGATCGTCAGCGCGACGTTCGCCGGCTCGTTCGGGCGACCGCGTCGAGCCTGCGGGGCGAGGTAAGGGCTGTCGGTCTCGGCCAGGACCTGCTCGACCGGCACTTGCGCGGCGGCGGCGCGGAGGTCGCCGGCCTTCGGGTACGTGATGTTGCCGGCGAACGAGATGTAGTAGCCGCGCTCGACGACCGTCGCGAGCAGGCCGGGCGACGAGAAGCAGTGCATGACGACGGTGCCGTCGAACCCGGCGAGCGCCTCGGCCGTGTCCTTGTCGGCCTCGCGCGTGTGGATCACGACCGGCTTGCCGAGCTCCGCGGCGAGCTCGAGCTGTGCAGCGAAGAGCCGCCGCTGTCGCTCCCGAGGAGCCCGGTCGCGGAAGTAGTCGAGCCCCGTTTCGCCGACCGCGACCGCTCGCTCGTGCTCGAGGAGCTCACGCAGCTCACCGACGCGGGAGGCCTCAGCGTCGCCGGCTTGGTGCGGGTCGATGCCGAGCGCGGCGAACACCTCCTCGTGCAGCTCCGCGAGCTCGAGCGCCGCGCGGCACGACTCGATGCCTGTGCCGACCGTGATGATCCGGTCGACTCCAGCCGAGCGGGAACGGCGGATGAGAGCTGAAGGGCGATCCGCGCACGCGTCGAGGTGCGCGTGCGTGTCAATCACGCCGCGGCGCCGGCAAGCTCGTCGCCGGCAGCCCGTCGCCGCATCCGTTCGAGCTCTTCCGGTACGACTTGCTCGGCGTCGAGCTTCTTGAAGAGCGGTCTAGGCTTTGGAAGCTCGCGGCCCGGAGGCAACTCACTCGGTGCCCAGCTTCCCTCCCAGCTCTCGTAGTCGCCGGTCAGCACCTCGTGCTCGTCGCCCTCCTCGCCGACCTCGCGGAGCTCGAGCGCCCCCGCGATCGTCCCCTCGTAGCCGAGCAGCTCGTGCAGCACCTGGGACGAGAACGGGAGGAACGGTGTGAACATGGTCTTCAGACTGTCGATCGCCCGCAGGCTGACGTAGAGAACGGTGCCTGCCCGCTCGCGGTCGGTCTCGATCAACGCCCACGGCGCCTGGTCGCTCGTGTACTGGTTGACGAGCGACGCAAGCCGCATCGCCTCGCCGAGCGCAGCCTTGAAACGCGCGGCCTCGATCGCCGCGCCGACCGTGTGGAATCCCGACTCGATCTCTTCGAGCAAGCGGCGGTCGGCCTCCTCGAGGTTCCCGGGCTCGGGAACCGCTCCGAAGCTGCGCTGGACCGACGTCAGCGTCCTGTTGACGAGGTTGCCCCAGTTGGCGACGAGCTCGTCATTGTTCCGGCGAACGAACTCCGACCATGTGAAGTCCGTGTCCTGCGTCTCCGGGCCCGCGGCGGTGAGGAAGTAGCGGAGCGGATCCGGGTCGTAGCGGCTGAGGAAGTCACCGAGTTCGATCGCCACGCCCCTGCTGACGCTGAGCTGCTTCCCCTCCATGGTCAGGAACTCGCTCGCGACGATGTCCGTCGGCAACCCGAGCGGCCCCTTGCCGGCGCCGATCTCGCCGCCTTCCCCGTAGCCGAGCAGGATGCTCGGCCAGATGATGCTGTGGAAGACGATGTTGTCCTTGCCCATGAAGTAGGAGTGGCGAGCCTCCGGGTTCTGCCACCAGTCGCGCCACGCGTCCGGGGTCCCACGGTTCGAGGCCCACTCGACCGCTGCCGAGAGATAGCCGATCACGGCTTCGAACCAGACGTAGATCCGCTTGTCCTCTCGCGCGGCGTACTCGGGCGGCACCGGGATCGGGACTCCCCAATCGAGGTCGCGGGTGATCGGCCGGGGTTTCAGGTCTTCGAGCAGGCCGAGCGAAAAGTTGCGGACGTTCGGCCGCCACTGCCGCTGCTGCTCGATCCATTCCTTCAACCGCTCGGCAAATGCCGGCAGATTGAGGAATAGGTGTTTGGTCTCCTTGAAGACCGGCGGCGTCCCGTCGATCTTCGACCGCGGGTTGATCAGGTCGATCGGGTCGAGCTGGTTGCCGCAGTTGTCGCACTGATCCCCGCGTGCCGATTCGAACCCGCAGATCGGACAGGTCCCCTCGATATAGCGGTCGGGTAGCGTGTTGCCGGTCGTGGCGGAGAACGCCCCCAACGTCGTCTGCTCGATGATGTAGCCGTTCTCGTAGACGGTCTTGAACAAGTCCTGGACGACCCGGTAGTGGTTGCGTGTCGTCGTGCGGGTGAAGAGGTCATACGACAGCCCGAGCTTTCTGAGGTCCTCACGAATCTTCCGGCTGTAGCGGTCGACCGCCTCACGCGGCGACAAACCTTCGCGATGGGCCGCGACCATGGCCGGCGTGCCGTGCTCGTCGGTGCCGCTGACCATCAGCACCTGATCGCCGCGCAGGCGGTGATAGCGGGCCGTGATGTCCGAGGGCACGCCGAAGCCCGCCACATGGCCCAGGTGCCGCGGACCGGCCGCGTAGGGCCAGGCGGGTGCGATCAGGATTCTCTGTTGTGGACGGTTCGGCGAGGTGTTCCTCCGGCCCCGGTTGACTGTCCGACATCTTACGAAGGGGCTGCCGGGCAACCGCCTGCGGCCCCGGCGATCCGAGAGCCATGGAGTGCCAAGCCGCACCGACGGCGATCAGGACGAGCCCGACTAGGCCGAGGACGAAGAGAAGAGCCCGCTTCGGGTGGTGGCGAGCAGCCGGGCCAAGGACGGTCCTACGCACCTCCGCAGAAGATCCGATCGCCTCGCCGCCGCGAGGTAAGACCCGGGCGCGGACGGGTCCCGAGGGCGACGGCTCGACAGCCCGACTCGCCGCCTCACCGGCCGGCACGCTCGAGTCGCTCGAGCTCGGGGGCGGCAGGTGTCGCGCGTCGCGCGAGGGACGCGCCTTCGCCACGACCCGCTCGGTGCCAGCAGGCCGTGACCTCGCGTGTGGCTCTGGCTCGGCGGCGCGGCTCGAGCGCGTGCGTGGGCGGGCGACAACGCGAGCGCGTGACGTCGTCGGGGGTGGACCGACCGCCCGCTGCGGAGGCGCGGGAGCCGGCACAACAGCAGAAGCAGCGGGCTGCGCGGCGGGCGGTCGCTCTGCGGGTCGCGCGGGAGCCTCCTGCTGCCGCGCGGGGAGCAGCAACTGCGGGTCGATGTAGCCGTTCGGGTCGGCGGTCAGGCGCACGCCGAGGTGGACGTAGGGCTCGGGGCCTTCGGGCTCGCCGCTCGGCCCGATCGTGCCGACGACTTCGCCCTCTGCGACAGCGGTCCCAACTCGAACGGCGATCGACCCCAGGTGGACCAGGGTGACCGAGTAGCCGTCCTCGGTACGGATCGTCAGGCAGCGGCCTGCACGGGGAACCTGGCCGGCGAACGCGACGATCCCGGTCACCGGAGCGCGCACCTCAGCGCCCGAAGGCGCGCCGATGTCGATTCCGCGGTGCTGCCCGCTTCCGTACGGGTCGTCACCGGAGACGAAGGGCCGGAGCACGGGGCCGTCGACCGGCCAGCTCCATCCGGACGCGCTCGGCACGAGAGCCAGCGCGGCAAAGAGAACGACCGCGATGTTGTTGCCTAATCTGAAAACCACGCGCGGGCAGAGTACCGAGCCGGGTGGCTGTTGTCAAATCTGATTACAGCGAGGCCTGGTAGAGCTGGTTCCGAGACTGACCGGTCAGCCGTGCGACGACGTCGGCGGCCTGCCTGCGCCCCGCTCCGGCTGCCACGAGGTCGGCGACGGCGGCCAGAGCGTCCTCCTCGCCGCCGGCCTCGGCTTCGAACGCGCCGAGGACGAGCGTGATCTCGCCTTTCGGAGGCTCGGCCACCTGCGCCGCCACCTCGGAGGCAGTTCCCCTGATGACCTGCTCGAACCGTTTCGTGAGCTCGCGGCAGACGGCGACCGGCCGCTCGGGCAGCGCCTCGGCCAGCGAGGCGAGGCTTAGGGGCAGGCGGCGCGGCGACTCGAACGCGACGACGGCGTGCGGCCAGCGTTCCAGCTCGGCCCAGAGCGCCTCCAGCGCCCGCGCTCCCCGCGGCAGGTATCCGACGAACTGGTAGCGCTCGGTGACGAGCCCGCTCGCGACCAAAGCCGTTTCGACCGCCGACGCGCCAGGCAGGACCGTCACCGGCAGACCCGCCTCGAGCGCCGCCGAGATCAGGCGGGCGCCGGGATCGCTGACCCCCGGTAGACCGGCATCGCTCGTCAGCGCGACCCGCTCACCGGACTCGAGCCGCGGGAGAACCTCAGCCGTCCGCTCGGCCTCATTGTGCTCGTGGTAGCTCTTGAGGCGGGCTTTGATCCCGTGCCGCTCGAGCAGGATCCGGGTCCGCCGGGTGTCCTCGCAGAGCACGAGCTCGGCCTCGGCGAGCTCGCGCAGGACGCGGAGAGTGACGTCCTCCAGATTGCCGATGGGAGTCGCGCAGATCGAGAGCGGCACTACGACTCGAGGGCCTCGAAGGCGACGAACCCGGCCCCGACGAGTCCCGCTTCGCCCCCGAGCTCGGCCGGGACGATGCGGACGAGGTCGCGGCCCGGAGGGAGCGCTTCCTGCGCCATGACCTCCCGGGTGGGCTCGAGCATGAGGTCGAGCGCGCTCGAGAAGCCGCCTCCGAGCACGACGAGCTCCGGGTTGAAGATGTTGACCAGGCTGCCGATTCCCGCCCCGAGCCGTCGCCCGATCTCGCGCATTGCCTCGAGCGCGGCGTCGTTTCCGTCACGCGCCGCCGCGACGAGGTCTCGCGCATGCGAGCCCGCCCCGAGGATTTCCGCCGCGGCGCGATCCGCTGCCCAGCCGGATCCGTACTGCTCGAAATGGCCATGCCCGGTACAGGCGCCGCGGCAGGGCTCACCGCCGTACTGGAGGACGATGTGCCCGAGCTCGGCGCCGGCGCCGACGGAGCCGCGATAGGGCTTCCCGTCGAGGATGAGCCCGCCCCCAATGCCCGTTCCGAGCGTGAGCATGACCAGGTGGCGCGCGCCCCGGCCGGCCCCGATCCTCCACTCGGCGATCGTCGCCGCGTTCCCATCGTTGTCGATCGCCACGGGGAGCGAGAAGCGCTCGCTCATCCGCGTGCGGAAGTCGAGGTCGACGAGCGGGACGTGCACCGAAGAGACGACGCGGCCTGAACGCTGATCGACCGTGGACGGGACCCCGAAGCCGAGCGCGGCGACGTCGTCTGCCAGCACCTCCTCGACGAGTGCGTCGAGCTCCGCAAGCAGCTCGTCTTGCGATCCGAGCGGCGTCGGGCGCTCGACGCGCCGCTCGATCCGCCCCTCACTGTCGACGACGCCGGCCGCGATCTTCGTCCCGCCGACGTCGACACCGATGGTGCGCTGGCCCGCCACCCGGCTACCATACGCCGCCGAATGGCCCAGGGAGAAAAGCCCTACCGCGTCTACCGAGGCGGGCGCGTGAAGGGCCGCGTGCCGACGCTGCCGGCGCCGGAGCGCGCCGCGCCGCGCGACGGCCGCAAGCCGATCCGCTTCAAGGGTCCCGGCCCGAAGGCGCCGCGCACGAAGGGCCCGCCGAACTGGCGTCGCCGCGTGCTCATCGGCGTCGTCGTCCTCTTCGTTCTCCGCTTCGTCTGGATCCTCGCCAGCTATCTGGCGCTGCGCAGCGGCGCCAAGGACGCGAACAAGCGCCTCTCACGCTCCGCCAAGGCGGCGCTCGTGCCCCAGAGCGGGCTCATGCTCTCCCACCCGAGTGTGATCCTGCTGCTCGGGACGGATCACTCCTCGAGGATCAGGGAGCGCAGCGGCTTCCAGCGCTCCGATTCGATGATGCTGCTGCGCACCGATCCCGGGAAGGGCCGCCTCAACTACCTCTCGCTGCCGCGGGACCTGCGCGTGAACGTCCCCGGCCACGGCTTCGACAAGATCAACTCGGCGTTCCAGATCGGCGGCGCCTCGCTCGCGATCCGGACCGTGCGCGAGTTCACCGGAGTCGAGGTGAACCACGTCGTCGTCGTCGACTTCGAGGCCTTCACCAAGGTGATCGACAAGGTGGGCGGGGTGACGATCGACGTGCCGAAGCCGATCCTCTCCAACAAGTTCGATTGCCCCTACGCGACCCAGGCCCGCTGCGACCGCTGGCAGGGCTGGCGCTTCGCGAAGGGCAAGCAGCACATGGACGGCCATCGGGCGCGGATCTACTCGCGGATCCGCGAGAACAAGCTCGATCCGAGCTACAGCGACATCACCCGCGCCCAACACCAGCAGGACGTGATCCAGGCGCTGCTCTCGCGGTTGACGAGCCCGGGGGTGCTCTTCAAGCTGCCCTTCATCGGCGACGACATCATGCGGCCTCTGACGACCGATCTCTCTGCCGGCGAACTGACTCAGCTTGCGCTCGTCAAGAAGAAGACGGGGCACGAGGAGCACTGCCGCGTCGGCGGGACGACGTCCGGATTCGGCGGCGGCTACCTGCTACCGGACGAGGAGCGGCTGCGCACGATCGCGGCCTTCCTCGGGCACTCGGCACCGCAGCCACCCTTGCCGGGGTCTACGTTCGGATCGGGCTGCAGGTAGATGGGCGTCCTCTCCTGGATCTTGTTCGGGCTCGTGGC
>DASWDJ010000076.1:0-3139 GCA_036395295.1 Gaiellaceae bacterium | reverse complement strand
ACCCGCAGAACCTGATCCGGGTCATGCCGGCGAAGGGAGTTGGATGGACAGGAGAAGGACCGAGCAGGAGCGCTCCAAGGGCGGAGCCGGGCTGGGCCCGGCGGGAGCCCGATTGCGATTGCACGCGGCAGGTGTGAAGGAGGGGGCCCACGGGGGGAACCACGGGTTCTCCCGTGCTGAAACCCGCAGAACCTGATCCGGGTCATGCCGGCGAAGGGAGAGAATGGCCATAGCTCGATGTCTGACGATTGCCGGGTCGGATTCCGGCGGAGGCGCTGGAGTTCAGGCCGACCTGAAGGCGTTTGCGGCGGCTGGCTGCCATGGCTCGAGCGCGATCGTGGCGCTCACCGCGCAGAACACGCTCGGGGTGTCGGCCGTCCAGGAGCTGCCGCCCGGGTTCGTCCAGGCACAGCTCGAGGCTGTCTTCGAGGACATCGGCGTCGATGCGGCCAAGACCGGGATGCTCTTCTCGCGCGTGCTCATCGAGACCGTGGCTGATTTCCTCGCCGATCACCGCGTACCGCTCGTGGTCGACCCGGTGATGGTGGCGAGCTCGGGCGCGAAGCTGCTCGAGGACGACGCTGTCGAGACTCTGGTGACCAGGCTCTTTCCGCTCGCGACAGTCGTGACGCCGAACCTGCTCGAGGCCGAGGCGCTTGCCGGCGGCGGCGGCAGCCGGCGGGAGCTCGCCGAGCGAATCCACGAGCTCGGGGCTCCGGCGGTGGTCGTCACCGGCGGGCACGGCGAAGAGGCCGTCGACCACCTCTACGACGGTCGCGAACACATCGAGATCCCCGTCGACCGCCATGAGGTTGCGGCCACGCACGGTGCGGGGTGCACGCATTCGGCCACGCTGGCCGCCCTGCTCGCCCGCGGCGAGACCCTCGAGGATGCAGCGCGCGGAGCGGCGCAGGCTGCCTCGGAAGCGGTGCGGAACGGGCTCGCCGAGATCGGCGCCGGCGAAGGGCCCGTCGACGTGCTCGGGATCAAGAGCCGCGTGTGAGAACAGGCGAGGATCTCCGGGCTCTGCGCGAGCGCAAGCCGCTTGTCCACCAGATCACGAACTACGTCGTCATGAACGAGACCGCGAACGCGACGCTCGCGCTCGGGGCTCTGCCCGTGATGGCGCACGCGAAAGAGGAGGTCGAGGAGATGGCCTCCGTCGCGGGTGCGCTCGTGCTCAACATCGGGACGCTCTCCCAGCCCTGGATCGAGGCCATGCTGCTCGCGGCGAAGGCCGCCAACGCGGCCGGCGTGCCGGTCGTGCTCGATCCGGTGGGGGCGGGGGCGACGCGTTTCCGCACCGCGACGGCGAAGCGCATCCTGGACGACGCTGACATCGCGATCGTGCGCGGGAACGCAGCCGAGCTGGCGACGCTGGCCGGCCGTGAAGCCGAGATCCGCGGCGTCGAGTCGATCGGGGCAAGCGACTCAGGCGCCGAGCTGGCGACGGCGGCGGCGGTCGCGCTCGGTTGCGTCGCTGCGGTCACGGGGCCCGTCGACCACGTCTCCGACGGCGAGCACGTGCTCACGATCCGTAACGGCCACGAGCTCCTGGGCGCGGTGAGCGGGACGGGCTGCATGGCGACGTCGATCACCGGCAGCTTCGTCGCTGTTGCTCGAGACCGGCCGCTCGAGGCGGCGGCGGAGGCACTCGTTGCGTTCGGCGTCGCGGGCGAGGATGCCGCCCGAGATGCGGAGGGCCCGGGCACGTTCCACGCCGGGCTCTACGACGCGCTCTACAACCTCGATCCGGCCACGATCGACTCGCGGGCGAAGGTCGGCGAGTGAGGCTGCACGCGATCGTCAGCGACTTCGAGACCGCGCGCAAGGCGGTCGAGGGAGGCGCGACGGTCGTCCAGCTCCGGCTGAAGGGCGCCCCGACCGCCGAGGTGGTCCAGCGAGGCCGGCCCTTCGGCGACCTGCCCGCGACGTTCATCGTCAACGACGACGTCGACGCGGCGATCGAGCTGAATGCTGACGGAGTGCACCTGGGCAGGGACGATCCCGGCGCCGAGCGGGCGCTCGAGGCGGGCCTCCTGCTCGGAAGCTCGGCGGCGACCGTTGACGCGGCACGAGCCGGAGAGGTGCTGGGCGCGACGTACATCGGCGCCGGGCCGGTCTGGGCCACGCCCTCGAAGCCGGACGCTGATCCTGCAATTGGCCTCGAGGGGCTCGCGCTGATCTGCCAGGCCGTGTCGATACCCGTAATTGCAATCGGAGGCATCGACGCGACAAACGCGGCGGAATGCGTAGCGGCGGGAGCCGCAGGCGTCGCCGTCGTTCGAGCTGCCCGCGACGCGAAGGCGATCCATGAGGCTCTCGCAGCTCGGTGAGCTCGGCCTGCTGGCTGAGCTCGAACGGCGTGGTCTCGCCAGCCAGATCGAGAACGACGCGGCGCAGCTCGAGGCCGGCCTGGTCGTCACCCAGGATGCGCTCATCGAGGGCGTCCACTTCAGGCTCGACTGGTTGAGCTGGCACGAGCTCGGCTTTCGCGCTGCGGCCGTCAACCTCAGCGATCTCGCCGCTTCCGGTGCCGAGCCGGAGGCGCTCCTCGTCACGATCGGGTTGCCGGTCGAGACCGAGCTCGACGACGTGCTTGCCCTCTATGAGGGGCTGAACGAGCCCGGTGTGCCGGTCGCCGGCGGCGACACGAGCCGGGCGGAACGGGTAATGCTGAGCGTGGCCGCGCTCGGAAGGTCGGAGCGCGTTCCCGGTCGGAGCGGAGCCCGGCCTGGAGACCTGCTTGTCGTCACAGGCCCGCTCGGGGCTGCCGGCGCAGCTTTCCGAAACAATCGCCTCGCGCGCCCGCCGCTTCGCCTGGCCGAAGGGCGAGAGCTCGCTGGTCATGCTCACGCTTTGCTCGACATCTCCGACGGCCTCGCGGTCGACGCCGGGCACATCGCGGGCCGCTCGGGTGTCCGCTGCGTGATCGATCTCGGTCGCGTCCCTCTCGCGAAGGACGCCCAGCTCGAGGATCTCGGTTTCGGCGAGGACTTCGAGCTGCTCGCCGCGGTCGGGGACCCGGGCCGCTTCACGGAGATCGGGCGTTGCGAGGTCGGTGGAGGAGTGGTCCTCTGGCACGAGGGCTCACCGGTCGAGCTCGGAGGCTGGAACCACTTCCAGTCCGCTTGACGTA
>DASWDJ010000075.1:0-3196 GCA_036395295.1 Gaiellaceae bacterium | reverse complement strand
GCTTCGAGGCGGCGCTGCTCGCCGCGGGAGTGGCGATCGCAGCGATCGAGCAGGGTGGCTTTGCGCTCGTCAGGCCTCCCGGTCATCACGCGCTGCCTGACGCCGCGATGGGCTTCTGCCTCTTCAACAACGTGGCGATCGGCGCTCGGCACGCGCAGGACGCTCTCGGTGTCGAGCGCGTCGCGATTGTCGATTGGGACGTCCACCATGGCAACGGCACGGAGGCGATCTTCGCCGGCGACGACTCGGTTCTCTTCGTCTCGCTTCACCAGTGGCCCTTCTACCCCGGCACGGGAGGCCCAGCCGACCAGGCTGAGACGACGCTGAACGTGCCGCTCTCGGAGGGCTCAGGCGACGAGGACTACCTACGGGCGTTCGAGCACGTCGTCGAGCCCGCGGTGCGCGAGTTCGAGCCGGAGCTCGTGGTCGTCTCCGCGGGGTTCGACGCCCACCGCGACGACCCGCTCGCAGGGATGCGTGTCACCGAGGACGGATTCCGGGAGCTCGCGCGTCGCAGCGCGGCGCTCGGCCCGCGCGTCGGCGCCGTTCTCGAAGGCGGCTACAACCTCAGCACGCTTCCCCGGCTCGTGAGCGCTGCCTTAGAAGGCTTCCAAAACTAAGACCGGCCCACCCGTCTTATCGGGTCGTGCTGAGAGTCCAGTCGGCGCCAAAACGAAGACCGGCCCGCTAGGGGCCGGTCAAGGAGAGAGAGCCACCGGACTCCTCGCACGAAGGAAAGAGAGGAGCTTCGATAGTCGAAGTATTGGCCTTCGGTGCGGTTCGCGCATCCTCCCGGCCTCCCCCGCGCCCGGTGATTGAGCATCCCTCACATCGGGTGAAGTTCAGGCAGCACGTGCCTGCGCCAGAGCCTCCAGCGCTTCGCGCCGCGAGGAGACCTGGAGCTTGCGCAGGAGGCTCTTCACGTGCGAGCGCACCGTGTGCTCCGAGATGAAGAGCCGTTTGGCGATGTCGTCGGTGCCGAGATGCTCGTCGAGCAGAAGCAGCACCTCGACCTCGCGGGCGGAGAGCGCCTGCGCGACGGAGTCGGGCACGCCTCGGTCGATCGTCCCTCCGCGCACCTGCTCCAGCAGACGCCTCGCGATCGCACCCGAGAGAGCAGCCTCCCCCTCGGCGACGCCGTTCAGGAACTCGACGATGCGCTCGGGCGGCTCCGTCTTCAGCAGGTAGCCGGCGGCACCCGCGCGAATCGCGGCGAGCAAGTTCTCCTCGGTCCCCGAGGCGGTGAGGACGACGACTTCACAGTCTGGAGCAGCCGCGCGCAGCCGCGGAAGGGCGGCGAGCCCGTCGAGATCGGGCATCGAGAGATCGAGCAGCACGAGGTCGGGCTGGAGCTCACGAGCTGATTCGATGGCCTCGTTCCCGTCGGCGGCCTGGCCGACGACGCGGAAGCCGTTCTGGCCGAGTAGGGCCGCCAAGGCATCCCGAGTCAGCGGATGGTCGTCGACGATGAGGATTCGTGTCGCCATCCCTCGCTTATCGGCGAAGTCGGCTCGAGGGTTGAAGGCTACTGCGACCTAGAGGCTTAGTTAAGCGGCCGCGCCGGTTCTGCCGATTAATGAGGGCTATGCGGCGAGACCACAAAGACGCGTACCAGACCTGGCTGTGGGGCGAGGTGCTCCTGCTCGGCCTCCTCGGGGCTGGCCTCGCCCTCTTCGTCGTGTACCCGTCACTCCGGGATACCTACGCGGCGCCCCAACTGCGGCTCGTGCTCGACACGGGCGTCACGCTCGCGGCAGCAATCGTCGCGGTGCTCGCCGGCGTCCGTTTCACCGTCGAGGGGCGGCGACTGGACTTCCTGCTCTGCGGTGGTTTCTTCCTGGCCGCCGTCTCGACCTTCGCGTTCTCCATCGCCCCGGTCTTCGGAGGCGGCACCGTGGGTAAGCACGAGGCCTGGGCCGGGATCGGCGGAAAGCTGCTCGCAACGGGGCTCATCGCCGCAGCTCCTTTCGCACACGGCCGGGTACTCGGCCGGCAGCGAGCGCTCCGCTGGTCGATCATCACGCTCCTCTCTCTCGAGCTCGCCCTGTGGCTGCTCGTCCGCTCGCTCTCGAGCGGCCTCCCGGAGCTCCACAGCGGCGACGACCAGCCGCTGCTCCTCATCTTCACGCTCGCGCTCCAGGCCTTCCTCAGCCTGGTCGCGCTCGTCGGTTTCGGGCTTCGCTTCCGGGCCTATGGAGACGACCTTTACCGCTGGCTGGGCCTAGCTGCGACGCTCGCCCTCTTCGCCGAGCTGCACTACGTGTTCACGCCGGCGGTCTCGAGCTCGTTCGTCTCGCAGGGCGACTTCTTGCGGCTCATGTCCTACGGCGTGCTGATGGCCGGCGTGTGGCGCGCGTTCCGCTTCGCGGAGTTCGGGCGCGCAGTCGCGGAGGAGCGAGCACGCGTCGCGCGGGAGATCCACGACGGTCTCGCCCAGTACTTGTTCACGATCTCCGCGCACGCGAGCATGCTCGAAGCCGGCACCGCGCCGGAAGGGAGCGTGAAGCAGATCAGGGAGGCTGCCGCAGCTGCTCAACAGGAGGCCCGGTTTGCGATCCTCGCGCTCTCGTCCGCGAGCGGCAATGCGCCGTTCGATGCCGCGTTGCGGCGGTACGTCGACATCCTCACCGCCGACGGCGCGCTCGAGGTCGAGCTCGAGGTCGACCCAGGCCTCGCGCTGGCCCCCGACGAGCAGATCGAGGTCTTCCGGATCGTCCAGGAAGGCCTCGCCAACGTCCGCCAGCACGCGGGCGCGCACCGGGCGGAGGTCAACATCGGCCGGCGCGGCTCCGAGCGCTTCGTCGTCGTCCGCGACGAGGGCGTCGGTTTCAACGGCGACACGGATCCGGCGGGGCAGGGGATCAAGAACCTGCGGCAGCGCGCGGCGACGATCGGTGGGGCCTTCTCCCTGCGCTCCACTCCCGGCCAGGGCACGGCCCTCGAGGTCACGCTCCGCGCCTAGAGTTCGAGCGCCGCGATGCTCGAGCTCTTTCCCGTAACTGCTGCCGTCACGGAGGGTGAGCTGGCGATCGGAGGCGTCCAGGCTTCCGCCCTGGCGGACGAGTTCGGCACGCCTCTGATCGTCTACTGCGAGCGCACGCTGCTCGACGCCGTCCGTGCCTACCGGTCCTCGGCGCCGGAAGCTCTCATCGTCTACGGCGTCAAGGCTTTCCCGAATATCGCCCTGCTCGACCTC
>DASWDJ010000074.1:0-22431 GCA_036395295.1 Gaiellaceae bacterium | reverse complement strand
GCTTCGTGCACGTTCGGGTCGAACCTCCCGTCCGTCGCTACCGGGGCCAACCCCTCTCGCTCGAGTAGCTGCTCGAGCTGGCGATGGACGAGCTTGACGCCCTCCTCGAGCTTCGCCTCCTCGTGGCTCTCAACCGCCTCGAGCGCCCTTTCCAGATCATCGAGCACCGGCAAGAGCTCTTTGACGATCCGCTCGCCGGCCCGCGCGACCAGGCTCTCCTGGTCGCGCGCAGCGCGCTTGCGGTAGTTGTCGAACTCAGCCTTGACGCGCTGGAGCGTGTCGATCAGCTCCTCGTTCTCGGCGCGGAGCGCCTCCAGCTCGATGACTTCGGCCTGCTCCTCTGTCTGGTCGGTGTTCTCCACCTCTTCAGCAGCCATTACGCCTTCTTCGCTTCCTCTTCGTCGATGACCTCGTAGTCGGCCTCCTCGACGACCTCGTCGTCAGAAGCGGCGGCGCCGTTCCCATCCGTCTGAGCCCCCGCCTGAGCGGCGGTCGCCTGGGCGTAGACGGCCTCGGCCAGCTTCTGCGAGGCCTCCTGAAGCGCCTCGGTCTTCTGCTTGATCTCGTTTACGTTCGAGCTCTCGAGCACGCCCTTCAGCTCCATGATCCGGCCCTCGATCGTCGAGGCCTCGGACTCGTCGAGCTTGTCACGGTGCTCCTTGAGCGTGCGCTCGGTCTGGTAGGCGAGCTGCTCGGCGAGGTTGCGCGCGTCGGCAAGCTCATGGAGCTTGCGTGCCTCGTCGGCGTGCGCCTCGGCCTCGCGGATGAGCTGCTCCACCTCTTCCTCCTCGAGGCCGGAGCCGCCCTCGATGCGGATCTGCTGCTCGTTGCCGGTGCCGAGGTCCTTCGCGGACACGTGAAGGATCCCGTTCGCGTCGATGTCGAACGTGACCTCGACCTGCGGCATGCCGCGCGGTGCCGGTGGGATCCCGGTGAGGTTGAATCGGCCGAGCGTCTTGTTGTAGGCCATCATCTCCGACTCGCCCTGGCCGACGTGGATCTCGACCTCGGGCTGGTTGTCGTCGGCGGTCGTGAAGACCTCGGACTTCTTCGTCGGGATGGTCGTGTTGCGCTCGATCAGCCTCGTGAAGACATCGCCCTTCGTCTTGATCCCGAGGGAGAGCGGAGTCACGTCCAGCAGGAGAACGTCCTTGACCTCGCCCTTGAGGACACCGCCCTGGATAGCCGCACCGACGGCGACGACCTCGTCCGGGTTCACGCCCTTGTGGGGCTCCTTGCCGATCAGCTGCTTGACCTCGTCGACGACGGCGGGCATGCGGGTCATGCCCCCGACCAGGACGACGTGATCGATGTCCTTGGGCTCGAGCCCGGCATCGGCGAGCGCCTTCTTCGTGGGCTCGATCGTCCTCTGGAGCAGGTCGGCAGTCAGCTCGTTGAGCTTCGCGCGCGTGAGCTGGAGGTCGAGGTGCTTCGGGCCCTCCTGGGTCGCCGTGATGAACGGCAGGTTGATCTGCGTCGTCATCGTGGACGAGAGCTCGATCTTCGCCTTCTCGGCGGCCTCGTAGAGGCGCTGAAGCGCCATCTTGTCGGCCGCCAGGTCGATGCCGTGGTCCTTCTTGAACTCGGCGACCATCCAGTCGACGATCGCCTTGTCGAAGTTGTCGCCGCCGAGGTGGTTGTCGCCGTTCGTCGCCTTCACCTCGAAGACGCCTTCGCCGAGCTCGAGGATCGAGACGTCGAAGGTGCCGCCGCCGAGGTCCCAGACGAGGATCGTCTGGTCGGCCTCCTTGTCGAGACCGTAGGCGAGCGAGGCCGCCGTCGGCTCGTTGATGATGCGGACGACGTTCAGGCCGGCGATCTTGCCGGCGTCCTTCGTCGCCTCGCGCTGCGCGTTGTTGAAGTAGGCCGGAACGGTGACGACCGCGTCCGCGACCGGCTCGCCGAGATAGGCCTCGGCGTCGGCCTTCAGCTTCTGCAGGATCATCGCCGAGATCTCCGGCGGCGCGTATTCCTTGCCCTCGGCCTTGACCCGTACGTCGCTGTTCGGGCCCTTCACGACCTCGTAGGGGACGATCTTCATCTCCTCGGAGACCTCGTCGTACTTGCGGCCCATGAACCGCTTGATCGAGAAGATCGTGTTCTGTGGATTCGTGACCTGCTGGCGCTTCGCCGGCGGGCCGACGAGACGCTGGCCGTCCTTCGTGAACGCGACGACGGACGGCGTCGTGCGGCCGCCCTCGGCGTTCGGAATGACACTAGGCTCTCCGCCCTCGAGCACGGCCATGCAAGAGTTGGTCGTGCCGAGGTCGATTCCAATCGTTTTCGCCATCTAATGCTCCTTGAGTCTGTGTTTGAACAAAATCTAAGTGCGAGTATAGCAAGGGGTCTGACCCCGTTTGGTTGACTCGCGCGTTCAGGAGTACGCCAGGCTGCTGATCGAGCGTTGCCTCGACGTGCAGCCTCGCTGGCAGGTCGAGGTCGTCTCCACGATCGCGGCGCGCCCGCTCGTCGAGGAGCTGGTGCGGGCGATCGGCCGCCGCGGCGCGTACCCGCTCGTCCGGTTGAGCACCCTCTACGAGCGCCGTCCGTTCCAGCACCTCTGGGCCGAGGAGGCGCCGGACGAGCTGCTCGAGGAGCTGCCGTCGATCGAGCAGTTCATCGACGACGAGGCAGATGCCTGGCTCGGGATCGGCGCGCCCGAGAACGCGGTCGACGGAAGCGACACGCCCCTCGAGCGTCGAGCCGCCCTGGCGCGCCTCAATGCTCCATTCGTCCAGAAGCGGATGGCGCTCGAGACGCCGTGGGTCGTCTGCCGCTATCCGACGACCGCGCTGGCCCAGAACGCGGGCATGACGCTGCGCTCCTTCGAGGATTTCCTCTACGGGGCATGTCTCCTCGACTGGGACGAGGAGGGCCGCAAGATGCGCCGCATCGCCGACCGCTTCGACCGGGCGAGCGAGGTGCGGATCATCGGCGAGGGCACGGACATCAAGATCGGGCTCGAGGACCGGCACGGCGAGGTCGACGACGGGCGCCTGAACATGCCCGGCGGCGAGGTCTTCTACAGCCCGGTCGAGGACGCGACCGAAGGCGTCGTCCACTTCTCGGAGTTTCCCGCGGTCCAGGAGCCTGACGAGGTCTGGGGAGTCCGGATGGTCTATCGCGAGGGTCGTGTTGTCGAGGCTTCGGCGGAGCGTGGCGAGGAGGCGCTTTTCGCGAAGCTCGACCGCGACGAGGGCGCGCGCGTGCTCGGCGAGCTCGGGATCGGCTGCAATCCGGGCATCCAGCAGCACAGCAAGGAGACGCTCTTCGACGAGAAGATCTACGGCACGATCCACCTGGCGATCGGCCAGAGCCTGCCGACGATCGGTGGCAAGAACGTCTCGAGCGTGCACTGGGACATGGTCAAGGACCTGCGGCAGGGCGGGCGGATCGAGTGCGACGGCGAGGTCGTCCAGGAAAACGGCGAGTGGACGTTCTAGCTTGCTAGGCCGCTCGACGTAGCCGGGTCCAGGGGCCGGGCGGGGTGAGCAGCGACTCGGCGCGCAGATACGCGAGCCCAATGAGCGGGAAGTCGCTCAGGCGCTCGAGGCAGAGGAACCGCGGGCGCCACTCCGGAAAGAACTTGCCGGTGAAGCTGAGCAACCGCTCGAGCTGGAAGACGTGGTCGAGCGACTGGAGCCCGTGCCGGGCAACACGGCCGGTGAGCGAGTGCTCTCCTGCACGAAGCAGATCGGCGAACACGCAGAAGTTGAGCGAGACCTCGGGCGCATGATGCGCGCGGGTCCACACGATCGCCTCGACGATGAGGAACTCCATGAGGCCGTTCGGCGTCGAGCCCCGTCGGCGCATCGCGCTCAACGAGTAGCCGCCTGAGGCCGGCGACGGCACGAGATGCAGGAAACCGCCGACCTGCCCGTCCTCGCGGCGCGCGATCACGAAGAGCGTTTCGCCGTGCCCGAAGAGCTCGTCCATCGCCATCGTGAAGCCGCGCTCCGGCCAGCTCCCACGCCATTCTTCGGAGACTTCCTGCAGCTCCTCGCGCAACGTGGCCGGGACCTCGCCCTCCGGAAGCACGATGGCTCGGTAACCGGCGCGCCGCAGGCGATGAACGGACTGGCGCACCTTCCGGATCGGCCGGCCCTCGAGCGAGAAGCCGGCGGGGCGCACGACCGCCTCGTCCCCGACCTTGATCGCGAGGAGCCCAGCGGAGCGGTAGAGGGGCAGGAGCTCCTCGCTTGCGCTGAGAATCCCAACCCGCCAGCCGCGTCCGTGCGCCAGGCGGCGGAAGCTCGCCAGCAGCGCGGCGAACTCGCTGGGGTCACCCACCGGGTCTCCGCTCACGAGCGCCGAGCCACCGAGCACGGTGTAGGCGAGGAACGAGCCGCGGCTCTGCGAGAAGAAGTAGCTCTTGTCCCGCCGTAGCGCGAAGTACGACAACGTGTCGCGCCCGTGCCGCTCGACGAGCGTGCGTGCGAGGGCGCGCTCGCTCTCGGTCGGCTGCTCGCGCTGACGCCACGAGCGCAGCCAGAGATACAAGGCTCGAAATCCGAGCAGCGCCGCCGTCGCCGTCCCGAGGTCGACGAGATCCTGCGGCAGCAACCCCTCGTCCAGCTCGTACAGAACCAGGACCGCCACCAAGGACGCCAGTGAGAAGGCTGTGAGGACGAGCGCCCTCAAGTCAGGGTCGCCAGCCACGTCGAAGTGCTTGCGATAGCGAACGAGCGCGATCAGTAACAGGAGGCTCGCGCCCGCCTCTTCGGTGTCGAGGCCCTTTGCCAGATGGGCGAGGGCCGCCCCGGCGACCAGAACGAGGGCGAGCTGCCAGGCCCGTCGCTTTCCGCGAGCGAGCGAGCCTGCGAGCCAGACGAGCGCGAGGCCGAACGCGAGGGCGACCCACCGCGCAGCCGAAGGAACGCCGGGCGGCAGGACTCCTTGGACGAGATCGCTCCGGCTGGCAAGGGTCGGCGTCAGCGCGGAGATGATGCTGATGATCCCGACGCCGGCGCCGAAGATCCCGAGCAGCGTCGGGGCTTGGGGCCGTCGCACTCGACTGAGGTTACTCGGAGGCTCGGCTTGGCGAAAGCCGGAAGCGTCCTCCCAACGGGGCCAGGGCGCGCCCTGCCGCGGGCTCCGAGACGACGATCCCGGCGAGGATAATGGCGCAGCCGCTCCACCCGATCGCCCCCAGCCGGTCGCCCGCGAGCAGGTAGCCGAAGAGGCCGGCGAAAACAGGCTCCGCGGCGAACGCGAGCGCAGTTCGTGTCGCGCTCGTGCGCCTTTGCGCCCAGGTCTGGACGAGAAAAGCCAGTGCGCTCGCGAAGACCCCCGTGACGAGGAGCGCTCCCCAGACCGTCCAGCCGTGTGGGACGCTGAGGTCGCCACGGGCCACTGCGATCACGCCGAAGCCCGCGCAGGCAGCGATCATCTCGGCCAATGTGAAGGCGAGCGGGTCGTAGTCCGGCGCGAAGCGCTCCATGAGCACGATCTGCAGGGCGTAGGCGAGCGCTCCGCCGAGCACGAGGCCGTCGCCGGCCGCCGACCCCGCCTCGATGCCGGAGAGCATCGCCAAGCCGACCGTTGCCAGAACAACCCCGAGCCAGGCCGAGAAGGCGACTCGAAAGCGGAAGAGGACGAGAGCCGTGACTGGGGTGAGGACGACGCAGAGCCCCGTGATGAACCCGGTGCTCGAGACTGTCGTCCTCGCGAGCCCGGCAGTCTGCAGGGCGTAGCCGAGCGCCAGCAGGCCGCCAAGCCCGAAGCCGGCGGCGAGCCCTCTCCGGTCGAGCGTGCGCATCCGCCCGGCCGCGAAGGGCGCGAGCGTGACCGTGGCGATTGCGAAGCGAACGGCCAAAAAGGCAAAAAGGGGATAGACCTCCACGGCGTCCTTGACCTGAACGAAGGTCACTCCCCAGATCGCGGTGACGAGGACGAGCGCGAGTAGGGCCATCAACGTTCCGAGCCAAACATGCCGGCCGTCGGGGTGGCGGCCCCCGGCGGAGCCGGGCTTCGCCCGGCGGGAGCCGACGGCCTTGTAGGAACACGGGAGCTGTAAAGGAGGGGGCCAACGGGGGAACCCTGGGTTCCCCCGTTTTCTCCCCAGACGGCGGTGACGAGGAGGAGCGCGAGGACCGCCATCACGAGCGAGCGGCTCTCTGCACCGCTTGCAGCCAGCGCCGTCGGATAAGCGCCGAGAGCGGCCCGATCGCGAGCCAGTAGAGGCGGAACGCGCGGCGAGCCCGCTCGTCCATCGCCTTGACCCTCGTTTCGGTTGTGAGGCGGGAGCCGCCGGGGATTCGCTCTGCGCGGAAGTCGGCCGCTGCCTTGATCGTGCCCGGCACGTCGGCGGCCCGCCAGGCTGCGGCGTCGCCGAGCCGGACGAGGCCCCCGCGCGGGCGCCAGACTGCGCCGACCGCGCCGACGACCCATTCGGTCGGCGTGCGAGCGAGCACGACGAACTGGTGCGCGGGGAAGAAGCGCTCGATCGTCTCAGCCCGGGCGACCATGCCGCGCGCGGTGAGGAGCGCGCGGACAATCCGGTCAGAAGCAACGGGTGTGCTCAGGGCGAGCTCGAGCGCGCGCTCCGGCGCGACGGGCACCGCAACGTCGTGCCGCTCACCGACGTCGAACTCGGGCAGCCACTCGTCGATCAGCGGCACCGGTCGAGACTAACTGTCCTCGTCAGCGTTTCCGCAACCACTGCTCTGCGCAGACACTTCACCTTCTTTCGTCCCAGGTCCCGGTGCCTGACACCTGGACATGGCCGAAGAGAGGGCCGCCCGAACCTTCGTTACTCTCTGAGGCGTGGAGCCGCTCGTCGATTCCTGGGACCGCGAGATCCGCAGCGTTCGGGTCTCCGTCACTGATAAGTGCAACTTCCGCTGCCGGTATTGCATGCCCGCCGACGGGCTCGAATGGCTACCGCGCGACGAAGTTCTGAGCTTCGAAGAGATCGCGCGACTCGTGCGCGTCCTCGCCGCGATGGGAGTCGACGAGGTCCGGCTCACCGGCGGAGAGCCGCTCGTTCGGCGCGACATGCCCACGCTCGTCTCGTTCCTCGCCGAGATCCCCGGCGTGCGCGATCTGTCCCTGACGACGAACGGCGTCCTGCTCGACCGGCTCGCCGGGCCGCTCGTCGAAGCCGGCCTCAGCCGGCTCAACGTCTCGCTCGACTCGCTCTCACACGTCCGCTTCGCCGAGATCACGCGCCGCGACGCGCTCGACCGGGTGCTGGCGGGGCTCGCCGAGGCGGAGCGCTATCCGGAGCTGCGGCCGATCAAGGTCAACTGCGTCGCGATTCGCGGCTTTACCGAGGAAGAGGTGCCGGCCCTGGCCGCGCTCGCCCGCCGCAAGCCGTACGTCGTCCGCTTCATCGAGTTCATGCCGCTCGACGCCGACGAGGCCTGGCAGGAGGACGAGGTGCTGACCGGCGGCGAGATCCGCGCGCTGATCGAGGAGCGGTGGCCGCTGGAGGAGATCCCGGCCAAACCCTCCTCGACCGCGCGCCGTTTCCGATTCGCTGACGGCGCCGGCGAGATCGGCTTCGTGAACCCGGTCTCCGAGCCGTTCTGCTCCAGCTGCGACCGGATCCGGCTGACCGCCGACGGCCAGCTCCGCACCTGCCTCTTCTCGCGACGCGAATGGGATCTGAAGACGCCGCTTCGCAACGGAGCAACAGACCGCGAGGTCGCCGCCTTGATCCGCTTCGCGGTCCGCCACAAGGAGCTCAAGCACAAGATCAACGATCCGGGCTTCGTGCGGGCGAGCAGGTCGATGAGCCAGATCGGCGGCTAACGGACACCTAGCCGCACGCGGTAGCAGAGGAACAGCTCGACCTCTCTCTCTCCGAGGGCGCGATCGGCAGCTTCACGGAGCGCGGCGAGTCCCACTTCCTCCTCGCTGACGCCGTCCTTCAGCATCACCGTCAGCGGGCCGAGGCTCAAAGCCATGCCCACGATTCGCTTCGCGCTGCCTCGCTCCCGCGAGTGGAGCACGACTTCGCGCACGTAACGGAAGTGACCGCTGTCGCGGATCCGGTCGAGATGCATGTCCTTCGTGTGACGGGGCTGACCGCGGAGTGCGCGCCTCATGCCGATGCGCTGGATCATGGCCTCGAACCCAGCCTCGACCTCCGGGTGCACCACCGGCGGCCAGTCGTAGTCGTACGCCGCGAAGACGCCGCCCGGACGCAGGATGCGCGCGGCCTCGGCGAGCGTCGGCTCGGGCTCCATCCAGTGGAACGACTGCGAGCAGGTGACGAGGTCGGCGGTCCCTTCTGCCAGGCCAGTCTCTTGTGCGTACGCCTCGACGAACCGAACATTTGCCGTGGCGGTTGCCGCCTCGGCCTGCTCGCGCATCTCCGGACTCGCCTCGACGCCGACGACCTCGCCGGCCCGCTCCGCCCAGGCCCGCGTCGAGAGCCCGGTCCCACTGCCGAAGTCGACGACGAGCTGCGGCCGCTCGACCTGCGCCTCGAGGCAAAGCATGTCGAGGAGCGCCCTCGGCGGGGAAGGGCGGTGCGAGTCGTAGCCGGCGGCAAAGCCGGGGCGCGCATACCCTGAGCCTCGCAGGAGCCGCTCTGAGTAGTGCTCGATCAGATCCGCGGAATGCTCGCTCATTCCGGCCGTGAGTCTAGAATCTTCATTCGTGTCCGCTGCCGCCTCGGCCGCACGCGCCCGCATTCTCCCGCACGGGCCTCTCGATCTCCTGCGCCAGCTTGCGATCTGGTTCGGGTTCCTGTACGCGTACCGCTACACGCGCGGGGTCGCGGACCGGAATCCGTATGAGGCGTTCCAGAACGGCCTTCGGGTCGCCGATATCGAGCACCGGGTGACCGGGCTCTGGGAGCTGTCGCTGCAGAGCTTCGTCGCCTCCTCGGGCCTCCTGCGCGAGACGACGTCCTGGACGTACTGGCACTCACAGTTCACCGTGCTCGGGCTCGCTCTGCTCTGGGTCTACCTTCGGCGGAACGAGCGGTTCGTCCGCGTGCGCAACACTCTCCTGCTCGCAAACCTGATCGGGCTCGTCGGCTTCGTCCTCGTCCCCACGGCGCCTCCGCGCATGTTCCCCGAGCTCGGCTTCGTCGACACGCTCGCCGGCTTCGGCATCAACCACGACAGCGCGATCGTCCGGGCCGATGCGAATCCCTACGCGGCCATGCCCAGCCTGCACGCAGCCGATGCGCTGATCATCGGGATCAGCCTGGCGTGCCTCGTCCGACCGCGCTGGCTGAAGGCCGTCTGGCTGCTCTGGCCGGTCTGGGTCTGGTTCTCGGTCATCGCGACCGGCAACCATTTCTGGCTCGACATCCTCGCCGGGATCGTCGTCGCCGCGATCGCAGCCGCGGTCGTCAACTTCACGTACCTGCGCAGCCGCTTGACCCCGGCCCCTGCCGCGTAACACCGATGCGTCCGTGAATCAGCCGCTCGGCCGCGTCAAGGCTGGGTACACGGTCGGCGTCCGCCGTCTCGCGGCCCGCTCGATGGCGGGCCTCGCTCGCACGCGGGTCTCGCCGAACGCGCTGACCGCGGGGGGCGTCCTCCTTTGCGCCGCGGCGGCGGTCGTCGTCTACTTCGAGTACCGCTCGGAGTACCTCGCCTACTGGCTGGGCGCAACCATGTTCGTCGTGGGCTCGGTGCTGGACATCCTCGACGGCGCCCTCGCGCGGAGCAGCGGGAAGGGAACGTCGTTCGGCGCCTTTCTCGACTCGACGACCGACCGCATCAGCGAGGGGTTCATGCTGGGAGCGATCGCGCTCGTCTTCTCACGCCACGGGGACCAGGTGGCTCTCGCCTTCGCCTTCGCGGCGGTCGCCGGCTCCTTCCTCGTCAGCTACACCCGTGCCCGGGCCGAGGCGCTTGGCCTGAAGGGAGACGTCGGAATCGGCAGCCGCGCTGAGCGCGTCGTCGTCATCGTCTCGGGTCTCGTGCTCGCACCCTGGGGCGTGCTGCCGTGGGCGATCTACTTCCTGACGGCGACGGCCTGGATCACCGTGCTGCAACGAGTGCTAGCAGTTCGCACACAGCTCCGCGCACGCTGATAATCTGCTAGCAGTAGCTAGACTGCTAGCACAATGGCGAAGAGAGACAAGAAGAGCATCCTCGTCCGGATGCCCAAGACGTTGAAGCGGCGACTCGCCCGCGAGGTCGCCCGCCGGGAGAGCACGCTGAACGACGTCGCCGTCGAGCTCCTGGCCACCGACTTCGGCGTCGACTTCACCCCCAGCGGTCGTCAACATCGGAGCCGTAGGCTGGGAGACACGGGCGCCGTCCTGCTGCGCGTCCCCCCCGAGCTCAAGCGGCAGCTCGACGCAGCCGCGCGCGAGCGCCACAGCAGCACGAACAAGGTCATTGTCGCGTCGCTCACCGAGCGGCTCGACGCCTCCACCCCGAGAAAGGAAGCAATGCCTCGACGAAACGGCAGTCAGAACGGAAAAGCGCGACGAAACGGCAAAGTCCGTGTCGCGATCATCGGCGTCGGCAACTGCGCCAACTCCCTGCTCCAGGGGGTCGAGTACTACAAGGATGCGTCGCCCGACGAGTTCGTGCCCGGCCTCATGCACGTCGACCTCGGCGGCTATCACGTCCGCGACGTCGAGTTCACGGCCGCGTTCGACGTAACGACGGCAAAGGTCGGCAAGGACCTCGCCGACGCGATCTGGGCCGAGCCCAACGACACGATCAAATTCGCGACCGTGCCGAAGACAGGCATCACCGTCTCGCGCGGTATGACCCACGACGGGATCGGCAAGTACCTCTCGGAGGTCGTCGAGAAGGCGCCGGGCGACACCGACGACGTCGTCCGCATCCTCCAGGAGACCGGCACCGATGTCGTCGTCAACTATCTGCCCGTCGGCTCCGAGGAGGCGACGAAGTGGTACACCGAGCAGATCCTGAACGCGGGCTGCGCGATGGTGAACTGCATGCCGGTCTTCATCGCCAAGGGCGGCTACTTCGGCCGGCAGTTCGAAGAGCGGGGGCTGCCGATCATCGGCGACGACATCAAGTCGCAGGTCGGCGCGACGATCACCCACCGCGTCCTGACCTCGCTCTTCCGCGAGCGCGGCGTCCGCCTCGACCGGACGATGCAGCTGAACGTCGGCGGCAACTCCGACTTCCTGAACATGCTCGAGCGAGAGCGCCTCGAGTCGAAGAAGATCTCGAAGACGAACGCGGTCACGTCGATGCTCGACTACGACCTCGGCGAGGGCAACGTCCATGTCGGCCCCTCCGACCATGTGCCGTTTCTGACCGACCGCAAGTGGGCCTACATCCGCATGGAGGGCTCGTCTTTCGGCAACGTGCCCCTGAACATCGAGCTGAAGCTCGAGGTCTGGGACTCGCCGAACTCGGCGGGCATCGTGATCGACGCCGTCCGCCTGGCCAAGCTCGCGCTCGACAACGGCGTCGCCGGTGCGCTCGAGGGGCCAAGCGCCTACCTGATGAAGTCGCCGCCGAAGCAGATGCCCGATGACGAGGCCCATGACGCGGTCGAGCGCTTCATCAAGCAGCACACACGGAAGACCGCGAAGCCGCGCGCGGCCAGAGCCTGAGCAAACAGTGAGGGCCGGCTGCCGCAGGCCGGCCCTCACTTCCCTCGGGCGGAGAAGCCCTTGGTCCTAGTGGGCGAACAGCCCGATGTCGTCGAACTTGACGGTGCCGGACGTCGCGACGTCGGTGGGCGCGAATCCCTTCAGTGCGATGCGGACGCTGGCGACCCCGGACGGAATCGTGACCGTGTTCTCGAGCGTCCGGAAGCCCTCCGTCGAGAGTGGCGCAGTGATCAGCGTCACCGTGTTGAGCACGTTCCCGAGCGGCCCCAGGTAGACGAGGCCCGCCGACGGCGCCGACGAGACTCCCGCAGCGTCGACGGAGAGGACGAGATCGAGCACTTCGCCTAGCGTGACCGTGACCGGGTCGCTCGTCCAGCCCGGCGAGCCGTTGAGGAGCGCGCTGCCCCCGTTGCCGGTCGTCGAGGCCGCCTTCGAGCCCTCCGTGCCGCCATTCTGACTGTAGGACGCCGAGCCGGCTCCGGTGCTCGAGCCCGACCACGAGTCGGGTGCGCCGCCCGAGCTCGACTGCTCGAACGAGCCGTTGGCGACCTTGTTGCCCTTGATCGTGAAGGTGCGCTGAGCCCAGTTGTTCGTCTCGTTCGACTCGTCGACGGCGTTGTTCACGTCAGCCGTGGCACGCATGACGTGCTGGTCACGCAGGTTGTTCGTCCGGAGCTCGAACGCGACCTGCTCTGAGCCGCCGGCCGGAATCGATCCCGTCGCCACGACGCCGACCACGGTCGTATTGTCGAGCTTGAACTCGGTCTGGGATGCCCCCGCCGAGCTGCCGCCAGTGTTGGCCACGGTCGCGGTGAAGGTGACCTTCTCGCCCTGACGCGCGTTGCTGTTGCTCGCCAGCAGGCTCGTCACCTGGAGGTCGGGCCTCGCGAGGACCGTGATCGCGATCGTGTCCTCGTCCGCGAGGCCCGTTCCGTTGCCGTCGGTGACGCGGAGCCGGGCGTTGTACGTGCCCGCCGCCGCGTAGGTGTGATGCTGCACCTGGCCGGTGGCGTCGTAGCTGCCGTTCCCGTCGAAGTCCCACTCGTATCTGAGCTCGCTCGAGGGACCGTCGTCGGTCGACCCACTCCCGTCGAACGTCACCTGCTCCCCGACGCGTGCGGGGTTCGGCCTGGCCTGCGCCACAGCGGTCGGCGGGACGTTGAAATTCCCGCCCTCGTAGCCGAAGTCGTAGGGGGCGCAACCCGCGCCGAGCGTGAATTGGACGTTACCGGCGAGGTTGTACGCGGGAGCGATGTCCCTTCCGGTCATCGCGTTGACCTGGAAGCTCAGGCAGTTGAACTGGAAGTGCCAGAAACCGTCGTCGCTCCCTGGATCCTCGTAATTGTCGGTGTGCCCGGCTCCGGAATCAGAGAACGAGTTGTCACCGGCGAGCTCCGTGTACGCCGCGTCGTCGAGATTCGGCGTCTGGTTGCCCGCCTCCGGCTGCGAGTCGAGCGGGCTCTGCGCCGGCGGGTCGTCGGTGCCGAGGTTGCCGTAGCCGTGCGCCTCGTTCGTGTAGACAAGGAGCATGCCTGACTGGAACGCGATCGGATCGCGATCGTTCTGGCCCTTTCCTTCCTCGTCGAAGCCCGACCGGTCCCGCATCTCCATGTAGTACGCGTGGTCGGCCGGCGACCCCTGTGAGGCCGAAACGTACTGCCAGCCCGGCGTGCAGTGCTCGGCGACGCGGGTCGACTCCTTGCAGCCCCCGCTGAAGACGCGTGGATCGCTCGGGTCACCCGTGGTCTCGAAGTCGGTGTCGTAGAGCACCTGGCCACCCGCGGTGATCCGCAGGTCGTCGATGAACCAACCCGGCCTGGCGACACCCGGATCGGTCGAATACGAGAACCTGAGGACGGTGGACTGGCCGACCGCCGGGGAGAGGTCGTACTGGTCGGCCAGGAAGCCACCGTCGGGATAGGTGCCGGTCAGACGATCGGTCGTCTGGGTACCGCCGGCATACGAGCCAGAGGTGCCCGTGATTCCATTGCCGTACTGAGCCTGGCAGGAGTTCGCGTTCGGGTTCTGACCCTGCGGCGTCGTGTAGCCGTTCGCCGAGGGCAAGGAGTGATAGCTCTGACCGCCGTCGATCGAGTACATGACGAAGCCGTAGTCGAAGTCCCACTCGACGTCCCATTTGGACTTGAAGCTGACCGTCACCGGCGTGCCAGGCGTGAGCGTGGCCAGCTCCGGCAGGGCGATGTCGAGGTTGTGCCCCTGCTGGGGCGTACAGCCGAAGGCGTTTCCGGACCGCGACCACCACACGTGATCGCCCGACGGCACCTGCGCCGGGTCGATGATCTGGCGGCCGGGCAGCTTCGCCACGTAGGCCTGCCCGTTGTGCACGTCCGAGCCCGTGAGCGTGTACGGGTTGCCGCTTGCGTCCTTCCAGTCGATCCGGTGCGTGTCGACCTTCGAGTCCTGCCAGCCGGCGACGCTCGTCGTCCCGGGCTCGAGAACCCGCGGTACGAGCCAACCGAGCTCCTGCTTGGCGTTGACGTCCATGTTCTGCGACTTGTCGGTCGCCATCAGGTTCCAGTCGCCGTACGTCTCGCGGCCGCCGACCGAGTAGTAGTCCGGCAGCCCCAGCGAGTGCCCGTACTCGTGGGAGATGACGCTCGCATGCTCGATCGCGGATTCGGGGTTGACGTTGTAGGGCCCCACGCGTACGTAGACCGGGATCCCGGTGTTCGTCGTCGTCATCGTCGTCCGCGAGGAGTTCGTGTAGTAGAGCGGCCGACCCTGGAGGTCCTTGAGCTGGTCGTCGGAGATGTAGCCCTTCAAGCCGGTCCCGGGATCCGTGTAATAGAACTCGAGGCTCGACGAGTGGGGCCAGACGTTGTCGTACGGCGGGACGTTCAGCTGTGAGGCTCCGTTGCCGCCGAGGCCGACGAAGACGGTCATGAAGAAGTCGACGACGCCGTCCTTGTCCGTGTCGAAGTCGGAGTAGTCGATCTCCGGGTCGGCGATCTGCGCGGCGTCGTACACGAGCTTGCCGGTTGGACCACAGCCGGAGTCGATGTCGAGCAGGATGCCTGCACCCGGCACGATTGCCCCGGGGAGAGCGGTGCCGAACTTGTCGTCGCCGTAGTAATCGGTGTTGCCAGGCAGCTGGTACCAGCCTCCGTGGATCCGTTCCGTGTAGACGGCTGTGTTCTGGAAGTCCTTGAAGGTCGTGCCGGCGCAGAAACCCTGGGGCGAGAGCGAGCTGAACTGGAAGCCCGGCCCGTAGTCCCAGCCTTCGGTCGCAATCCCCGCCGAAGGTACGTCACCGTCGGGAACGAGCTGCCCGTAGGACATCTCCTTGTACAGGTTCCGCGTCGAACCCTCGACAGCCGGCGAGTTGATCTTCTGCGAGAGCAGCTGACCGGTATGGATGGCGTCGTGCTTGCGGTCGAAGTAGTCGACCGGGACGACCGGGAAGGGCCGGTGACCGTAGCGAGCCGTGTCGAACGTGTCTTTCGGCGGGATCACCTTCGGGCCGCGGCTCGTCGACGTCACGGTCGGTCCGCCTGTGTAGGACAGCGTCGCCGTCGTCGAGAGGTTCTTCCAGACGATATGCGGGTCCTGGCCGATCGTGTCGGCGCGTCCCTCGACGATGAGCGTCTTCACCGTCGGGCCTCCGGAGCCCCGCGCATCGACCGTCCCGATCGTCCAGGTGAGCGACGTCGGCGAGACCGAGACAGAGCCGGAGCCGGCCGCGGCCGTCGCGTTCGTGAAGACCATGCCGTCAGCGGCTGGGATCGTCACCTGCGCACTGCTGGCCGACGAAGGGGTGAAGTTCTTGACGAAGACGCGGAACGGATAGCTGTCGCCGGGCTTCACCCAGCCGACCGACGAGACGAAGCTGTTCTCGAGCACGAGCGCGCTTGGCGGCACGGTCATCACCAGCGGGGTCGCACCCGCACGATCTGCTGCCCACAGCCCCGTGATCGTGTCCGTGTAGGAGGCCTGGACAGCTTCGATGCTCAGGCCGATCTCATAGTTCGTGCTCGCATCGGCAGCGAGTCCTCCGGTCGCAGAGGCGGGGAGCGTCGCGCTGAAATGACCCTGCGCGTCGGCGGTGAACGGCCCGTACGGGCCACGGATCTCACCGCTGGGCAGAACGACGCGAAGGGAGAAGCTGCCCGCAACGTTCTGCTTCTGTGCCGCTGCCAGCGGCGGAACCTGGTCGAGCTCGTAGATCGTGCCCGAGAGTGAGACAGCGTCCCCCGGCTGGTACTCGTCCCCACCCGGCTTCGGCAGCACCCCGATCGAAGCGCCGAGCTGGTTGAGGATCAGGCTGGTCTCGCCGAAGTTTCCTGTCTGGTTCGGCTCGGGCCCAGTCCCGTCCGGATCGACCTCGGTGACACGAATGGTGAGCTTGCCCGGCGCCCAGCTCGTACCCGGCTGGATGTTGAACTGCCAGGCATTGTCCGCCGCGCGCGCGGTCGCCGTCTGAGTATTGCGCGTGACCCCGCCGGAGTCGATGAAGCTGACCTTGACGACCGAGCGGTTCGGGTTCACAAGGTTCGTCCCGCTGACTTGGACATAGCCGAAACCGCAGTCCAGGCGGTCGTAGTAGACCGCTCCCTCGAAGCCGAGCCCCGTGCACGCGGGCTGAGGCTGCGGAAACTTCACCAGCGTCCAGCCGGAGGCGACCGGGGTCGGCTCCGTCGTCGCCGGCGACTGCGCTGCAGCCAAGAGCGTGACAATGAGTAGTGCCGCAAGCAGCAGCCCTGCGCGGAGCGCGAGCATTCGCTGAGTCATCGTTGCCCTCCCTGGCAGTTTGCGATCCGAGGGATCCGCTCCGGTTTCGGGGCGGCGAAAATCGAATGGGATTGTATTTCTCTCCGCGGAAATTGCAAGTGCAATCCTGTCGCCAGAATTTTCACGATGTCTTTCGAAGTTGATTGACAAATCAATCCAGAAATTGCAGACATTGATTGACGAATCAATCGGCAGCAGAATTTCCTGCCGCGCGCGAAAAGATTTAGAAAGGTTTAGGAAACTAGGAGCGCTTCGCGAGGCCGTCGCAGAGGAGGCCCGTCACGTCCTGCTCGGCCTTGGCGATGTCCTCATCGCCGTCCGGGAGCTGGCCCATGACCCAGGCGGTCAAGACCTCCTCGAGGGCGCCGTAGAAGATCGTCGACGCGATCACCGGGTCGAGATCGTCTCGGAACTCCCCGGTGCGCTGACCGTTGGCGATGATCTGCTCGAGCGCGTTGTACGCATGGCCGATCTCGTCGATCTGGCGCCGCATCTGCTCCGGGCTGCGTGTCACCTCACGCACGAGCACCCGCACGAGATCGGGATCGCGTCGCCACGTGCGCAGCAGGAGTGCCGTCACCTTGCGCACCTGCTCGTTCGCCGGCTCGCCCGATTCCGCGACCTCGTCGATGCGCGCAATCATCTGCGTCCACGTGTCGCGGAAGATCGATTCGAGCACCTCTTCCTTCGATCCGAAGTAGTGATAGACGAGCCCATACGCGACACCTGCCTCCTCGGCGATCTCACCGACGCGGCAGGCGTGATAACCCTTGCGGGCAAAGGCGCGCACGGCCGCCTCCATGATCTGGCGTCGCTTCTCCTCCTGGGCTGCCGCCGGCACAGTCTTACTCTAAGGCACCGCTTGCGGTGCCGACCCTCAGGAAATCCGGGCTTTGCCCGGGTTTCCGTCTGAAATGACCGGTCGACCCAGTGCGAACCTCGACCGAAAACGCTCTAAGGCACCGCTTGCGGTGCCGACCCTCAGGAAATCCGGGCTTTGCCCGGGTTTCCGTCTGAAATGACCGGTCGACCCAATCCGAACTTCGACCGAAAACGCCCTACCAGCAAAGCTAGACTCGCCGTTCGTGGCCCTTCGGATCTGCCTCGTGACACCGTTTGCGTGGTCGCAGCCGCACGACGTCAACGAGCACGTCGCGGGGGTGGCCGAGGGTCTGCGCGGACGCGGACACTCCGTGACCGTGCTTGCGCCCTCGAACCGCGCCGCCGATCTCGCGGCGGGGCGCCGCGCCCTGCGCGACGGTGCGAATGCGGAGCTGATCGCGATCGGGCCCGCCGTGCCGATCTCGCGCCGGAGCCGCATGGGGCTCCCGGTCGGAGTGCGCGCGAACTTGTCGACCGCGCTTGCCCGCGGCGGATTCGACGTCGTGCACGGCTTCGAGCCGGGGCTGCCGAGCCTCTCCTACCTTGCGCTCCGCGATGCCCATGCTCTGACGGTCGCAAGCTTCTTCTCCCCCGAGCGGCTTGGCTATCCGCCCGGCCGCGCGCAGCGGGAACGGCTCCTGGGACGAGTCGACGCGCTCGTGGCCGGTTCGCCCGAAGCGGCCCATGCAGCCTCGCAGCGCTTTCCCGGTGAGTACCGGATCGTCGAAGAAGGCGTCGACGACGAGCTCTTCCGGCCGGCCCGGAAGCGGCAGCTGGTGGTACTGGAGTGGCGACCCGCCGAGCGTCTCCTCTCCCGTGCCGTCATCCGAGCCCTGCGGGCGCTGCCCGACTGGGAGCTCGTCTTCCTGCGGACGAAGCAGCTTGCGGGCAGGCCGACGATCCCGGCGAAGCTCCGGGGTCGTGCACACATCCGCACCGCCCGCGACGGGCGCGCACGGGCAACGATCCTGAACGAGGCCGCGATCTTCGTCCCCGCGCTCGACGGCCTACCGCGGGTCTCGCTCGAAGCCGCCGCGGCCGGCGCAGCGATCGTTTCGCCTCCGGGCGTCCAGGAGCAGCCGGAGCTCGCCGCTGCCGCACTCGCACGGCTCGCGGAAAACGAACCGCTGCGGACCGAGCTCTCTCGGGAGGCGAGGCTGAGCGTCGAGGGCAAGACCTTCTCCGACGTCGCCGCCGAGCTCGAAGGCCTCTATCGCCGGCTCGCCGATCGCCGGCACGGGACGGTGCCACAACCTGTTGCACCGTCGGAGGGGCCTTTCGCGGACCGCGAATGGATCCTCGGTGACTTCCACCTCCACACCTCGTGGTCGCACGACTGTGCGATCGGCGTCGAGGAGCTGCTCGATCAGGCCGAGGCGCAGGGTCTGGGCGCAATCGCCGTCACCGACCACAACGTCTTCGGCGGAGCGCTCGAAGCGGTCGAGCTCGCACGTGACCGTGAGCTGATCGTGATCCCGGGCGAGGAGGTGAAGACGGGCGGCCAGGGTGAGGTGATCGGGCTCTTCCTGAACGAGGAGATCCCGCGCGGCCTGTCTTTCTCGGACACGATCGCCGCAATCAAAGACCAGGGCGGACTCGTCTATCTCCCCCATCCCTTCGACCGCCTGCACGCGATTCCCGATCCAGCGACCCTCCATCGGCACCTGGCCGAGATCGACATCTTCGAGGTCTACAACGCGCGCCTGCTCTTCGAGGCTTACAACGACGAGGCGCTCCGCTTCGCGCGCAAGTACAACGTGACCATGGGCGCGGGCTCGGACGCACATGTCCTGCAAGGCCTCGGGACCGGGGGCCTGCGTATGCGCGCCTTCGACGGCCCGAACGAGTTCATGCTCAGCCTGCGCTCGGCGGAGATCCTGCGACGGCCGAAATCGCTCGCCTACCTCCAGTCGTTGAAGTGGGTGGCCCAAGTCAAGGAAAGAGTTCGCTAGGAGAGAATTGAGAACGTGGCCTCCGTGACCCCTGTGTCCACCGACGAGATCTACGAGAAGTACCTGAAGAAGGCGATCGCCGAGATCAACGAGCTCGCCGACGAGATCGCGCGCGCAGGCAAGGGCGAGCGCGTCCCGGTGCTCGGCTCGGGCCATCCGCGCGCGGACGTCTTCCTGCTCAAATTTCGACCGCAGCCCTCCGAGGTGCAGGAGGGCGTCGCCTTCTTCGGACGCGCGGGGGACGCCCTCCGCCGATCGCTCCAGCGCTTGAATGTCGAGCTACTCGCGGTCTACGGGACGAACTGCCTCAAGTTTGCCGACGAGGACGAGGAGGAGGCGCGACCATTCCTCGTCCGCGAGCTCCACGTCGTCCAGCCGAAGCTCGTCGTGGTCATGGGCGAGGATGCGCTCACCTTCCTGAACAGCCTCGAGTTTCCGCTCGCCGAGGAGGCTGAGCCCGAGTTGGGCAAGATCCAGGCCTGGACCCCGACCGTCCAGGCGCTCTACGTCCCGGACATCGACGCCTCGCTCGACGAGCAACCCGCGAAGACACGATTTTGGAACGCATTCAAGGCCCTTGGTCCGTGGTGGGCCGAGCTTCCCCCGTATTAGTCGGCGCGTTTCTCGCGCTCTCGGTCGCGCTCAGCGTCTACTACGCCACGGCTCGATCGCTCACGAACTTCACGGTCTGGTGGGAGGTCGTGATCCTCGCCTTGCTCGTGATCCCGGCGGTGTTCGCGCTCGTCTACTTCGTCTTGCCGCTCTGGCACGCGCACGGCCTGCTGCCGGTTGGGGTCGCGGTCGCCGTCCTCGCAGCCGCTCTTCAGGTCGCCGAGCTCGACGTGCTCGCCAACTTCGCCAAGCTCGCCGCGGTCACTTTGCTCGCGTTCTGGTTCCTGAGCTATTTCGAGACCGTCGCTTGGGTCGTGCTCGTGGCGCTGATCGTCCCCTGGGTCGACGCGATCTCGGTCTGGCGCGGGCCGACGAAGCACATCGTCACCCACCAGCGAGAGGTCTTCACGACGTTCTCGATCGCCTTCCCGGTCCCGGGGGAGCAGAGCACGGCGCAACTCGGCCTCCCGGACGTCCTCTTCTTCGCGCTCTTCCTCGCCGCCTCAGTGCGCTTCGACCTGCGGACCCGGCTGACGTGGGTCGCGATGACGCTCTCGTTCGGGGGGACGATGGCGCTCGCAGTTGCCTTCGACATCAACGGGCTGCCGGCGCTGCCGCTCCTCGCGCTGGGCTTTCTGGCGCCGAACGTCGATCTGATCTGGAAGAGGCTGCGCGCGAACGGTGCCTGGGGGCAGCTGCGATCAGAGGGCAGTGAGGCCGCCGGCCCTTAATCCCGCTCCGGGCGCTGAGCACCGCGGCGCCTCTTTCCTCCCCTTTCCTAGAGGTCGAGTCGATAGGCAAGAGCCGCGATCCGAGGCTCGGCCGCCTCAGAGGCGACCAGCGCAGCGGCGTCTCGATCGAATTCCGGCGCGCGTTGGAAGCCGAGACTCTCGTACATCGCGATGGCAGCTTGCATAAAGGAGGCCGTGTGCAGGCACACCGCCTGCGCGCCGAGCATGCGGGAACGGTCGATGCACGCTTGCGCGAGTAGACGGCCGATGCCGAGCCCGCGTGCCGATGGGTCGACGGCGACCGCCCGGATGCCGGTCCACTCCCGCGGCCAGCCCCAACCTTCCTCGGCGGCGTCGGGGTAGAGGGTGATCGTGCCCATGATCCGGCCGCGATATGCGGCGACGAACATCTCCGCGGCCTCGACTCGGCTACGGATATCGAGGACGTTCGCGAGGTAGGCGCGGTAGAAGGCGGGTGGGAGCACTGGCTCGAACTCGGCGTTCGCGGCCCGCAGGACCGAGACAACTCGGTCGAAATCGGCCTGCTCTGGCTGGCGCACGATGGTAAGGCTTGCAGCCTTCAGCGACAGCTTCTCCCGATCTCGAACAACTTGCACACGGGCTTCACCGAGGAGCGAACGTAGTGAATCGCGCAAGAAGAACCTGCACGCGCTTCCACTCGCGAACAGTCTTCCGAGCGGGCGCGGCGGGGCGTCGCGCTGCGCGCGCCTCGGTGGCGCGCTGCCACTTGCGCGCCTCACGCTCGAGATCGGCCTCGTGCTCTCTACCCAACATGCGGTACATCTCGTCCATGCCGCCTCCAGTTCGGTGTTGTGGATCCTCTGCGGCCACTGCCGTCTCTATACTCCTATTGGGAGTGTCTTATACTCCTGCTAGGAGTAAATGTCAAGCACCGACGAGAGACAGCTGACAACGACGAGCTATGCCATTCTCGGCCTGCTCGCGATCCGGCCGTGGTCGACCTATGAGCTCACGAAGCAGATGCGGCGAAGTCTTCACCACATCTGGCCGCGCGCGGAGAGCAACGTCTACGCCGAGCCAAAGCGCCTGGTCGAAGCCGGGCTCGCAACGACCGAGGTCCAGAGGGTCGGCAAACGGACGCGCACTCTGTACACGATCACCGGAACGGGACTGGGTGCGCTCAGGAGCTGGCTTGGTACGGAGAGCGGCCCCTCCCGCTTCGAGTCAGAACTGGCCGTCAAGGTTCTCTTCGGCAACGAGGGGAAGAAGGAGGAACTGCTGACGAATCTTCGCCGCTTCGCGGAGGAGGCGGCGGCTGTCAAGGAATTCTGGAAGGCGATCGCAGCCGAGTACGTCTCAGGCACCCATGCCTTTCCAGAGCGCGTGCACGTGAACGCGCTCATCTTCCGCTTGGTCGGCGAGCAGGCGAAGACGAATGCACGCTGGGCGGAATGGGCGATCGAGGAGGTCGAATCGTGGCCCGACGTCGCCGCCCCAACGGACGCCGAAGGCGCTCTCGAAACGTTTCGGACAGTACTGCCGTCCTAGCGCAAGATCCGCTGCATGAAACCGATTGGGGCGGGGACTCCTAGCGGCGGGCGAGCAACGCGACAGTCTCGACGTGCGGCGTGTGCGGGAACATGTCGACCGGCCGCGCGCGCTCGAGGCGGTAACCCCACTCTGCGCTGAGGTCTTTCACGTTCCCGGCGAGAGTCGTCGGGTTACAGGAGACGTAGACGATCCGCTCCGCCTCGAGCCGCGCGATCCGGCGCAGCGCCTTGCCGGAGAGACCCGCGCGCGGGGGGTCGACGACGACGACGTCGGGCGGTCCGGCCCGTTCGCGTAGGTCTTCCACCGCCTGGCCGACCTCGCCGGCGAAGAAAGCGGCGTTCGAGATGTCGTTCAGCTCCGCATTCTCGAGCGCGCAGGCGACGGATTCCTCCGAGGCCTCCACTCCCCAGACGGTGAGCGCGTCGCGCGCGAGCGTGAGACCGATCGTGCCGATGCCGCA
>DASWDJ010000073.1:0-2216 GCA_036395295.1 Gaiellaceae bacterium | reverse complement strand
GTTCGCCGTCAGCGTCACCGGCGAGGCTTTGGCGATCGGCTGCAGCCAGTTCGGCATGCTCGAGACCGGGACGAAGACCGAGCTCGCGAAGACGAGCGGGAACAGCAGCACGAACCCGGCCGTCTGAGCGGTCTCGGCGCCGCGGACGACCAGAGAGACGAATGCGAAGATCCAGCTGAGGGCGAACCCGAAGCCGGCGACGAGGGCGACGCAGGCGAGCGCCGGGAGGACGCCCGCCTGGAAACGGAAGCCGACCAGGTAGCCGACAACGATCATCAGGCCGATGATCAGGACGTTTCGCACGAGGTCCGCCGTCGTTCGCCCGAGCAGGACGGCCGAGCGCGCCATCGGCATCGAGCGGAAGCGGTCGATGACGCCTTTGCGCAGGTCCTCGGAGAGGCCGACCGCGGTGTTCGAGGCGCGGAAGGTCACCGACTGGACGAGGATCCCGGGCAGAAGGTAGTCGACGTAAGTGACTCCCGGCGGGAGCGCCAAGCCGACCGCACCGCCGAAGACGTAGACGAACAGAACGACGAACATGATCGGCTGGATCGTCGAGAACACAAGGAGGTCGGGCTGGCGCCAGAAGTGACGGAGATTCCGCATCGTCACGACACCGATGTCGGTGACACTCGAATCGACATCGCGCAGCGACGGGGCATGTGCGCGCGGGCGCCGACGCGGGCGCACCACTGGGCTCTGGGTCACGACCGCGGCGCTCTGCGGTCTCCCGTCCTCGCTCGGGGCCCGGCCGGTCAACTGGAGGAAGACATCATCGAGCGTCGGCCGGCGCAAGCCCATGTCGCTGACGCCAATTCCTGCGCGACGTAGCTCGGCAGCGGCTTCCTCAACGAGGACGAGGCTGTCTCGCGGCGCGGGCAGGACCAGCCGGTTCGGCCGCTCATCCTCCTCCGGGGCACCGCAGCCGACACGAAGCAGCGCAGCCTCCGCCTCGTCGCGCTGCTGAACGTCGGTCAGCTCGACCTCGAGGATCTGGCCGCCGACGCGGTCTTTCAGCTCGTTGCCAGTGCCTTTCGCAATCACGCGACCGTGATCGATGACAGCGATCTCGTCCGCGAGCTGATCCGCTTCTTCGAGGTATTGGGTCGTCAGCAGGATTGTCGTGCCCGCGCGGCGCAAGTCGCGCACGATCTCCCAGATCTCGTTGCGACTCCGAGGATCGAGACCTGTGGTCGGCTCGTCGAGGAAGAGCACGCGCGGCTGTGTAAGCATGCTGGATGCGAGATCAAGCCGCCGCCGCATGCCACCCGAATATGTCTTCGCGGTTCTGTCGGCGGCGTCGGTGAGATCGAAGCGCTCGAGTAGCTCCGACGCGCGGCGGCGTGCCTCCGTACGGGGGAGCCGGAACAGGCGCCCGAACATCTCGAGGTTCTCACGGCCTGTCAGTAGCTCGTCGACGGCCGCGAACTGACCTGTCAAGGCCAGCTGCTCTCGCACCTTCGACGGGTCAGCGACAACATCGAGACCGAGCAGCTCGGCCTGTCCTGCGTCTGGCCGTAGTTAAGGTCGACAGGATGCGTACGAGGGTGGTCTTCCCGGCTCCGTTCGGGCCGAGGAGGCCGAATACCATCCCCTCCGGAATCTCCAGATCGACACCTGCGAGGGCCGTCGTCGACCCAAACCGCTTGACGACTCCCTCGACACGGACCGCGGGCGGCCAGCCGCGCCGGGATTCGTTCGCCTTAGGTTGCGACAACGAGGTCACGCCGTCCGGGTAGCGCTGCACGTTGCATTACCTCACTTGACGCTACCCCAGACGGTCTTGCCGACAGGGTCGCGCTCCGGGAGGCTCGCCATCAGGGGTGCACCTGGGAGGCGTAGCCGAGGTCGAGCCGGATCGATTCCATCACCCAGAAGGTCGTGCTTTCGGTGAAGACGTCGGCGGCTGCGAGCACGCCGGTGTACTTCTCGATCACGGGTGCGGCGGCGACCGCGGTGACCTCGTCGAGGTAGCCCTTCACTGCCGCCCAGGTGTTCTCGCCGTACTTGACGAAGTAGCGTGTCGGGTCGACGGTGTCGATCGCCTTCCTCGAGCTCTCGGAGATGTCGGCCATGTATTGCTGGTGCAGGGTCACGTCGTCGCGGGTGCCGAGTCGTCCGAGGTGGCCGCCGATGAAGTGCTTCCACGAGTAGGCGAGCGCGTTCGCGGGCGCTTCGATGTAGCCGGGGATGTCCTCGGTCAGGTTGGCGACGTA
>DASWDJ010000072.1:0-5499 GCA_036395295.1 Gaiellaceae bacterium | reverse complement strand
GATGATTCCAAGACGGATCTTCATCATGTCCTCCCTTTCCCCCTGACGTGTTGACCATCCGACGGCGGGGTGCCGTCAGGACTGGACGGAACTGGGGGCCGTCCCGTCGAAGTACGTGAGTGCTGCCGCCCAGCAGTCACGGGCGGCGGTCCTGCCGCTCGCGCGCGCGTCGAGGTCTCCCTGCTCGAAATGGATGCCGCCGTAGCGGCGGGAGATGCCTGCCTGCGCGGCCGCGGCGGAGAAGGTCGCCCAGGTCAGCGTGAGCTCACTGGTCGGGACGAGGCCGGGCTCGATGCGCGAGCTCCCGACCGGAAAGGTCACGGAGCCGCCGAAACGGTCGCCGCCGGTGAACAGCTTCAGGATCTCCGCGCCGGCCGCGCTGAAGTTCGAATGGCCGGACGAGTACTCCGCGAAGGGTGGCGTCGGGAAGGTCGTCGGCTGGTAGGGAAACCACGCTTCGCCGGCGATCGTCTGCGTGCCACGGCCGGGGCCGCCCCAGGCGCGGATCTTCTTCCCGGCGAAGAGGTAGCGGATGGCCGTGATCGGGCGCACCGAGTCGTAGGCACGCTTGTTGTCCCAGGCGCAGCAGCCGGCGTCGAAGATCGCGTTCGTGAGGGCGAAGAAGAGCTTGACCGCCTCGTCGAAGTCGTGCTCGCTGTTACCGGTGCGGTCGCGGTGAGAGACCTGCTGGGCGAACAGGTTCCAGTGCCCGGGCGGTAGCTCGGAGTGGGGCCCGTCCGCCCAGTACTCCGCAATCAGCTTCTGCTCTTCCGTCAGGGCCGCGCTCAGGTCGATCACCGCCTGCGCCTGTGCGAGGAACTCTGGGGAGCCGAGGCGGGCGGGACCAGCCGGGGAGCGAAACTCGCCGCTCGAGGGCATCGCGAACGGATGCACCCGCTGCCAGTGCGCCCCCACGAACGCCGGCGTCACGAGCGCGCCGGAGCCGTCGACGTAGGTCAGCGGCTGCCAACGGTTCACGTCATGCACCGTCGACAGGTCGAGCGGCGCGCGCGCGTCCATCGGTTCGTTCCCTGCCGAATAGCCGGTGTAGTCCGAGTACGGGATCCCCGGCCGGCCGCCGCGCTCGTCGCCGAGCTGGTTCGCCCCGTCTCGGTGCCGGAAGGGGAGCAGCGCCTCGGCGGCGAGGTTGCCGATTCCGGTCGGCGACCTCGGATCCTTCGTGTGGTCGCCCGGGTCGAAGCCGAGGCTCGCCATCAGCGGATCGAAGACGGTCGCCTTGCTGCCCGGGAAGAGGTCCACGGTCGCGCGGTAGGCGGCGAAGCTGACGGCCTCCACCTTGTTCTCGAAGCGGCGTTCCTGCGCCGGCCGCCTCAGCGCACCGCCGAGCCGGGTACCGACCGCCACCCGGTCGTAGGCGGCCCAGGCGTCGTACATGCACGTATGCGCGACCGCGAGCGCGCGGGACACCATCGGCGGGCCGAGCCGCGAGTCGCGCACACCCTGGAGAAGGGCGTTGTTCCAGCGCAGGACGACGTTTTCGGCAGGCTTGGCTAGTCGATGCCTCCTTACGCGCGTCTGGGCGAGCGCGACGTCCGGGACGAGAAGCGCGAGGCCGCCCGCGCCGGCCGTCTGCAGCAACGAACGGCGTGTCATCCGCGGTTCGGCCGTCCGGGCGCGATCGCTCACTCCGAGCCTTTCACTGCTCACGGTAGAAGTACGGGTCGAGGACGCGGACCTGCGTGATGCGGTCGACGGGTAGGTCGTTGCGCTTGGCCGTCTTCCTGATCGCCTCGGGGGTCGGAGCGTCGTAGATGCAGAACGTCTTCTGCCGGTCCTCGCTGACGTACGAGTGGACCCAGGTGACACCTTCGTCCGCATTCCGCTCCACGACCGCCAAAGACAGCGCCGCGCCCTCGCCTCCCAGGACTCGCAGTCCGTCCGGAAAAGTGCGCTCCACCACGTACCGCGGCATCTCGCTCCTCCTTTCGACCGCGACGAATGCTCCGATCGACGGTAGGCGTGGAGCGCGCCGGGCGCATCGGCCCGACTACCGATGTTGTCGCGAGGCGCTACCTATCTTGGGCAGCAAGTCCGAGGCGATCAGCCTTCGCGCTCGCCTCGCCGCGCGTCCGAACGCCCAGCTTGCGGAGGATGGCCGCAACGTGATGATCGACCGTCCGCTCGGAGAGCACCAGCCGCTCGGCGATTTCGGCATTGCGCAGTCCTTCGGCGACGAATCCGAGCACCTCTTGCTCGCGCGGTGTGAGGCTGCCTGGATTTTGCCGCGTCGCAGGACGCGGTCCCCGCGGCAGCCCACGAGCCCCGCGTTCGCGCAGACGGCGTGCGACGAGCGCCGCCGCCGGCCTCGCATCCAGCCGCTGCAGTTCCTCCAGCGCGCGCCGCAGCGGCTCCTCCTCGTCCGCGTCCGCCAATGCGAGCGCAGCCTCGTAGGGGCAGCCGATCTCGGTCCATAGCTCGGCCGCCCGCGCCCACTCCCCGGCGAGCTGGAGCGCATACGGGTCCGCAGCACTCGCGGGGACGCCCTCGTCGAAACCGGCACGACGCCGCCACTCGGCCAGTTCGCCGATCAGCGAGCCGGCCTTGCACTCCAGGGCAAGCGGGAGGGCTGCCTCCGTCGCCGCCGCGACGGCATCGCGGTCACCTTCCAGCCACGCGGCCTCGGCTCTCGCCGCCGCCACCGGTCCCAGGCGCGGCAGCTCCCTTGTCGGCTCGGCCAACGCCCACGCCTCGTCGAGTAGCAGCCCAACCCCCGGATCACCGCGCCGCGCCCGTACGAGCGCAAGCACCACCAGCGAGACGATGCGAGGTGTGGTGGATGTGCGGGGAACGCGCAGGACTGACGCGGCAGAATCGGCCGCTTCCGACCAGCGCCCCTGATTGAGCTCCGAACGTGCGCGAGAGGCGAGCAGGTAGAGGCGGAACAGTTCGAGGCCTCGCTCGCTGCAGTAAGTGATGCCCTGATCCAGATACATGTTCGCGAGGGAATGGCGGCGACTTTCGACAGCGCCGCCGCCGGCCAGGTTGAAGGCGCGTCCTACCTGCACGGCGAGCCCAGCACGCTGGGCGCGCTCGAGGCTCTGCTCAAGCTTCTCGTCGTCGCCCTCACACGCACCGATCGTCGCGAGCGCGTGGACCGCGATCTCGGTGTCGTCGAGACGCTCCGCGAGGTCAAGTGCGCGACCGGCCCAGGCGATCGCCTCCTCCGAGCGTGCTGCAGCCGCACAGATCGCCGCGAGATTCGCATACGCGCTGGCGAGTTCCCGGCCAGGGGACACGCGTTCGAGCAGGCCGACCGCATCTCGAGCCGATCGCTCCGCTTCCGCGGTCCGGCCGGGACACCAGAGGAACTCTGAAAGTCGATGGAGCGCCTCGCCCTCTTTGAGCGTGTCGCCCACCATCCGGCGGTACTCGAGCGCTTCCTCGAGGGCCGCGATTCCGTCGTCGTACTGATCGGTGATGTAACACTCTCGCGAGCGACGCTCGAGCAGCTCCGCGCGCTCGGCCGCCGGCAGCCGATCGCCGAAACGGAGCGCCCGGGCGTACTGCGCGGCCGCCTCGCGGTGCGCGCCGAGCGACGCCGCCTGGGCTGCCGCTGCAGGTGCGAAGCGAAGCACCGCATCGACGTCGCCGGCTGCCTCGGCGTGGTGCGAAAGCCGGGCCAGATCGGGAACGCCGCCCGGCGGATCGGCGAGCGCTGCGAGGGCTTGGCGATGCAGGTCGACCCTCCGGTTGGGTGCGATCGATTCCTCGACGGCGAGTCGGGCGAGCTCATGGCGGAATGCGATGCCGGCCCGCTCGGACGTGAGCATGCCCGACGTCAGGCATTCCTCGAGACCGTCGATCGCCTCCCCGGCAAGCGCCTCCAGCAACCAGAGCTCGGCCTGCGGCGGGACTACCGCGACGGCCTCGAGGAGCCGCCTCGCTTTAGGGGTAAGGCGTGTGGAGCGGGCGAGGACCGCGTCTCTCACCGTGTCCGGTATCTCCTCGGCGCGCGCGGCGAGCGCCTCGACGACGAAGAACGGGTTGCCGGCGGTCTTGCGGTAGAGCTCGTCCGCGTCGACGGTATGCGCGTTGGCGAGCTGCGCGACGGCCGCCGGCGAGAGCGCGGCGAGCTTCAGCCGGCCAACCGTCTGACTCGTCGCCAGCTCACCGAGCACAATCCGGAGCGGGTGTGATCGGTCGAGCTCGTCGTCGCGGTAGCTGGCGACGATCAGGGCAGGAACCATCTCCACTCTGCGGACCAGCAGCCTCAACACGTCGAGCGTGGCCTCGTCCGCCCAGTGCACGTCCTCGAGCACGAAGACTGTCGGAACCTGCGCCCGTAGCTCGCGCACGAGCGCCGCCACGACCTCGTGCGGCATCGCCTCGCTCTGCACGACCTCCTCGAGCTCACCGCCCGTGCCCTCGGCGACGGCAAGCAGCGGCCCGAGCGGGCGCGGAGTGAAGAGCGCATCGCAGGCGCCCCAGAGGATCCGCGCCGACTCGCGGCGCTCCTCGCAGAACCGACGCAGGAGCGCGGTCTTCCCCACTCCTGCCTCGCCGCCGACGAGCACGACGTGTCCCCGCGAGCTCTCCTGCACGGTTGCCAGGGATTCGCCGAGCGTCGAGAGCTCGCGCGAGCGCTCGAGCAGCTCACTCGAGGTGCCCGAGGCTTGATCCACCACGACCTGTCGCATGCCCCCATGGTGGACCCCACAGGTCAGAGCTTCAACCCTGCGGCTTTTCCACCGATGAGTTTCGGCAGGCGGCCGAGTTGAACCTCCCGAAGAGTCCTTCTCGAGTACGGAGGTGCACGATGCCTGACGTGACCATCAAGTCGATCGACGAGATGGAGGCGATCTACGGCGGCCTCGCCCGCCGTGCGCGCGCCGAGCTCGGCGTCACAGCGTGGGGGATGCAGGTCTTCACGCTGCCACCCGACTGGGACGGCTACCCGAACCACAACCACAGCTCCGACGCGTTCGACCCGAACCAGGAGGAGGTGTACATCCCGCTCAGCGGCGCCGCGACCCTGGTCGCCGACGGCAGCGAGTTCGAGCTTCGCCCGGGCACCATGGTCCGGGTCGGACCTGACCAGCTCCGCCAGATCCTTCCGGGCCCGGACGGGATCCGCTTCCTGGCGATCGGCGGCGCACCCGGCGCCTTCACGCCCGGGTCGTGGACGGAGCTCGGTGCCGACCCGCCCAATCCGCCGGCCGAGTAGCGTCCCGCCGGCGATGGACGAGCAGGCGTTCGCGCACCTGATCGAGCCACACCGGCGCGCCCTCCACCTCCACTGCTACCGGATGCGTCACCTCGAAGTCATGGCGCGTCATCTCGAGCCCGGTGCTCGCTATCTCGTCCAAGTCGGACTCGTCGACCCGGAACAGCACGAGGCGTTCGCGAACTCACACTGGGAGGCGAGCCGCGACGACACGCACCTTCGAATCGACTGGGTGGACGAGGAGCTCGACTTGGTCGGCGGGCGCTCGAGGCAGCGATCGCGGATCCACGTCCTGCGCGGCCCGCGCGCCGGCG
>DASWDJ010000071.1:0-7986 GCA_036395295.1 Gaiellaceae bacterium | reverse complement strand
CCTCGCGAACTCGACCCCGTATCGCCAGAGAGTCGTCTTCCCGATCCCCGCCTCTCCCTCGAGGACGAGAACACCGGGCGCGTTTTCGCAGAGGAAGCTATCGATGACCTGCACTTCCTCGTCACGTCCGACGATCTCGATGGGGGTACCCACTCGCGGCCATCGTGCGAACCGACCCGTCGGAAGTCAAGGCCGTGAACGCGACCAACGTCGGCTCGTAGACGCCCACGGCCCAAAGCGGCGCCAAACCGCCGCCAAAGACGCACTAAAGACGCCTAGGCGGCCTCGTCCCCCGGTGGGAGAATCGAGCCGGGAGGAACGCAAATGGAGTTCCGGATCCTGGGGTCGCTAGAGGTGGTCGAGGGAGGCCGTGCGCTGTCGCTCGGGGGCAGGCCGCGTGGGCTGCTCGCCTTCTTCCTCCTGCATGGGAACGAGCTCGTCTCGAGTGAGCGCCTGATCGACGCTCTCTGGGGCGAGCGGCCGCCGGAGACTGCGCAGGCAGCGTTGCAAGTGCACGTCTCGCAGCTCAGGAAGGCACTCGGAGCGGACCGGATCGAGACGCGCGCGCCCGGCTATCTCCTCCGGCTCGAGCGGCACGAGCTCGATGCCTCCCGCTTCGAAGACTTGCTGGCCGAAGGGCAAACGGACGAGGCGCTTGCACTCTGGCGCGGCCCAGCGCTGGCGGACTTCCGCTATGAGCCCTGGGCGCAGGGCGAGAGCGCGCGCCTCGACGAGCTGCGGCTGGGAGCGCTGGAGGAACGAATCGAGGCGGATCTCGCAGGCGGTCGTCACGCCCAGCTGGTCTCCGAGTTGGAGTCGCTCGTTCGCGAGCAGCCACTGGGCGAGCGGTTGCGCGCCCAGTTGATGCTCGCCCTCTACCGTTGCGGCCGGCAAGCGGAGGCGCTCGCCGTCTACCAGGCGACGCGGCGGCTGCTGGTGGAGGAGCTGGGGATCGAACCCGGGCGCGAGCTGCAGGAGCTGCACCGCCGAGTGCTGAACCAGGAGCCCGGACTTGTGCCGCCGCCGAGCGAGGAGAGAACGGTGCCGGGGCTGCCGCCGGAGCCGCGCGAGGAGCGCAAGGTCGTGACGGTGCTTTTCTGCGACCTGGCCGGCTTCACGCGTGTGGAGCGGCTCGATCCCGAGGATGTGAGCGCGCTTCTATCTCGCTATCAGTTGCGCCTGCGCGCGGAGTTGGAGCGCTTTGGCGGCACGGTGGAGAAGTTCATCGGTGAGACCGTGATGGCGATCTTCGGTGCTCCGGTCGGACACGAGGACGATCCGGAGCGTGCGGTGCGCGCCGCGCTCGCGATTCGCGACTGGATCGCGGAGCTTGGAGAGGACCTGCAGGTGCGGATCGGCGTCGCCAGCGGCGAAGCGCTTGTTCGTCTGGGCGCGCAGCCGGCCGAGGGCGACGCGATGGTCATCGGCGATGTCGTCAACACCGCTGCGCGCCTCCAGCAGGCGGCGTCGCAGGGTGTGGTCGTCGTCGGCGAGGCGACCTACCGCGCGACCCGAAACACGATCGCCTACGAGGAGCTCGAGCCCGTCGAGGTCAAGGGGAAGGCGGTCGTTCCGATCTGGCTCGCGAAGGACGCTGCTGCGCGACACGGCGTTCCCGTCGACCGGCCCGGTGCGCCGTTCGTCGGCCGTGAGGACGACCTCGCGCTGCTGAAGCAGACCTACGCGCGCGTTTTGCGCGAGTCGTCGGTGCAGCTGGTCACCATCGTCGGCGAGCCCGGGATCGGCAAGACTCGGCTCGTCCGCGAGTTTCGCTCCCTCGTGGATGCCGAGGCGCTCTGGCAGCAGGGCCGCTGCTTGTCATACGGGGAGGGGATCACGTACTGGGCGCTCGGAGAGATCGTCAAGGGATACGCGGGCATCCTGGAATCCGACCCGCCCGGAAAGGCGGCCGCGAAGCTTCAGACGGCCGTTGACTCAATCGCCGACGAGAGCGATCGGCCCTGGCTCCGAGCCCGACTTGCGCCACTGGTCGGCACCGGGGAAGAGCAGCCGGTCGAGAAGGAAGAGGCCTTCGCAGCCTGGCGCACGTTCTTGGAAGCCGTTGCCGCCCGCGCTCCGCTCGTCCTCCTCGTCGAGGACGTCCACTGGGCGGCTCGAGTTCATCGAGCACCTCGTCGACCGATCAACCGGCGTTCCGTTCCTCGTCCTGTGCACGGCGCGACCTGAGCTCTTCGAGCTCGAGGCCGGCTGGGGCGGTGGGAAACGAAACTCGACCACACTCTCGCTCTCGCCGCTCAGCGAGCAAGAGACGAAGCGACTGGTCTCGGTCCTGCTCGACGGAGCCGCCCTTCCGACCGACACCGAAGCTGCGCTGCTGGAGCGCGCCGATGGCAACCCGCTCTACGCGGAGGAGTGCGCCCGGATGCTTCGCGAAGTCCCCGATGCTGAGATCGCGGTCCCCGAGACCGTCCAGGCGACGATCGCCGCGCGCCTCGACGCGCTCGCGCCCGACCGGAAGGCGCTGCTGCATGACGCCGCCGTGGTCGGCAAGGTCTTTTGGGCAGGATCGCTGGCGTCGATCGGGCATGTCCCCAAGGAAGCCGTGCTCGAAGGCCTACACGAGCTCACACGGAAGGAGCTCGTCCGCCGCTCGCGCCACTCCACGCTCGCCGACGACGTCGAGTACTCGTTCTGGCACGTGCTCGTCCGCGACGTCGCCTACTCGCAAATCCCACGCGCCGCCCGTGCCCGGAGGCATCAGGCCGCCGCCGACTGGATCGAACGGATCGCAGGCGAGCGAGAGGTCGAGGAGATCGTTGGCTACCACCTCGAGCAGGCCTTCCACTACCGGCTCGAGCTCGGGCCGGTCGGCGAGCACGAGCGCGACCTCGCCACGCGGGGCGCAGCTCTCCTCGGCAAGGCCGGTCGCCGGGCTGTCGTCAGAGGCGACAGACGGGGCGCTGCAAACCTGCTGGAGCGCGCCCGGGCGCTCCTGCCGACCGGCGACCGAAAACGACTCGAGCTCGCCCTGCCGCTCAGCCAATACTTATTCGACACCGGAGCCTACGGACCATGCAATGAGCTCTTGGCGGAGGCACTCGACGAAGCCGGTCAGCTGGGTGACGAGCGGCTCGAGCTGCATCTCCGAGCGCAGTACTCGTGGCTGCGAAGCGCATGGGCGCCAGAGGGCTTCGTCGAAGAGGCGGAAGAGATCGCCACGCGAGCACTCGAGGTCTTCGAGAACTCGGGCGATGAGCTGGGGCAGGCGAAGGCCTGGGCACTCGTGGCGCAGCGACTGCACATGCTCGGCCACGCCGAGGGGAACGACCAGGCGTGGGAGCGGGCGCTGGACCATGCGCGTCTGGCCGGCGACCGCGTGGTCGAGCGCGAGGCTCTGCATTGGCTCGTGCAGGCGCTCTACTGGGGATCGACGCCCGCCGAGGAAGCCAGGCCTCGCGTCGAGGAGATCCTCCGCGAGGCCGAGGGCGACCGCGACCTCGAGGCCCGCGTCAAGCGCACCCTGGCGGGGTTTCGTGGTATGCAGGGGCGGTTCGACGAAGCCCGCCGGCTCCTGTCTGAGGCCAGAACGACCTTCGAGGAGCTGGGGATGCGTCGGGCGGCCACCACCCTCAGCCTCTTCAGCGGACCGTTCGAGATGTGGGCCGGGAACCCCGAAGCGGCCGAGTCGGCGCTTCGCGAGAGTTCCGAGGCGCTCGAGAACATCGGCGACCGCGACTTGCTCCCCTCCGTGGCCGCTTTCCTGGCAGAGGCCCTGTACATGCAGGGTAAACTGGCAGAGTCCGAGCACTGGGCGAATGTCTCGGCACGGACGGCCGGGTCTGACGACCGAGAGGCGCAGGCGGACTGGCGCTGCGTTCAGGCGAAGCTCCTGGCGCGCCAAGGCCGCTTCGACGAAGCCGAAGCGATGGGGCGCGAGGCGCTCGAGATCGTCGACCGCACCGGTGAGTCCGATCACAAGGGCGACGCGTACATCGACTTCGCCGAGATCTGCAGGCTGGCCGGTAAGCCGGCGGAGGAACAGGAGGCCCTCCGTCAAGCGATCGGCTGGTACGACGCCAAGGGGAACCTGGTGATGGCAGGGAAGGCCCGGACGCTGTTGGACGAGTTGGTGCCCGAGCCCTCCTCGGTGCAAGGCTGAGGAACGTTCTCGCGTTCAGGTGAGGGTGAGGCCGCCGTCGACCGTGAGGACCTGGCCAGTCGCGAAAGGTGTGCGCGCGAGGAAGGCGACGGCATCGGCAATGTCCTCGGGCATCGCCGCTCGGCCGAGCGGCGTCCGCGCGATGATCGCATCGTTTGCCTCCCACCCTTCCGTCCAGGGCGTCTCCACTAGTCCCGGCGCAACCGCGTTGACGCGGACATCTGGAGCGAGCGCCTGCGCGAGCGTGCGCGTCAGGTGGTGCAGCGCCGCTTTCGAGACGGCGTAGGGCAGCGAGCTCCCGCCCGCGATGATCCCGGCGACCGATCCGACGTTGACGATCGCCCCCTTTGCATCGCGCAGCGCGGGGACAGCGGCCCGGCTGAGGTACCACGCCCCAATCAGGTTCACACCGAGGATCCGCTGCCACAACTCGTCATCTGCGGCCTCGAGATCCTGAAACGGGACGCGCTTCGTCGTGCCCGCGTTGTTGACAACTGCGTCGAGCTGTCCGAACCGCTCGACCGCCGTCGCGACGAGGCGTTGCGCGTTCTCCTCACGGGAGACGTCACCCTGGACATACACGGCCTCCGGGAGTGAGCGCGCGAGCGCCTCGCCTTCGTCGACCGAGCGCGAAGAGTTGAGAACCACTCGCGCGCCGTCGCGAGCAAAGCGCTCGGCGACGGCACGGCCGATACCGCTTGACGACCCCGTGACGACGACAACCTCACTCATGCCGCGGACAACCGCCGGTCTCGATCGTAGTGCTTAGGTTGTGTCGGAACGACGCTTTCGTCGCAGGTGTGCGATGGGCGCTGCGAGGCAAGAACGGACTCTCTCAGGAGCTTGCGTACTACCGGGCCGGCGCCCAATCCAGCTCCGCCGGATCGAAGAACGGCCCGTCTATCAGCTTGCGACGGTTACTCCCGTCGGCCTGCATCACCCAGATTTCAGCCTCGTCCAAGCTGTCGTTGACGAACGCGATCCGGGTTCCATCGGGCGACCAGGCGGGGAAGTTATCGTCGGCCGGCAGCGGCGAGATCGTGCGCTCGCTCCTGTCCGCCAACGTCAGGACGACGATTGCGTCGCTGCCGTGGCCACGCCGCCAGAAGGCGATCCGTGTCCCATCCGGGGACCAGGCAGCGCCGTATTCGGCGTCAGCCGGAGTGGAGGTGAGCCGACGCTGGCCGCTGCCGTCGGCGTTCATGACATACAACTCGTAGTTGCCGGTGCGTTCGCTCGAGAACACGATCCGCCGAGCGTCCGGAGACCACCCCGGGTCCTCTTCTATGCCCCGAGCGCGCGTCAGCCGGCGGCGATAGCGGCCGTCGGCTCGCATGACATAGATGTCGACGGAACCTTTGTCGCGGTTGGACCAGTTCTCGAAGGCGATGCGGTTGCCGCGAGGCGCCCGAGCCGGAGCTCGAAAGTCGAGGAGACCCGGCGAGATGCGCCGCGCAGAGGTGCCGTCGGCCTTGACGCGCCAGATCTGTGACGGGAGGCAGCAGCGCTCGAAGATGACCTGGCCTCCACCTGGCGACCACGTGGGTGTGACATCGCCATCCACGCGCGTCAGCCCGCGGAGGCCGCTACCGTCAGGATTCGCGACCAGGAGCTGCCAGCCGCGAGCGCCGACTCCCTCCGGGCGCGCGGAGAAGACGATCGGACCGTCGGCGGCCAGAGCCCTCGTCCCGGCTGTCGCGCCCGCCGCCATCACGAGCAATACGGCCAGGACGCCCAGCGAGAGTTGCCGAACGACTCCCATCCCTCACTTGTACCGCGACGGCGAGGCTGGGTAAAGGCGCCTGCCACCGGCGTCGAAAGACGCCCCGCCGATCGCAATCGTTTATCCGCAGGCGCTCTAGTGGCCCGCAAACTGGGCGCAGAACGCTGCCAGCTCGTCGGCCGGAATCCCGATCACGGCCTCGAGGAACTCCTCCTCGCCGACGGTCCCCTGATGGGCGCCGGGGTTGACGAGGCCGGTGAAGTGCTGGCCGAAGGGGCCCACGCCGGCGAAGTCACCCTGCGCGATCAAGCTGCGCAGCTGCCCGAGGCAGCCTGAGTACTGGGTCGCGAACTCGCTGGGCGGGATCCCCGAGGGCGGCGATTCGGCCGCCTGGGCGGGCGCGGCGAGTGTGAGCGCCGCCAGGCCGGCGGCTGCGAGGATCTTGTGTCTCATCGTGGACTCCTTTCGCGAGTGCTGACGCGTTAGCACGTCTTCGTGAACCGGAGGATGAGCGCGGGCACCTGCGGCGTGCCCGCTCCGAACTCGACGCCCATGTGCTCGTGCATATAGGCGACGCCGTCCACCCGTGCTGCCTCGGCGAAGCCGTGATGTTCGTAAAACGACACTGCAGGCCGGTTGGCGGCCACGACCATGAGGATGTACGACGTCCGCGGCGGTAGCCGCTGGTGGAGCTCCCGGAGCAGCGCGCTCCCAATTCCCTGACGCTTCTGCGTCGGGTCGACGTAGATCCGATGGAGCTCGGGCTCGGGACCTTCGCAGTCGTAGTGGAGGAAGCCTACGATTCGGCCGTTCCGCTCGGCCACGAGAAACTGGGCACTCTCGTCGCGCGCAGAGCGAGCGACGCAGTCGCGGAGAGCGTCGAGCGCGTAGCTCTGCTCGACGATCGTGTTCATCACGGACGCGTCGCTGATCAGGTTCTCGTACGTTTCGGGCACCGCTACTTTGCCGATTGCTGCGACGGCCGTCGCGTCCGCCGGGCCCGCGTCCCGTACAACAATGTCGAGAGCCGTTCCTTGGGTCATGAACTGGGTCTCCGGATCCGATCCAAGCGCGATATCCTCCTGGTAGGAGCAACATCTACTCCTAGGAGGAGTATCTGTCAAGAGCCGAGCGCGAACTCACGACGACGTCGTACACCATTCTGGGGTTGCTGGCGATCCGGCCCTGGTCGACGTACGAGCTTGCGAGCCAGATGCGTCGCAATCTCCACTATTTCTGGCCTCGCGCGGAAAGCAACGTCTATGCCGAGCCGAAGCGACTGGTCGACGGCGGCTTTGCCCACGCCCGCTCCGAGCACGTCGGGAAGCGAAGGCGGACTGTCTACTCGATCACGAGGAAGGGTCGCAGGGCCCTGGAATCCTGGCTCGCGGAGCCGGCCGCGGAGTCACGGCTCGAGTCCGAAACACTGGTCAAGTTCATGTTCGCCCCGTACGGCTCGAAGGAGGACCTGCTCAACCACCTGAATCGGTTTCTGGCTGAGCTCGAGACGAAGCAGGACGCTTTGCGCGGGATCTTTCGCGAGTACCTCGACGGCGAGGAGCCCTTCCCCGAGCGTCTTCACGTCAACGTCGTCTGCTACCGCCTGATCTGGGACTACACGAAGGCAGCTGCGTCTTGGGCCGCCTGGGCACTCGAAACGGTCGAGCGCTGGCCAGACGTCACGACTTCAGCGGATCGACAGGCGCTGACGAACGTGTTAGAGGAGTTACTCGCAGGCGAGGGCGCGGGGCCCTACGTCTCCGCATAGGGGGCGACGCTCATGTATTTGAAGCCGGTGTCGACGGCCAAGGTCGCGATCACCGCTTCCGGCCCGAGTCGGTCGGCGAGCCGGTGCGCACCGACGACGTTCGCCCCCGTCGAGATGCCTGCGAAGATGCCCTCTTCGCACGCCAGCCGGCGTGTCATCTCGAGCGCCTCGTCATCGGCGATCGGCTCGAGGTGATCGACCTTCTCGGGATGCCAGTGCGGCATCACGAGGCCTGTCCAGCCCTGGATCAGAAACGGCCCGCGGTCGCCGCCGCTGATCGCCGCCGATCCTGCGGGCTCGTGAGCCTGGATGAAGACGCCGCGCGGCTTTAGCGCGTCCGAGACTCCCATCAGCGAGCTCGCCGTCCCAACGCCG
>DASWDJ010000070.1:0-4003 GCA_036395295.1 Gaiellaceae bacterium | reverse complement strand
GCCTGGAAGATCGTCGGGTGCGGCTTCGTCTTGCCGTGCGTGGACGAGCTGACCGCGACGTCCACGTCGAGCGCATGGTGCGCGACGAAGGCGTCGAGGTCGCGGCCCGTATTGGAGACGAGCCCCAGCTTCAGGCCGTGCATCCGCAGCTCTGCGAGCACGGGCAGCGTGTCTTCGAAGAGCTCGAAGTTCTCGGCGTGCTCCCACGCGCGGGTCATCTCGACGGCGCACTCGTAGGCCCGGTCGGAGTCGCCTCCCATCCCACGGATGATCCGCTCGGTGAAGAGCACCCAGACCTCCTCGTCGTGGTCGAGCTCGGGATGCTGCTCGACCGTCTCGACCGCCGCCGCTCGGGCCTCGGCATAACGAGCTGGATCGAGCTCGAGTCCGAACCGGCGGCCGAGCAGCTGGTAACCGTCCGGGCCAAGATCCGGCCCCGGCTTGACGAGCGTGAAGTCGACGTCGAAGAGGACGGCTTTGAGCTCCATCAGCCAGCTTGTAGCAGCCAGCGCGCAGTCTCGACGTGCGTGGCCTGGACGTCACCGCCGGAGGCCCATGCAATCGTTTGGCCCAGCGCCCACTTCCGCGCTCTGTCTCGATCGAGACAGAGCTCTGAGGTCAACCGGTCGAGACGGTGTCGAAGCGCGCGCCCGCTATGCCCCAGCTCCGGCGACCGGATGATCGATGCGAGCCCGAACTCGCGCTCGCCCACGAGGGGCTTCGGGTCGATCGCGAGCCACGGCTCACGTTCCGCCGCAAGGACGTTGTCCCCGTGCAGATCCTGGTGAACGAGAACCTGCTCGCCCTGGGTCGGCGCAAGCTCCTCGAGCGCTGAGTCGGCCGCCTCGAGGAGCTCCTGCTCGTACGGTCTGCCGATTCGCTCCCATTCGTCTGGCAAGTAGCTCACCCACCAAGAGGCCTCCTCGGCGAGTGACCGGAAGGGCGGCCCCGCAGGCTTCCAGAGCCGCGGCAGCAGCCCGATCAGGACGTCGAGTGCTGCCTCGGGCCCCAGCCGGCCGAGGGGGGTTCCGGGCCGGCAGCGCTCGAAGAGGAGGGCGTGTCGCCGCTCGTCATGGGCGATGAGGCGAACTGCCCCGTCGCCATTCCAGAGCTCGAGCGCAGCCGCCTCGTGCTCGCTCTCCCGATGCGGCCATTGGACCTTCAGAACCACATCGCCGGCCGGGACGACGTGGGAGACGTCTCCGCCGGGGAAGGGGTCTTCGAGCTCGAGGCCCCACTGCTCGGCGCACTCCTCGACGAGCTGCGATAGGCGCTTCGCCCAGTCTCGGTCTAGGCCGGAGTCGGCCAGCGGTACGCCTCGGGCCGGCGGGCAGCGAGCGAGGGCAGACGCCGGCGCACCTCCTCGAGCCAGGCGCGGTCCAGCTCGGACGAGATCACCGTCTCCTCGTCTCGCGCCTGCGCGAGCACGGTGCCCCACGGATCGACGATCAGCGAGCGGCCGTAGCTCGGGCGGCCGATGCCGGTCTCGCCGACCTGTGCCGGAGCGGCGACGTAGAAGCCGTTCTCGACTGCGCGGGCACGCAGCAGCAGGTGCCAGTGGTCCTTGCCCGTGTAGAGCGTGAAGTGAGCCGGGACGGTTGCGAGCAGTGCGCCCTCGAGCGCGAGCACGCGGTAGAGCTCCGGGAAGCGAAGGTCGTAGCAGATCGTCAACCCCACCGGCCAGCCCTCGACCTCGGTGACGACCTGTTCCTCGCCGTGCTCCTCCGCCTCCGACTCGCGGTAGGTGAGGCCCCCGACCTCGACGTCGAAGAGGTGGATCTTGCGATAGGTCGCGCTGAGCTCGCCCTCCGGATCGAAGACGAGACAGGTGTTCGAGAGCTTCTCGCGACCTGCCCGGCGTTCTGTGATCGAGCCGCCGACGAGCGTGACCCCGTGCGTCTTTGCCCAACGACGCATCGCCTCGACCGACTCTCCGCTCTCGATCGCCTCGGCAGCATCGTGGAGGACACCCGGCGGCCCGATTGCATTCCACTTCTCTGGAAGGGCGACGACATCGGCGCCGGTGGCCGCCGCCTTCGCCACGAGCTGCTCCGCTTTCTCCAGATTCGCGGCCTTGTCGTATCCGCTCGTGAGCTGAACGCACGCGACGCGAAGGAGGTCGGACACGCGAGCAGGATAGCTTTCGGCCATGGGGGCGATCGCTGCCGCGGCATCGCGTGCTCGGGTCCTGTACGCCTTTCGCAGCCGTGATTTTCGGCTGCTCTGGACGGGGCAAGCGATCTCGTTGCTCGGCGACACAGCCTTTCTGGTTGCTCTCGGCTGGCGCACGTTCACCCTGACGGGCTCGGCCCGTTCACTCGGGTTCGTGCTCACCCTCCAGGGCCTCGGCTTGCTGACAACGGTCCTGGTCGGCGGCGCGCTGGCCGACCGCTATGACCGCCGAACGCTGATGCTCGTCTCGGACGCGGCCCGGTTCGCGATCATCGGGGCGCTCGTCGCCGTCGACGGCACCGGGCACCTGAGCATCGGCGTCCTGGCGGGGCTCGCCTTCGCCGAAGGCCTCGCGACCGGCTTCTTCACGCCGGCGCTCGGCGGCTTCGTCCCGCTCGTGGTCGAGCAGCCCGGGCTCGGTTCGGCCAACGCGTTGATCGGCATGGCGCGGCAGGGGAGCCTGCTGATCGGGCCGTCGGTGGCCGGGCTCCTGTACGGCCTCGCCGGCTCGACGGTTGTCTTCGGCCTCAACGCCGCCTCCTTCCTGGTCTCGTTCGCGTTTGTCTGGGCGACGCGGCCCCGTGTCGCCGAACGCGCGGAGGCCGACGGCACGTTCCGCGGGATCAGAGCCGGTTTTCGTTACGTCGCCGGCATTCCGTGGCTGTGGGTCACGATCACCCTCTTCGCGTTCGTGCTCATGTTCCAGTGGGCGCCGATCCAGGTGCTGACGCCGAAGCTCGTCCGCGAGCACTTTCACCTGGACGTACGCGCCTACGGCCTCATCTTCTCGATGCTCGGGGCCGGGATGATCGTCGGCGCCGCCACATTCGCGCAGATCAACCCCCGGCGCCGGCGGGGGTTGCTCTCCTATCTGATCTGGATGCTGAACAGCTTCCTGATCGTTGTCTTCGCGCTCTCGCCGTGGTTTCCGCTTGCGCTGGCGGCATCCTTTTGCCGCGGGATCTGCATCGGCTTCGCGATCGGGGTCTGGGAGACGATGCTGATGGAGCTCGTGCCGCAACACATGCTCTCGCGCGTCGTCAGCCTCGACTGGTTCGGCTCCCTCGGGCTGACTCCGTTCGGGCTGCTCGCCGCCGGGGCGGTGTCGAATCTCGCAGGGCCGGGCACTGTCATCGCGCTCGGCGCCTGCATCTCGCTCACAATCGTCGCTCTGGGCTTGCTGTCGCGCCAGATCAGAGAGATCGACTAGCCGCTAGTCGGCGAGCCCGTCGAGCAGGCGATCGGCGGGGCGCCAGAATGCGGCGCGTGCGGCGGGTGAGGTCCGGAACGGTGCAGTGTGGTCGGCCTTGAAGCCGGACTTCGAGTCGACGAAGTCGAGCTCGATGTTCTGCGCGGGGAAACCACCCGCCTGGAGGCGGCGGAGCAGGTCCCTCGCGCCCTCCTTGCCGACGACCGTATCGGCTTCGCCCATCTGGATCAGCACCCCCGTCGAGTGGTCGAGCGGGGTGAGATCGATCACATGCTGTTGATTCCCAACGGACGACGGGAAGATGCTGATGATCTTGTCGGGCACCGGGAGCTCGTTCCTGGCCGCGACGGCTCCGTACTCCAACGCGAATGCTGCGCCTCGGGAGTAGCCGATTGAGAGCACGGGCAGCCCGCTGACGTCGACGCGCTTCGTCGCCGCCCGCACGCCCGCGACGACGTACTGCATCGGATCGTTCTCGTAGGTCAACTCCCACCGCGGGTACACGACCACGCTGCCCCGAGCGACGAGGTGATCGATCCACGGCCGATGGTTCACGGGTGTGGCTTCCCTGAATCCGCCCTGGCCGTGGAAGTAGACGACGAGGTCCTTCGGCTTGCCGGC
>DASWDJ010000069.1:0-38971 GCA_036395295.1 Gaiellaceae bacterium | reverse complement strand
ACGCGCTCGCCTGTCGGGCGCTCGGCCTCCGCCACAGCCGCACGAAGCCACGGCGGCCCCGTACAAACGGCAAAGCGGAGCGCTTCATCCAGACGCTGCTCGGCGGCTGGGCCTACGCACGCCTCTACGCGAACAGCAAGGTGCACTACCTCTCTGGCTCAAGTACTCCAACTACGTCAGACCACACGCCAGCCTCGGCAAACAGCCTCCGGGCTCGAGACTGAACAACGTATCGAGGAACTACAACTAGTCGGCGCAGCGCTACAGGTCGCGGTGCGGGATGCCGATGTGCACCTCGGCATGCCCAATATCCACGATCTTATGAGCGACGTGGGCTCGATGGCCCTGATCTGGCTCCCGCTGCTCATGTTCGGGATGATCATCTACCTGCTCTGGCGCACCCTCCAGGTGATGCCGAGGGTGAAGACGAAGCATGTCCACAGCACCTCGAAGTCCGCGGTGACCTGGGACGAGGTCGCCGGCCTCGAAGAGGCCCGAGAGGAAATGCAGGAGATCGTCGACTTCATGCGGGACTCGAAGCGCTTCGCCCGGCTCGGGGCGCGTGTCCCGAAGGGCATCCTGCTCTACGGGCCGCCCGGCACCGGTAAGACGATGCTCGCGAAAGCCGTCGCGCACGAGTCGGGCGCGAGCTTCTACTCGCAGAGCGCCTCGGCCTTTGTCGAGATGTTCGCCGGACTCGGGGCGGCACGCATCCGCAAGCTCTTCGAGGCGGCGCGCAAAGCTGCGCCGGCGATCGTCTTCATCGACGAGCTCGACGCCGTCGGCACCGCCCGTCAGGGCCATGGTTTCAACCGCGAGCAGGACCAGACGCTGAACCAGCTGCTCGTCGAGCTCGACGGCTTCAACAACCGCGAGCAGGTGATCGTGATGGGAGCCTCGAACCGCCTCCAGGACCTCGACGCCGCCCTGCTGCGACCCGGCCGCTTCGACCGCCAGATCCTCGTCTCCCCGCCCGATCTCGCCGGCCGCGAGGCGATCCTGAAGGTGCACACCCGGGGCAAGCCCCTCGCTGCGGACGTCGAGCTGAGCGTAATCGCCCGCCAGACCGCGGGCTTGACCGGCGCCGACCTCGCCAACATCGCCAACGAAGCGGCGATCTTCGCCGGCCGCGAGAACCAGCAGTACATCCATCACAAGCATTTCGACGCGGCGATGGAGCGGATCATCGCCGGCCTCCAACAGCGCAAGGTCATGTCCGAGAAGGAGAAGCGGATCCTGGCCTACCACGAGGGCGGCCACGCGCTCATGTCACATCTGATGGGCGACGGCTTCCCGGTCCAGAAGGCCACGATCGTCCCGCGCGGAAACGCGCTCGGCTACACGTACAACCTGCCCGAGGAGGAGCGCTTCCTGCACACCCGCGAGGAGTTCATCGACTGGATGAAGATCGCGCTCGCCGGCCGGGCGGCCGAGCAGGTCGTCTTCGGCCGGGTGACGAACGGGGCTGCCAACGACCTCGAGAAAGTGACCGAGCTTGCGCGCGCAATGGTCTTCGAGTACGGAATGTCGGAGGGCGTCGTCTCCAGGACGATGCGGGCCGATAACTATGCGCTCTCCGAGGAGACGAAGCGCGTGCGAGATCAGGAGCAGGCTCGCCTCACCGACGATGCCTACCTGGAGGCCGTGCGCTTGATCACGAAGCATCGCGCCGCTCTCGACCGGCTCGCGCAAGGCCTGCTCGAGAAAGAGACCCTGGTCCGTGACGAGATGCTCGCCCTGCTCTCGGACGTCGAGGCCGAGTCCCGCGCCAGCGACGCTGTGGGGCGTGTCGTCCCGATCAAGCGGATCGAAGAGGAAGCGGCCGAGCAGCCGAAGCCGAGAGACGTCTGACGGATAGCATCTCTTCGCGTGCAGGCGAAGAGAATCCATCACCTCGGCGTTGCGGTGGAGAACCTCGACGAGGCGGTCGACACGTATCAGCGCCTCTTCGGCGCCGAGGTCGAGCGGCGGGAAACCGTCCAGGCACAGGGCGTCGAGGCGGCCGCCATGCGGGTCGGCGAGAGCCGCGTGGAGCTGCTCGCCTCGCTCGGCGCTGAGACTCCGGTCGGCAAGTTCCTGGCCAATCGCGGCCCGGGGATGCATCACGTCGCCTACGAGGTGAGCGATCTTCACCGCGAGCTGCAGGGCCTCGCCGCGGAGGGCGTCGAGCTGATCGACGAGGAGCCGCATCGCGGTCTCTTCGGGCTCGAAGTGGCCTTCGTCCATCCGAGTTCGGTCCACGGCGTCCTTGCGGAGCTGGTAGCCGGTGGCTGACACGCAGCGCGTACGGATCGAGATCGGCTTCGACGGCGGCCAGGTGATGAGCGCTTACGTCGAGACCGGCACCGCGGACGAGCTCGAGCAGTCGCTTGGAGCAGGGGCAGACGGCTCGTTCCAGGTCGAAGCCGAGGACGGCCGCTACACGGTCGCGCTCCCTCGCATCCTCTATGTCAAGCGCTTTTCACGCGAGGGCCGCGTCGGATTCAGCGGCACCTGAGTTAGGGCCGGGCACTCCCCGGGCACCTCCTAGAGGAATGGTGAGGAAGACATGAGGCCGGGTAACGGCCGCGGGGGCGCCGCCCCGGACGTCCGACTGCTCGTCGACCGAGCGCAGCGGGGCGAGCGCGAGGCTCTGGAAGAGCTCTACCTCCTCCACTTCGACCGCATCTACAGCTATCTGCACCTCAGTCTCGGCAACCGGCACGACGCCGAAGATCTGACGACGCAGACCTTTCTCAAGATGCTCGAGGCGATCGGGCGCTTTCGCTGGCAGTCGGCGCCGTTCTCCGCCTGGCTCTTTCGGATCGCGCACAACCTCGCCATGGATCACTTCCGGGCCCGGAGACGAGTCCGGACCGAGGAAGAGGTTCCCGAGCCGCCCGGCGCCGAGGAGTCGTCGGCCGAGGAGCAGGCGCTCGACTCGCTCGGTGAAGCGGGGATGCTCGAGCTGATCGAGCGGCTGTCGGCCGAGCAGCGCCAGGTGCTGACGCTCAAGTTCCTGTTCGGGTTCGCCAACGGCGAGGTGGCGGAGATCCTCGACAAGTCGGAGGGCGCGGTGAAGTCACTCCAGCATCGAGCGCTGGCCTCGCTCCAGAAGCACGTCGTCCGCACGTAGCCCGCTACCGTCACCGGCATGGCACTTCAAGTTGGGCTCGTCGGCCTGCCCGGCGCCGGCAAGACGTCGCTCTTCGCGGCGCTGACGGGGATCACGGGCGGCGCATACGGGAAGGCGCACATCGGTATCGCGCCCATCCCGGACGATCGCCTCGAGCCGATTGCGGCGATCGAAGGCTCGGCGAAGACGACGCCGGCGACGATCGAGGTCGTCGATCCGCCGGGACTGAGCGCCGCCGTTCTCGGCGAGCTTCGGAAGGCCGATGCGCTGATCGCCGTCACGAGAGACTTCGGACCCGACGCCGATCCGGCCCGGGACCTGGAGGCGTTGACCTTCGAGCTCGTCGTCGCCGACCTCGAGCACGTGGAGCGGCGGCTCGACCGCGTGCGGACGCTGGCCAAGTCCGGCGACCCCAATCTGCACAGGCAGGTCGCCGAACTCGAGCTGGTCGCCGTGCACGCGGAGGTCGGCAACCCGCTCAGTTCGTACCCGGGGACGCTTCCGCCCGAGCTCGAACCCTTGACGACGAAGCCGTTGATCGAGATCGTCAATGGCGGAGAGGGCGGGTTCGACCTGAAGCTCGAGGCGGAGCTGGCCGAGCTTGCTCCCGAGGAGGCGTCTGCGTTTCGCGAGGGCCCGGTGAGCTTCGACACCGTCCTCTCTGGACTCTTCGAGCAGGTGGGCCTGCTGACGTTCTTCACCGGGGGCGAGAAGGAGACTCGGGCGTGGACGCTGCGCCGGGGACAGACGGCGCTGGACGCCGCGGCGACCATCCATACGGACATCGCGCGCGGATTCATTCGCTGCGAGGTGATCGGCTGGCGCGACTTCGTCGAGGCGGGGAGCCGCGCCGAGGCCGCCCGCCGCGGCCGGCAGCGCCTGGAGGGCAAGGATTACGTCGTCGCGGACGGGGACATTCTGAACATCCGGTTCAATGTCTGAGAGGGCCAGTCCGATCGCGGTTGGGTAGGCTCGAACAGATGCCCGGTAGCCGCGTCCTCTTCGTCTGTATCGGCAATGCCGGCCGCTCGCAGATGGCACAGGCGTTCTACGAGCGGTCCGGGGGCATGGCCAGGTCGGCCGGCACCCGTCCCGAGGCCGAGGTGCACCCCGAAGTGGTCGAGGTCATGCGCGAGCTCGACCTCGATCTCGACGGCCGCCGACCGCACAAGCTCTCCCAGGACGACGTGGCGTGGGCCGAGCTTGTCGTCACGATGGGCTGCGGCGATGCCTGCCCGGTCCTGCCGGGTAAGCGCTACCTCGACTGGAATCTCCAGGATCCGGCCGGCATGCCTCTTGAGGTCGTGCGCCAGATCCGCGATCAGATCGCGGGCCTCGTGGCTGAGCTCCCGTAGCGTCCGCTGGACGCGGACCTGCAGGGCGAGCCCGCGAACGCCTGATGCGCTAGGTCTCCGGGACCGGCCGAGTCGCAGCCACGGAGTCGAGCTGGTTCGCGTGGTAGAGGACGGAAGCCTCGGCCGTGCGGGCGGCGCGAGCGTCGTGGTGCGAGCCGACGGCGTGTAGCAGCTCTGTACGAACCGCCGTTTCGAGCGGGCCGGCACGCTCCTCGATCAGGCGCAGGCCCAGGTGCACGTGGCCGAGGAGACGCCCCTCCTCGGTTGGCTGGAAGATTGGTCCACGCGTCAGCTCGACGGTTCGGCCGGCGTCGTGGAGCACCGCGGCCGCGATCAGGAGGTCCGCGCGAAGGCGTGGATGGAGCTGCGCGACCTCCCTACAGATGGTTGCCACCCCGACCGTGTGCTCGAGCAGCCCACCCGCATAGCTGTGGTGAGCTTCGGGCGTTGCAGGCAGGCTCCGCAGCCGCGCTCGGAACGCCTCGTCCTCGATGAAGCGCCCGACGGCGGATCTCAGGCCCGGATGTGAGATCTCGCCGGCCAGGAATTCGAGAAAGCCCTCGAGCTCGTCCGCGTCCCGGCGCATGGCGGGCGCCAGCTCGGCGGGGTCAGTTTCGGCCGGCTCGAGCGACCGAACCTCCAGCTGGAGGCGGTCGCGAAAGCGGTCGACCCGGCCGAGGACGCGCACCGCGTCGCCGGCGGCGAAGCGGCTGTCGAGGAGATCGACGTCGCTCCAGACGCGGGCTTCGATCCGGCCGCTCGGATCGACGAGCTCGAGCGCGAGGTACGAGGCGCCGGCCTTGGTCCGCAGCCGCTCCTTCTTCGCGACCGCATAGACGCCCTCGACGATCCGGTCCTGCTCGAGCTCCGCGATCGCCGCCACGCGCCGAGTCTAGGCCCGGAAACGGATGGTACGGTTGGGCCGCAGTGGCGGAGATCAAGCCGTTTCGGGCTGTGCGCTACGACACCGAGCGCGCCGGTCGGCTCGAGGAGCTCGTCGCGCCGCCGTACGACGTCATCGGGCCCGAAGAGCGCGAACGCTACCTCGAGCGGAGCCCGTACAACGTCGTCCACCTGACCCTTCCCGACCTGGAAGAAGAGGCGGGGCGTGACTTCCGCGCGTGGCGCGAGCAGGGGATCCTGGCGCCCGAGGAGCCAGGCTTCTGGGCACTGTCGCAGAACTACGTCGGCCCGGACGGCGTCGCACGCACTCGCACCGGCCTCGTCGGGTCTCTGCGCATCGAGCCCTATGAGGCGGGCACGGTGCTCCCCCACGAGCGAACGCATCGAGGCCCGAAGGAAGAGCGGCTGCGCCTCCTCCGGGAGGTCAACGCGCAGCTGGAGCCGATCTTCCTCCTCTATCAGGGCGATGCGCCTTTCGAGGCCCGCGATGTGGTGCCGGAGCTCGAAACCGAGGGAACTCGGCTGTGGCGCCTCGAGGCCGACACGCTCGCCGATGCTTTCGTCGACCGCCCGCTCCTGATCGCGGACGGCCACCATCGCTACGAGACTGCGCTCGCCTATCACGAGGAGGTCGGGACACCAGGGAGCGCCTACATGATGGTCGTGCTCGTCAGCACCTCGGATCCGGGACTGATGATCTTTCCGACTCACCGCGTGGTCGGGAGCGTCAACGGGCCGAATCCGACGCACGGCGACATCGGCGCAGCGTTGCGCGATCTCGAGGCTCGGCCGCGAGACCGAGGCGCCGCCGTCCTCTATCGGCGTGGAGGACGCATCTCTCTGTTGCAGGGCGACGAGGGCCAGCTCGACGTGGAGCTCGTCGAGGCGCATGCGCCGAAGGACGTGACCTATACGGCCTCGATCGACGACGCGGTGGCCGCGGTCGAGGGCGAGCAGGCCGAGGGTGCCTTCCTCGTGCGGCCGCTCCGTGTCGAGGACGTCTTCGAGGTCGCAGCCCGCGGTGAGACGATGCCGCAGAAGAGCACCTACTTCTATCCCAAGCTCATCTCCGGCCTCCTCTTCCATCCGCTCGAGCAGTGACGGACGGCCCGTGGCCGGCTTTCTGCCGCGGTGCGGTCGAAGATCTGCGGGCCGTGTTCGAGAAGCTGCCGACCCGAGTCGAGCGCGAGCCGGTTCTGGGGTTTGGCGCTGGCGGCGACGAGACGACAGCCGTCGACGCCGCGGCTGAGGCCGCGGTCGTGGCGCGCCTCGAACGGCTTCACGAGGATGAGGGACTCGATTTCCGCCTTGTCTCCGAGGAGCTCGGCGAGCGCGACTTCGGGTCGGCTCCGGTCACCCGCGTCGTCGTCGATCCGATCGACGGCTCCCTGAACGCGAAGCGGAACATCCCGTTCTTCTCGCTCTCGGTCGCGGTCGCGGAGGGCGCGGTCATGGAGGACGTCTTTTTCGGATTCGTCCACGACTTCGGCTCGGGCGAGGAATGGACCGCAGCCAAGGGCGGCGGTGCGTGGCTGAACGGCGAGCGGCTCGGCGCCGTTCGACCCAAGGAGGACGAGATCGAGGTGCTTGCGCTCGAAGCCACGGTTGCCGGCGCGGTGGCGGACAAGGCGGTCGCCTTTGCCGGCTTGGCGCACAGGCTGCGGATCATGGGTTCGCTCGCGCTGTCGCTCTGCTATCTCGCCGCCGGGCGGGTCGACGGCGTTTGCTCGCTGAAAGGGGCGCGTGCCGTGGACATCGCCGCTGCGCAGTTGTTGCTGCAGGAAGTCGGTCTGCCGATCATGTTCGTCGACGCAGCGCCGCTCGACGCAGCGCCGCTCGACGCCGCGGCGCGTTCCCCGGTCGCGGCGGCCGGGACACTTGAGCTCTGCGAGCGCCTCGCGCAGATCGTTGCCGCTTAGGCATCGCTTGCGATGCCGCCTTCAGGACGCGCAGCTCGACTGCGCGTCCGTCTGAAATGACCGGTCGATCCACCCGAACTTCAAGCGAGAACGCAGCTAAATCTATCCGGATTGGCTGCTCGGGCTGGAACTATGCCCACTGGCGGGAGATCGTCTATCCAAAGGGCCTGCCCCAGGCGCGCTGGCTCGAGCACTACGCGACGCTCTTCGACACCGTCGAGGTGAACAACACGTTCTACCGGCTGCCGAAGCGCGATTCGGTCGCGCGCTGGGTCGAGCAGACGCCGGAGGGCTTCGTGTTCACGGTCAAGGCCAGCCGGTATCTGACGCACGTGAAGCGGCTCACCGACCTCGGGCCGGGAGTGAAGCGCCTCTACGAGCGAATCGACCCTCTCGTCCGCTCGCCGAAGCTGGGCCCAGTCCTGTGGCAGCTCCCAGGCAATTTTCGGCGGGACGACGAACGCCTGAGCTCAGCGCTCGGCCGGCTCCCGGCAGGGCGCCACTGCTTCGAGTTCCGCCACGAGAGCTGGTTCGCGCCGGAAATCTACGAGCTGCTGCGCGCGCACGGCGTTGCGCTCGTGATCGGCGATCACCCGGAACGTCCCTTCCAGGCGCATGAGCTGACGACCGATTGGACCTTCATCCGCTTCCACTACGGGAATCGTGGTCGGAACGGCAACTACTCGGAGCGCGAGCTCGAGGAGTGGGCCGAGCGCATCGACGCCTGGCGCTCCCGGGTCGAGGTCTACGCCTATTTCAACAACGACTGGCACGGCCATGCGGTGCGCAACGGCCGCCGGCTAAGGAAGCGGCTGGGGGCCTGATCGCTGCTACGCTCGCTGCGTGGAGCAGCCCACCCGCGAGCAGATCACCGAGGCGCTCGGCAAGGTCATCGACCCGGAGCTCAAGCGCCCCGTCACAGAGCTCGAGATGGTGCGCGAGGTGCATGTCGAGAACGGCCACGTCGCGGTCACGATTGCGCTCACGGTCGTCGGGTGCCCGCTGCGCTCGAGCTTCGAGACGCAGGTGCAGGAGCACCTGCTGCCTCTGCCCGGAGTCGAGTCGGTCTCACTCGACTTCGACGTCATGAGCCCCGACGAGCGGGCCGCGCTCACCCAGAAGCTCCGGGGCAGCGTCACGGGGCGCTCGAAGGGACTTTCTCTCGACGCCTCGACGCGCGTACTCGCGGTTGCAAGCGGCAAGGGAGGCGTCGGCAAGTCCACTCTCTCGGTCAACCTGGCCGCCGCCTTCGACCGGCACGGTCTCCGCACGGGGATTCTCGACGCCGACGTGTACGGGCACTCGATCCCGCTCATGCTCGGGGTCGGTCAGCGGCCGGTCGTCGTCGACAAGATGATCGTGCCGCCGGTGCGCGGCGACCTCAAGCTGATGTCGATTGGCTTCTTCCTCGAGGAGAACGCCCCGGTCATGTGGCGCGGTCCGATGCTGCACCGAGCGTTGGAGCAGTTCCTCTCCGACGTCCACTGGGGCGAGTTGGACATGCTCGTCGTCGACATGCCTCCGGGGACGGGGGACGTGTCGATCTCGCTCGGCCAGCTGCTGCCGCGGGCGGAAGTAATCGTCGTGACCACGCCGCAGCCGGCGGCTCAGCAGGTCGCCGTCCGAGCAGCGCAGATGGCGCAGAAGACGGGCATGCGGCTGATCGGCGCCGTGGAGAACATGTCGTTTCTCGTCGGCACCGGTCAGGAGGTCTTCGGCGCGGGCGGGGGCGAGGCCCTCGCGCAGGCGATCGACGCGCCGTTGCTCGGCAGGATTCCGCTCGACCCGCGGCTTCGTGAATGCGCGGACGACGGCGAGCCGCTCGTATGGGCTGAACCGGAGAACGAGACAGCGCGGACGATCACGGAGCTGGCCGAGACGCTGGTCGCGAGCGGAAGCCGGCCAGGCGGGATCAAGAAGGCTCTACCGCTCGTGTCCTAGAGCGAAAGGCGCCCGGAGGCGCCCTTCGCATGCCGATCGGTGATCTCTGCTACGGACAGCCGCCGCGGAAGAGCAGCGCGGAGTTGTCCGGCGAAACCGGAGCGTTCGCGCCGAGCTCACCGGCGAGCGTGCCGCCGACGATCGTCGCCGACAGGTTGCCGAGCAGCCGAGCGTACGGATGGCGAACCTGACCGGCCACGAGACCGTCGAGATGGTTCCCGCTGTCGATCACCGCGGAGAAGTGTGCGTTCGACCTCACCCGCGTTCGCGGCCTGGTGGTGACGTTCGACGAGCGCCAGGTGCCGGAGACCCAGCCGTCGCCGGTCGTCTCGTTCAGCACCGCGTGCGATGTGATGATGACGGTGCCGGCCAACCGTGGCTCGCCGCTCACCGACGTGCCGCGCCAGACCGCGTTCGTGACACGGAAGGTGTTCCCACCCTCGGTGCACGTGCGTGTGTGCATCCGCGTCTGGGTCGCGCTGAAGGCGGCCGAGACGTCGGCCGTCTGTGGATGGGAGGGCGTGGCGGCGGCAACCCCGACGAGCACGAAGAGGCCGACCGCGACGGGAAGAGCAAGATGCTTGGGACGCATACCGGAAACTCCCCCTTTCATGGTTCTGCGCTAGAGAAGATCCCTCCTGCCCATGAAGACTTCGGGTGCGCCTCGTAAAGATTTCGTGAGGAAGCTCTGCCGTGTCAGGCAGTTCCACCGAGAAAAGCCCTGTCGCCGCGTCCCGGAGCATCCGGATCGGGACGGCGGTTGTCCGGCTGGCGAAGCGGCCAGCGGATGCCCTGACCGGCCTTCGGCTCGTCCCAGAATCGCAGGAGGACGTGCAGATGCGCGTGCGGCCCGCCCCCTCCGGCGGCGTAGCAATTCCAGCCGATGTTGAACCCGTCAGGCTTGTAACGCTCGTCCAGCAGAGGACGCGCCCGTCTGAGCAGCTCGAAGGTCGCACCGATCTCGTCCGGCGTGAGCTCGAAGACGGTTGGTCTGTGTGCCTTCGGGATGATCACGCCGCTACCACGGAGAAACTCCCCTTCCAGATCCTCGGAGTTGAAGAACATGCACAGTTCGTTCTCCAGGAGCAGGACAGCCCCAGCGCGGAGAGCATTGAGATCGCAGAATGTGCAACTCATAACCTGATGCGGAGTGACCGCGGCCGAGTTGGCCCACTCGCTGCTGAGGTCACTTGCGATCCTCTCAGGCCGGGTCGACCATGAGCAAGCGCGAACAGGTCCTTGGGCACCTCCGGCAACTCGGTTTCAGCGAGCCCGACTCTGCGGCTCTTGCCGACCACTTCCTCGATGCGGAGGCCCGGGGCAAGGCCGGCCACGGCCTGGCACGCGTGGACTGGCTCTCGAGCCTGCCGGACCTGAGCCCGCAGGCGCAGCCGAAGCGGGTGCTGGCCGAGCCGGGCTTCGAACGCTGGGAGGGACGGGGCGCTCTCGGGTATCTGACGCTGGCCGCGATCTGCGCGGCGCAACTCGCCGATCCTCCCGCTCACTCGCGCGTCGTCGTCGCCAAGGACTGCTTCCCGACGGGGATGCTCGGGCACTGGGTCCGTCGGCTGGCCGAGGGCGGGCTGGTGGCCGTCCTGACGGCGACCTCGCCTGCCCGCCTGGGCCATCCGGACGGTGGCCCGGCTCTGGCGGGTACGAATCCAATCGCGATCGGGATCCCGAGCTCGGACGCGCGCCCGATCGTCTCCGATGTCTCGATGGGAGAGGTCACCTACGGCGATGTGATAGCCGGCAACGCGGACGAAGCCGAGCTGGTCCCGTTCGGCGGCGACCGGGCGCACAAGGCCTTTGCGCTCGCGATCGGCCTGCAGCTGCTCGTCGATGCCCTCGCCGGAGAGGGCTACGGAGCGTTCCTGGTCGTGGCTCGCCCCGAAGCCGACCCAGTTCCGGGCCTACGTGCCAGAGCTGCCGGTATCCGGCTCCCCGGCGACCGCTGAGGCGAACTCGGGCTCGGCCCGGATGGGATCGAAGTCGGAGTCCTTTTCCGCCAGCCGACGGAAGTCCGGATCGAGCTCCACCGCGCGGCTCAGGTGCTCGACGGCCTCAGCCGTCCTTCCGCTCAGGCTTTCTGCGCAGGCGAGGTTGTAGAGGAGGCCCGGGTCGTCCGGCGCCTCGGCCCGCAGTCGCTCGAACTCCTCGATCGCCTTGTCGTAATCCTGCGTGGCGAAGTAGTGGAGTGCGGGCGCGCTCCGTTCCCACGCAGACGGCGTGAAGGCCTCTCCCGGCCGGCCTCCGGCGATGACGACCGTCGTGCCCGCCTCGGTGGCGATCGCGCCGCGCTTCGCCGCCGGATTGCGCACGAAGACGAAGGTTCCTGCGGGCGCGTCGATCTCGTCGCCGTCGACCGTGAACTTCGCATGCCCGCCGGCGACGAAGTACAGCTCCTCGTGCTGTCCGGACGAAGTTCCGAGCTCGTCGTGCTCCCCGATGACCGCGACGCCCGGTTCGTCCGCCACGTAGGCATTGACGCCGAAGGCTCTGATTCCGAAGTGCGTGCGCACCGGCGCCCAGCGGGGGCCCGAGCCCAGCTGGATCGCGAGGTCGGTGATCTTGGCGGTTCTGCTCACGTCGGGAATTCCGGGTCAGCGCGGAGCCAGTCGAAGTCGGAGTCCTTCTGCGCGAACTTGCGTGCCTTCGGGTCGAGCTCGATCGCCCGCTGCAGATGGGCGATCGCCGCCTCCTTGTTCCCGGTCAGGCTCTCGAAGCAGGCGGCGTTGTATTGGCCCTGCCAATTGTTGGGACGCTCGGCGATCGCGACCGCCATCGCCTGACGCCCCTTCTCCTCCTCGCCCTTCCTCAAATGGCCGAGTGCGACGAAAATTCCCTCCCAGCCGGAGATCTCGTGCGGGACGCCGGGCTTGGCGCCGAAGGCGACGATCGTCGTCCCGGGCTCGACTGCGACCGCCCCGCGCTTCGTGCCCGGTGTTGCGTAGACGAGGGTTCCGGCAGAGGCGTCGATCTCGTCCTCGCCGAGCGTGAACGTCGCGCGCCCCTTCGCGACGAGGTAGAGCTCCTCATGCCCATCCCGCTCGAAGTGCTCCTCGACGACCCGGTCGCCTCCCTTCTCGGCCGTGTAGGCGTTCGTCCCGAAGGCCCTGACCCCGAGCCGACGGCGAACAGGGCGCCAGACGAGGCCTTCCTCGTCGACAGGGAAGCGATCGAGCTCGTCCAGGTGGGCGACCTCGTAAGCCTTTTCGCTCACGTGCGGCTCCTGAGCGCCTCCAGGACGACGGGATCGATCTGTTCGATCCCCTCAACGCGGTCCTCGAGGTTCTCCTTTCCGGTCCAGCGCGTGAAGGCATCCTGGAGCTCGCCCGTGTAGCCGAGCCTGCCGAGTCGGTCGCGGAGCTCCGAGGCGAGCTCGTCGTCGACGGCGAGCCACTCCTCGCGTGGGGTCGTGCCGAAGATCTCGTCGTGGAGCGTGTAGATGCGGCGGAGCTCCTCGATCGGACGCTCATGATCCTCGACGCGGAGCTCGACGACCACGTCCGACATGTTCGCGTAGCCACCGTCCCGCTGCACGACGAGGAGCGCGGAGGACTGCTGCCCGCGGCTATCGCCACCGGCTGCCTGCGCGGCGGCCAGGCAGTCGATCAGCCGCTCGGCGAGGGGTCCGCTACTCGTCTCAAAGGTCTCGGCGAGAGCGTCGACGGTCTCTGCCGAGACGAGGATGTTGCCCTGGGCCGCGTAGCCCTCGCCCGTGCGCCCACCGGCCCAGTCGAGGCACTCCTTGCCGGTATAGGTCGCGGCGCCGCCTTCGCCGTCGACGACGCCTAGCTGGCGGTGATCGCGGCCGTCGTCCGCACTCGTCAGCCGGTCGACGACCTCCTGCGCAGCGATCCCCTCCCGGAGGAGGTCGAGGCCCTGTGGTCCGTAGCGGGGGTTTGCATAAGCCTGCGTCGCCACGGCTCCGACGTGGGGCTCGGCCCAAGGGACGACCGATCCAACTGCGAGGAACTTCGACTGGACGGCGACTCCCCACTGGCCCACCTCGAGGTCGCAGGCGACGATCGAGTACGTGGCGACGATCGGATCAGCCATATGTCTCCTCGATCAGGTCGAGCTCCAGCAGGTCGCGCTTCTCCGGGGGCACGAGCACGGAGGCTACCTCCGGCCGGGCGAGCGCCGCGAGCACCTGCTCTTTGTTGTCCGCCCGGACGACAACCGGGGTTCCTTCCTCGTGCGCGCGGCGCAGTGCCGCGTCGTCCACCTCGTCCAGCACGAGCGGCTCGGCCGGGAAATCGATCTCACCTTCGACGGCGAGCTGCGGCACCCGCTGCCTGGTTGCGCCGAACCAGCGCTCCCTCAAACCTCGACCGTCTCCCCGGGTTCGGGTGCGAGGATTTCGACGCCGGGCGCGAGCTCCCGCAGCTCCGCCGGCGTGCCGCGCAGCAGCGGGAACGTCCCGTAATGGCATGGCACGCAGCGGTTGACGCCGAGCAGCTCGAGCGCGACGGCGGCCTCGCGCGGGTCCATCGTGAAGTGGCCGCCGATCGGCAGGATCGCGACGTCCGGCTCGTAGATGCGGCTGATGAGCTTCATGTCGCCGAAGACGCAGGTGTCCCCTGCGAAGTAGAGCTTCGTTCCGTTCTCGACCTCGATCACCAGGCCCGTGGCCTCGCCCAGGTAGGTGCCGTCGTCGGCGCTCGACGAGTGCTTCGCGTCCGTGAGCGTGATCTTGATCCCGTCGGCATCGACGGTGCCGCCCTTGTTGGGCGAGTGCTCGATGTTCTCGTCCAGCCCTTGCCCCGAGAGCCAGTCACGAATCTCGATCATTGCGACGACTGCGCAGCCGTGCTGCTTGGCGAGCTCGAGCGTGCTCCCGACATGATCGGAATGGCCGTGTGTGATCGCGATCAGGTCGATGCGCTCCGGCTGGCGCTCATTGTCCGGACACTTCGGGTTCTCGAGGAAGGGATCGATGTAGACACGCTTCCCGCCCGGTGTGTCGAAGCGGAAGGCGGCGTGGCCGAGCCAGGTCAGAGCAACGTCGGGCATCTCAACTCCTTTCGGGCAACCGCGCTTGAGCCTAACCCGAATCCCGCGCCAGCTGGACGAGAAGAAAGGCCTCCACGGGCTGCCGCTTTCCCTTCAGGTCGAGTCTTCCCAACGCCTCGACGATCGCAACCTCGCCCAGCGCCTCCCGGGTCGCGCCGCCGATTACGACCTGCCCCGGCCAGGCGGCGGCCTGGAGCCGTGCCGCGAGGTTCGTAGTGTCCCCGATCGCGGTGAAGCTCCGCTGTTCCCGGCTGCCGACGTTGCCAATCACCGCCGGTCCGGTGTTCACGCCGGCCCGGAAGCGGGGCCAGTCGGGCCGCTCGGCGGCGAGGGCTTCGGTCGCGCGTTGCAGACCGAGTGCGGCACGGGCCGCCCGCAGCGCGTGATCCGGTTGATCGTCGGCGCCGTTGAAGACGACCATGACCGCGTCGCCCGCGAACCGCTCGACCATGCCCCCTTCCTCGGCCACCGCGGGCACGGCGCGTGCCCAGTAGTCGTTCAGCATCTCGATCACGCGGGCGGGCTCGGTGCGCTCGGAGAAGGCGGTGAAGCCCTCGAGGTCGGCGAAGAGAACGCTCACCTCGCGCTGCTCTCCTCCGAGGGCGCCCGCGTCGGGATCGGTGCGGAGCTTTGCTGCGAGCTGGGGCGACAGATATGGACTGAAGAGCTCGTCGAGCTGGCGGATCTCGCCCGCGGCGCGGCCCAGGAGCTCGGCCTCCTCCGCGCTCAGGCTCTCCCTTTCTCGAACCTCCTCGAGGTTGGCCGAGGAATCGACGAGCTGATGGAGCGCGCGGCCGTAGCGGCTGTCGATGCGGTCGATCGTCTCCTGCAGGTAGAGGTCGCTGAACACACCGCCGAGCGAGCGCCGGGCTCGATACTCGTCACGCGCCGTCACTGCCACGAGGCCGAACGCGGCGGCCATCAAGAGGTGCCACTCCCACCAGGACGCGTGCCAGTTGCGCGAGAGAGCGATCGCGACCATGGCCTCGCTGAGGAGGACGAAAGAGGTGAAGATCGCGAGGAGCATCCGGGCGGGCCGCGCCCGAAAGAGCCGGAGATAGCGGAGCGCCGCGAAGGCGTAGAGCAGGACACCTGCGACAGCGAGTGCGTACAACCGTCCCTTGGCGTCTTCGGGCGGAAGCGGCTTGTCCAGCGGAGGAACCGCGGCCAGCGAGATGGCGGCCCAGGCTGCGAGGGCAGCGATGAGCGCGTTGCGGATGACCGTCCGGCGTCTCATCAGCGCGGCGGCCTTCCCCGAGGAGAGGTCGAGTGCGGACGCAGCCGCGAAGGCGCCTGCCACGAGCAGGCCGACCGGGGTCGCGATCACGAAGCCCGTGTTCTTGCCGTTGAGCAGGACACCGGGAGTGGCGAGTGCGTGCAGGCCGAGAAAGCCGGCGCTGGCCAGGAACGTCATCGAGACGAGGAAGAGCCGGGCATCGTAGAGCCGTCGCGCCGCCTCGCTCGCCAGCAGGCCGAGAACGACGCTGACGCCCGCGACGACCAGCACGAGCCAGAAGTGCGCCGGGTGATGCTCCCAGTGGGCGTCCGCTGACGGTGCGGCCAGGAGGAGCCCGAGCCCGGCGAGGGGAAGCGCGAGGACGCCGATCCGGATCGCCATCTCCGCTCGACCCTAAACGCTGCGCAGGAACGTCCGAGCCGGCGCCGAATGTTTGCGGCGTGCCGAGGCTCTGGCTTCCGATCGCGATCGCGCTCTCCGCTGCTGCAGCCGAGGTTGCGGGCGCATCGACGCTCGCCCTCTACGTTCTCCTGGCCTCCGTTCCCGTGAATGCAGCCTGCGGCCTCGGCGCGCTCGGTGACCTGCTCGACGCGCGCGCGAAGGGGCCGGTCGCACCGGCGATCGCCCTCGAGCCTGCCCTCGCCGGCCTCGCGCTCGTGCTGGTCGTCGCGGGGACTGCGGCGAACGCGGTCGTCTTCGCCCTCACGGGTTGCCTCGCCGTCTATCTCGTGCAGGCGCTGCTCGGCCTCAGCGTCGAGCTCAGGAGCCCAGCTTCAGGAGGGCTCCTAGAGCGGTAGCGCCTTCGCCGCGTTCTTCGCCAGGTCGATCATCGGCTGGACGGCGAAGAACGAGCCCACGTTCACGACCATGGCCGCGAACACCGAAGCCGAGAGCATGATCTCGCGTGGCGGAGAGCCTCCGACCGGCGCCAGCCCGAGCTCCGCCGCCGGCCGCATGTACATGGCGCGGATGACCGCCAGGTAGTAGTAGAGGCTGACGAGCGTCGCCACGACGCCGACGACCACGAGCCAGTTCCAGCCCCGGTCGCTGGCCGCGGCGAAGACGTAGAACTTGCCGACGAAGCCGCCGGTCAACGGAAAGCCGGCGAAGCCGAGCATGAACGTGAACATGCCGGCCCCGAGCAGCGGGCGCTCCCAGCCGAAGCCGGCCAGATTGTCGAGGGTCACGCTCTCCCTCAGCTCGCGCTCGCGGGCGGCGACGACGGCAAAGGCACCGATCGAGATCGCCGAGTAGGGGATCAGGTAGTAGAGGAGCGCACGGCCTCCGAGCTCGTTTGCGGCGGCGATCGCGATCAGCATGAAGCCTGCGTGCGAGATCGACGAGTAGGCGAGGAGCCGCTTGACCCGGCTCTGGACGAGTGCCGCGATGTTGCCCCAGGCCAGCGAGATGCAGGCGAGGACAGCAACGGCGATCGTCCAGACATCCTCCTTCTGCGGAAACGCGACCGTCAGCAGGCGAAGGGCCAGGACGAGCGCGACCGCCTTCGTCGCAGCTGCCATGAAGCCGGTCACCGGCGTCGGGGCACCCTCGTAGACGTCGGGCGTCCACATGTGGAAGGGGGCAACCGACGCCTTGAAGGCGAGGCCCGCGATCAGCATCGCGAGGCCAACGAGCAGGATCGGGTCGCCGGTGAGGTCGTGCGCGCGCGTTGCGTCTGCGATCGCCGAGAAGCCGAGCTCACCGGTCGACCCGTAGACGAGCGCCGAGCCGAAGAGCAGCACGGCTGAGCCCATGCCGCCGATGATCAGGTACTTGAGGCCGGCCTCGAGCGAGCCGACGAGATCGATCTCGATCGCGCAGAGGATGTAGAGGCAGACCGAGAACCACTCGAGGCCGAGGAAGAGGGTCATCAGGTTGCTCGCCTGGACGAGGAAGGCCATGCCGGCGACGGCGGTGGCGAGCAGCGCGTAGTACTCGCCGATGTGATCCCGGCGCATGCGCGCGGAGTACGAGACGCCGACCGCGAGCAGGCCGGAGGCCATGATGATCAGCTGCGCGAGCGCAGCGAACCGGTCGCGGCTGACCGCGTCGGCGACGATCAGGTGCGCATCCGGGCTCTTCCAGTAGACGAGCGCAGCGGTGACGAGGCCGCCGATGAAGCCGAGCGCGCAGACGAAGGCGGCGAAGGGCCGGAGGAGCCAGCGGGGAGTGAGCACAGCCGAAAGCAGGCAGATCGCCGCAGCGCTGAGCGCAACGAGCGAGGGCGAGAGCGCGAACCAGTCGACGGACGGCGTATCGATCATCGGAACGAAATCCGTTCGCTGACCGGCGTCTGGTCGGATTGCCCGAGCGTGTTACCGCTGATGGCTCCGGGCCAAGCGGAGAGCGCAAGCAGGCAGGCCACGAGCGGGACGAGGATTCCGAGCTCGGCTGGGCGCAGGTCGAGGGCGGCCTCGGCGACGACTGGACCAGGCTGCCGGTGGAGAACGGCCGAGATCAGGCGCAGCATGTACAGCGCCGCCAGCACAATTCCCGTTGCGCCTGCGACGGCCCAGCCCCAGCCCGTGGTAAAGACCCCGGCCAGAATCAGAAACTCACCGGCGAAGGCCGAGGAGCCGGGGACCGCGAGCGCGATGATGCCGGTCGCCATCAGCATCGTCGCCAGCGCCGGACGTCCGCGCGCCATGCCCCCGAGGCGCTCCAGGCTGCCGGTCGAGGTTCGCCGCTCGATCGCTCCCGCAAGCAGGAAGAGCGTGGCCGAGATCAGCCCGTGGTTGACTGCCTGCAGGACCGCACCGCTCAGCCCTGCGCTGTTCTGGGCGAAGACGCCGATCGTGATCAGGCCCATCTGCGAGAGGCTCGAGTACGCGATCACTCCGCGTACGTCCGGCGCCCGGAAGGCCATGAGCGCTCCGTAGACGAGCCCGACGACGGCGAGCGCGAGGATCACGTTGCGGAAGTCGTCGACTGGCCCGGGGAACTTCCCGAGGCAGATCCGGATGAAGCCGAAGATCGCGGCCTTCGAGATCACCCCGGATAGCACTGCCGCCACCTCGGGCGAGGACTCGCGATACGCGTCGGGCAGCCAGCCGTGCAGGGGGAAGAGCGGCGCCTTGACCGCAAAGGCGATCGCGAACCCAAGGAAGAGCCAGGTGCTGTTGCTCGGCTCGGTCGTGACGAGGTCGAACGAGTTGCGCGAGAGCCCGAAGACGATGACCGCGACGAGCATCAGCAGCGAGCCGGCCATCGTGTAGATGACGAACTTCACCGTCGCGCCCATTCGGCCCGGTCCGCCCCAGACCCCGATCAGGACATAGAGCGGGATCATCATCGCCTCGAAGAAGACGTAGAAGAGCAGCAGATCCTGGGCCGCGAAAACGCCGACGACCGCCGCCGTCAGGAAGAGCATGAGCCCGAAGTACGCGCGCGGCCGCTCGCGGCCGACCCAGAAGCCGTAGGCGATCGCCGCCGCCAGCACGACGACCGCGAGCCCGGCGAGCCAGAACGAGAAGGCGTAGAAGCCGACGTGGTAGGAGACGTGCAGGTCGCTGAACCATGTCGTCTGCTGGTCGAAGCTCGGCGACAACCCCGTGCGGTCGAAGTCCATCCGGGTCAACGCGTTGATCCAGAAGCCGACCTCGACGAGCGCGAAGAGCAGGGCAAACGAGCCGGCCAGGCGGCCGACGGGCAGCAGCCACACGAAGAGGGCGCCGGCGAGCGGGAGGAAGATGAGGATCGTGGCGAGCCAGCCGGTCACGTGCGCCCCTCGCCGGCGGTGGCTCCCGGGCGGCGGAGCCGACCTCCGCCACCGCCTGGCGCCGCTGCGGGCACGGTGCTCTCCGGGCCCGTATTCCGAATACTGTTCCCTCCGGCCCCGCACCCGCAGCGACGCCCGAGGAACGCGCGTGGGCTCCAGACTGGGATACGACTTCTCACGTCACTTCACCCACACGAAGACGAGGGCGAGGACGGTGACGCTGCCGGCGATCGCGAGCGCGTAGGTGCGGACGAGACCGGTTTGCAGCTGCGTCACCTCGCCGGCGATGCGGCGTGCGCCGAACGCGATGCCGGTCAGAGATCCGAGGATGAGCGGGCGCTCGACGCGACTCCCGAGGCTCCGGGCGAGCAAGACCGAGGGCCGGTAGAAGAGCGCGTCGTAGAGCTCGTCGAAGTAGAACTTATGCTCGAGCAGCGCTCGGACCGGCCTCGCCCTCGGAACCTTCAGCGTCCGTGCCGAGTAGACCGCCCAGGCGACGGCGATCCCGGCGAGCCCGAGCGAGACGGCGCCGAGACTGGCCAGGAAGTCCTGGGTCCCGCTCGGCTCGATGAGCGGTTCGGGGGCGGGCTTCAGGAAGTCCGCGAGCGGGTGCCAGATACCCGCGATCTGGATCCAGCCGCCGATCGCTGCGAGCACGGCGAGTGCACCCACGCTCAGCCCCATCCAGAGCCAGGGCTCGGTGCGTTCCGGCCGATGGAAGTACTCGCGCGCGTAGGGCGAGGGCTCGCCTTCGAAGACGAGGAACACCATCCGGAATGTGTAGAGGCCCGTGAGGAAAGCGCCCGCGAGCCCCGCTGCGAACAGGATCTGCCCGTACCAGCCGGCCGCGAGGGCCGAGGCGAGGATCGAGTCCTTCGAGAAGAAGCCGGAGAGCGGAGGAATCCCGGTCAGGGCGAGCGCGCCGATGAGGAAGGCGACATAGGTGCGCGGCAGGAAGCGCCGGAGACCGCCCATCTTGCGCATGTCCTGCTCACCGACGAGGGCATGGATGACGAGGCCCGCGGCGAGGAAGAGGAGCGCCTTGAAGAACGCATGCGTCATCAGGTGGAACATCGCGTTCGCGTACCCACCGAGGCCCGCGCCGAGGAACATGTAGCCGATCTGCGACATCGTCGAGTACGCGATCACGCGCTTGATGTCGACCTGGACGAGCGCGATCAGCCCAGCGAGCAGCAGGGTGGCCGCGCCGATGCCGGCCGCGAGGTCCTGGACGCGCCCGGCCTGCTCGAAGATCGGCGCTGTGCGGACGAGCAGGTACACGCCGGCGGTCACCATCGTCGCTGCGTGAATGAGCGCACTGACCGGCGTCGGGCCTTCCATCGCGTCCGGGAGCCAGGTCTGGAGCGGAAGCTGAGCCGATTTCGCGACCGCGCCGCCGAGGAGGCCGAGCGCGACGAGGTTCACCGCCCATGAGCCCTGCACGCCGCCCGCCCACTGGAACGCCGATGCGAACGAAAGCGAGCCCGTTCGCTGGATCAGGAGGAAGAAGGCGAGCGCCATCGTCGCGTCGCCGAACGCGTTCATGATGAACGCCTTCTTCGCAGCCGCGACCGCCTGCGGGCGCTCGTGATGGAAGCCGATCAGGAAGTACGAGCAGAGGCCGACGAGTCCCCAGCCGGCGAGCAGGAGCAACAGGTTCCCGGCCTGCACGAGCAGAAGCATCGAGAAGACGAAGAGGGCCATGTACGCGAAGTAGCGGCGCTCCTCGTCCTCGCCGTCCATGTAGCCGATCGAGTAGCCGACGATGAGAGCGCCCACTCCGGAGACGACGAGCATCATGAAGATCGAGAGCGGGTCGACGAGGATGCTGAGGCCGACGTCGAAGTTGCCGGCCGAGAGCCAGGTCCAGGCCGTTGAGAGGTGCGAGCGATCCTCGGTGTCGCGTCCCAGGATCGAGAAGAAGGCGACCGCGGCGGCGACGAACGAGGCGGCGACCGACGCGGTCGCGAGATAACCGGCTGCGCGCCGCGACCAGCGGGTGCCGCCGAGCGTGATCGCGAACGTCGCGCCGAGCGGCGCGAAGAGGCAGACCCAGGCGGCGGCGATCACGCGGCAACCCTGTTCGCCGCGGCGCTCAGCCGCTCGAAGACGACCTGGGCCGCGGCCGGAATCGCCCGCTCGGGGTCATATTCAGGCTCATAGGCGGTCAGTGCAGCGGCCCTAATCGCAAATCGATCGCTGATGAGATCGATCGCATCTGCCAGCTGCTCCGCGTGGGGACCACCCTCGACGGCAAGCGCATTGGCACGCCCTCCGGAGGGGTTGAGCACATCGAGGTCGATGTGAACGTAAACCGAGTCGACCCGGGTCCGGAGTTCGTCCAACGCCGGCCCGAGGTCGGAGACGTCGACAGCTCGGATGCGAGACGCCTCGAGGCGCTCGCGTTCGCCCGGGTCGATATCGCGGGCGCCGCCGAGGACGACGTGGTCCTCGGGGATCGGGCTCAGGCCTTCGACGGTCTCGCGCAGGGCCGCCCACCCGCTGCCCGTGAGCATCGCAAGCCCGAATCCGTCGAAGAATCCGGTTGGCGTCGTGTCCGGTGTGTTGAAGTCGGCGTGCGCGTCGAACCAGATCACGCCCAGGCCCCCGCCGAGCCCGGCGACCGTGCCGAGCGAGCTGTTGCAGTTCCCCGCGAGCACGACCGGGAAGCCGTCTGCGGCGACGACGTCGCGGACCGTGAGCGCGAGCGCGCGGATCACCGCCATCGAGGCTGCAATTTCGTTCGACGCTTGGGGCCCCGGGTCGACCGCCACGACATCGGAGCTGTTTGGGGCGAGTGCCTCGGAGAGCAGCGGGACGCCCGTCGCGAGCCCGACGTGCGCCCGGCCGAGGTGATACGGCACCTCGATCAGGGTCGGGCGGCTCATCCGCGGAGCGTGGACAGCTTGTCGACGTCGAGCTCGAGCTTCCGCCGGTTGACGGCCACGATCAGCCCGAGACCAACGACGACCTCAGAGGCGGCGACCGCCATCACGGCGAGCGCGAAGACCTGCCCGTCGAGCTGGCCATGGTGGCGCGAGAACGTGATCAGGGCCAGGTTCGCCCCGTTGAGCATGATCTCGAGCGAGAGCAGGACGATCAGCGGGCTGCGCCGCAGCATCACGCCGAGCGCGCCGATGGCGAAGAGGAAGGCGGCGACCGCGAGGTACCAGGTGAGGTCGGGGCCCTTCACTGCGCCTCCGCCTCGTCGCGGGCGTGACTGCCGAGGACGACGCCGCCCACGGCCGCCGCGAGCAGCACGATGGAGGTGATCTCGAACGCGAGCAGGTGGTCGGTCAGGAAGAGCTTCCCGACTTCACGCGGGCTGCCGAACGAGTTCGCGACGTCGGGGGCCTGCGAGAGGCGGCCGCTCGCCTTCAGGCCGATCACGACCACGATCTCGATCATCAGTGCTCCAGCCGCCGCGACGGCGCTCAGTACCTGCCAGCTCGGCCCTCCGGCCCAGGGCGCATCCGCGTGCCGGCCCAGGTAGGCGATCACGAACAGGAACATGACCATCACGGCGCCGGCGTAGACGAGCACCTGGGCGGCCGCGACGAACTCCGCGGAGAGGAGCAGGTAGAGAACGGCGAGCGAGCCGAGGTTGCCGATGAGCGCGAGCGCCGAGTAGAAGGGATTCGAGAAGCTGACGACAGCCGCCCCGGAGCCGAGGCACGCGAAGGCGGCGACGAACCACACGAACCAGACGACGACGTTGCCCACTAGCTCCTCGTCTGGTAGGCGGGAACGGGCGTGTCGTAGAGGTCACGGTCCGCGACGGGAACGCGCTTGATCGGCTCGGCGAGCAGCATGTCCTTCGTGTAGATGAGGTCGTCGCGCGAGTACTCGGAGATCTCGAACTCCTGCTCGAGCGTGATCGCGTCGAACGGGCACGCCAGCTCGCAGTAGCCGCAGAAGATGCACCGCGAGAGGTTGATCTCGTAGATCCGCGCATACCGCTCGCCCGGCGAGACGCGGTTCTCGGCCGTGTTCTCCTCGGCGACGACCCGGATGCAGTCGGCCGGGCAGGCGGCCGCGCAGAGCGAGCACCCGACGCACTTCTCCATCCCGTTCGCATGGCGCCACAGCCGGTGGCGGCCGCGGAAGCGCGGGTAGAGGGGCCGCTTGTACTCGGGGTACTGCTGGGTGATCGGCTTCTTGAAGATCTGCTTCAGCGTGACGCCGAAGCCGCGGAACGAGTCGGCCGGCCGGGGGCTCATCGGAAGGCGACTACCAATGCGGCGGTGACGACCGCGTTCACGGTTGCGAGCGGGAGCAGGACCTTCCAGCCGAAGGCCATCAGCTGGTCGTAGCGCAGCCGCGGAAGGGTTGCGCGCAGCCAGATGAAGAGGAAGATCAACACGAGGACCTTGAGCAGGAACCAGAGTGGGCCGAGCGGCGACCAGGGGCCGATCCAGCCGCCGAAGAAGAGCGTGACGCAGAGCCCGGAGAGCGTGATCATGTTCACGTACTCGGCCATCGAGAACAGGCCGAAGCGCATCCCGCTGTACTCGGTGTGGTAGCCGGCGACGAGCTCGGTGTCGGCTTCGGGCAGGTCGAACGGTGGCCGGTTCGTCTCAGCCGTGCCGGCGGCGAAGAAGACGAGCAGCCCGACGAGCTGCGGCACGGCGTACCAGATCGTGTCCTGCTGCTTCTCGACGATGTCGACGAGCGAGAGCGAACCCGCCATGAGGACGACACCGAGCACGGAGAGCGCCAGCGCGACCTCGTACGAGACGAGCTGGGCGCAGGTGCGCATCGAGCCGAGCAGGGCGTACTTCGAATCGGAGGCCCAGCCGCCGACGATGAAGCCGTAGATCCCGAGGGAGCCGAGCGCGAAAATGAAGATCAGCGAGATCGGCACGTTCATGATCTCGCCGGAGATGTCGTAGTGCCAGACGTGCCAGCCCGCGCCGAAGGGGATGACGCTGAACGCGGCGAGCGCTGTTGCCGCCGAGACCATCGGCGCGGTGATGTAGAGGATGTCGACGGCTGTTGCCGGGAAGAAGCTCTCTTTGCGGATCAGCTTGACGAGGTCGGCGATCGGCTGCAGGAGGCCGAAAGGGCCGGCGCGATTGGGGCCGTAGCGCTGCTGCATGCGCCCGATCAGCTTGCGCTCGACCCAGGTCATGTACGCGAACATTCCGAGCAGGAGATTCACGATCACGACGGCCTTGATCGCGTCGATCCACCAGGGTTCGTTCATGCGCCGACCTCCACGTGGGTGCCGAGGCCTTCAGCGTGCTCGGCCGCCACTCGGGCCACGCCGGCGACGAGCCTCCGGTTCACGCGCGCGCGAAGAGCGACCGACGTGCCATTGGAGCGGACGTTCACAGACGCGCCGGGTTCGATCTTGAGCTTCTTCGCGTCGTCGGGCGAGAGCTCGATCTCCGCGGAGGGGCGCTGGAACTGCAGCTCCGGCACGCGCTCGACGGCAGGGCCCGAGAAGAGCGGTCGGTACGTGACGAGCCGAAGGCCCTTCCCCTTGGCGCGCTTGATCGGCGCCGGCGCCGAGGGAACCTCGGCCTGGGCGGGGCGGGCAGGGAGCGTTGACTGCTCGCCGATGCCGCCGTAGTCGAGGCCGCCGTACGCGAGCTCGGAGAGCTCGGCGAAGACCTGTGACGGGTGAGGCGAGAAGGAGACGCCGAAGCGCTCGGCGAGCTTGGCCAGCCAGGCGAGCTCTTCGGGACAGGGCGGGATGACGGCGCGACGCAGGCGCTGGAGCCGGCCCTCGACGTTCATGTAGGTGCCGTCTCGCTCGAGGTAGCTCGTTCCCGGCAGGACGAGGTCGGCCCAGCCGGCGATGGGAGACCGGAACATCGAGATCGCGAGCACCTTCGACGAGCGCTCGGCGAGCGCGCGGACGTCGGGGTTCGCAGCGGCCTCGTCGCCCGACACGATGAGGAGCTCGATTGGCTCCGGGTCGGCCTCGTCGGCGTCGGAGGCGGCTGCCCAAGCATCGGCGACGCCGCGGCCGTTCGCAGTCTCGAGGAGGTGGAAGGCGCCGCAGCCCGGTTTGTCGGCGAAGCCGAGCTCGGCGGCGAGGCCGGCGATCGTGGTGCCGCCCCGGCCACCCGGGCCCGACCAGATGAGCACGGCGCGTTCGCTCTCGCGCAGCCACGAGCTGAGCTCTCCGTCCTTGACCGCGCCGACGCCGCGGTCCGGGGTGCCGATCTCGGTTGTCACAACCTCCGCGCCCGCTCGGCGCGCGGCGCGCAGCCAGAGATCGACGATCGGAGCCCGCTCGACCACCGGGTCGTCACCGAGGACGACGACGAGCTCGGCGTCGCGAATCGCCGAGAGGGGCAAACGGAAGGCGTCGAGCGCCGGGCTCACGTCCTCGGGCATGACGGCGCAGTGCGCGCTGACGCCCTGGCGCAGGAGCTTGGCGAGCGCGTAGGCCTGCTCGATGGTCTCGGAGCCCGAGAGCGCGGTCACGATGCTGTTCCCGGCTGCGCGCAGCATCTGCTCGGCCTCGTCGAGCGCAGCGTCCCAGGACAGCGTCTCGTAGCGTCGGCGGCCAACCTTCCGTCCGGGATCGACGATCCGGTCGTCCGCGCGCAGGTGCGTGAAGCCGAAGCGTCCCTTGTCGCAGAGCCAGCCCTCGTCGACCTCGGGATGATTCCGCGAGACGATCCGTTTGACCTTGCCCTCGCGCGTCGTCGCCTCGACGTTGCAGCCGACGGGGCAGAGGCCGCAGACGCTCGGGACGTCCTGGATCTCCCACGGGCGCGCGTCGAAGCGGTACTGCGTCGAGGTCAGGGCGCCGACCGGGCACAGCTCGATCACGTTCCCGGAGAAGGGCGCGCGATATGGCTCGTCCTCAAAGGTCGCGATCACCGACTGCGAGCCGCGGTCGCGGGCCACGAGCTGGCTGTCTTCGGCGACGTCTGACGAGAAGCGCGTGCAGCGGTAACAGAGGATGCAGCGCTCGCGGTCGAGCGCGATCGTGGGCGAGATCGGGATCGGCTTCTCGAACGTGCGCTTCGGGAAAACGTTGCGGGTCACGGCCGGGCCCCAGCGGAACGTGAGATCCTGCAGCGGGCACTCGCCGCCCTTATCACAGACCGGGCAGTCGAGCGGGTGGTTGACGAGGATGAACTCGAGCGTCGAGCTCTGGCCCTCGGCGGCCGCGGGCGAGGTCTGCGCCGTCCGCACCGTCATCCCGTCCTGTGCCGTCAGCGTGCAGCCGGCCTGGAGCTTGGGGATGCCTTCGACCTCGACGAGGCACATGCGGCAGGCGCCGATCGCAGGCCCGAGCCGCGGTTCGTAACAGAAGACGGGGATCTCGATCCCGGCGGCGAGAGCCGTCTCGACGAGTCCAGTCCCCTTCGGCACCTGAGCCTCGCGCCCGTCGATCGTGACGGTGACGATCTCAGCCGTGCTCATTTCACCCCTGTCCAGGGCCAGGCCCTGGACATGGCTCGTGCCTGGCACCTGACATGGCTCATGCGGGCATCTCGGCTACTGGCGAATGGGTGTGCTGGTCGACCGGCGCGACGATGCCTTCGATCGACGAACCTCCGCCGTACGGGCACCCGCCCTGGTCGATGTGGGCCTCGAACTCCTCGCGGTACTTGTCGATGTAGCTCGCGACCGGGTAGACGGCGAAGTCGCCGAGGGCGCAGAGCGACTTCCCGAGCATGCGGTTGCACACGTTCCGCAACAGGTCGAGGTCGGCGTGCTCGCCGCGGCCCGACTCGATCTTCTCCAGCAGGCTCACCATCCAGCGCGTGCCCTCCCGGCACGGCGTGCACTTGCCGCAGGACTCGTGCATGTAGAACTTCTCGACCCGCAGGGCGAGCTGCACCATGCAAGCGCGCTCGTCGACGACGATGATCGCCGCTGAGCCGAGGAAGGAGCCCGCAGCCTGAATGGAGTCGAAATCCGCCGGCGTGTCGAGCTGGTCCGGCGTGAAGATCGGCACCGACGACCCGCCCGGGATGACTGCCTTCAGCTTTCGCCCCCCCGGAACGCCGCCGCCGACGTCGTAGATCAGCTCCCGCAGCGTCGTCCCGAGCGGAAGCTCGTAGTTTCCCGGGCGCTCGACGTTCCCGGAGATCGAGTAGACGACGGTTCCGGGCGAAGCCTCCGGCCCGAGCGAGGCGTACCAGGCGCCACCGCGCTCGAGGATGACCGGGACCGTCGCCAGCGTCTGGACGTTGTTGATGAGCGTCGGGGAGGCGTACAACCCCGAGATCGGCGGAAAGGGAGGACGCGGCCGCGGCTGACCCCGCTCGCCCTCGAGCGACTCGAGGAGGGCGGACTCCTCGCCGCAGATGTAGGCCCCGGCGCCGCGGTGGAGCACGAGCGTCACTCCGGCGAGGAGGTCGGCCTCGCGCACCTCGTCGGCTGCCCTCTTCATCACCTCGTACTCGGCGGCGTACTCACCGCGGATGTAGATGAAGACGTGCCTCGCACCGATCGCGTGCGCCGCGATCAGGCAGCCCTCGATGAAGCGGTGCGGGACGCGCCGCATGATCTCCCGGTCCTTGAAAGCTCCCGGCTCGGACTCGTCCGCGTTCGCGACGACGTAGGTCGGCTTGCCGGCCGCCGGCGGCTGGACGAGGCTCAGCTTGCGCCCCATCGGGAAGCCGGCGCCGCCGCGGCCGCGCAGGGTCGCCGTCGAGATCTCGTCGATTACGGCCTGCCGCTCCAGTCCACGCGCCTTAGCGAGCGCGCCGTACCCGCCGATCGCCTGGTATTCGGCGAGCCGCGTCAGGTCGCGCTCCTCGGCATCCGCGAGGACGAGGGCCTGCGGCTCAGCCACTCTGCAGCTCCTGCGCGATGCGGGGCACGTCCTCCGGCTTCGTCGGCTCCCGATAGCGATGGTCGACGACGACGACCGGCGCATAGCCGCACCCGCCCGCGCACTCGATCGTGCGCAGCGTGACCTTGCCGTCCTCGCTCGTCTCGCCGACGCGGACTCCCAGCTCGCCCTCGAAGGCCTCGACGACCTGCTGCGCTCCGACGAGCGCGCAGGAGATGTTCGTGCAGACCTCGACGAGATGCTCGCCGACAGGGGCCAGGTGGTACATGTCATAGAAGGACGCGACCGCCTGCACATGGGCCGGAGTCAGGTCGAGCGCGTCGGCCACCTCCGCGAGCGCCTCCGGAGGCAGCCACCCGCCGTACTCCTGCTGCGCCAGCCGCAGGCCGCTCATCACCCCCGACCGGGGATCCGGGTACGGCGCGGCCGCCTCAAGGATCTCCTCCCGTAGGCTCATCGGTCGACCTCGCCCATGACCGAGTCGAGCGAGCCGACGATCGCGATCAGATCGGCGACGAGCGCGTTCGTCATGCAGGTCGCCGTCGCCTCGAGCGCGACGAAGGACGGTGCGCGAAACTTCACTCGCCACGGCTTGGGGCCGCCGTCGGAGACGACGTAGCAGCCGAGCTCGCCGCGCGGCGACTCGACTGTGACGTAGACCTCGCCCTCGGGCACCCGGTAGCCCTCGGTGACGATCTTGAAGTGGTGGATGAGCGACTCCATCGACGTGTGTAGCTCATGCCGCGGCGGGAGCACGACCTTGCGGTCGTCCGCGGTCCACGGCCCCTCGGGCATGCCCTCGAGGCACTGCTCGACGATCCGCACCGACTGGCGCATCTCTTCGATCCGCACCCGGTAGCGGTCGTAGACGTCGCCGTTCGGGTACACGGGGACGTCGAAGTCGAGCGCCGGATAGGCCAGGTAAGGCCGGTCTCGTCGCAGGTCCCAGTCGACGCCGGAGGCCCGTAGCACCGGCCCCGACTGCCCGAGCGCGATCGCATCCTCGGCCGAGAGCAACCCGATTCCCCGGGTGCGCTCGAGCCAGATCTGGTTGCGCGAGAGGATCGCCTCGTACTCGTCGATCGCCTTCGGCATCCAGTCGACGAACTTGCGGCACTCGGCGGCAAAGCCCGGCGGCACGTCCTCGGCGAGCCCGCCGGCCTGGAAGTACCGCGTGTGCATGCGCATTCCCGTGACCAGCTCGGACAGATCGAGGATCTGGTCGCGCTCGCGGAAGCAGTACCAGAACATGGAGATCGCCCCCAGCTCGAGCGCGCTCGTGCCGAGGAAGATGAGGTGCGAATGGAGGCGGTTCAATTCGCAGAGCAGGGTCCGCATCCACGTCGCCTTCGGCGGGACCTCGAGGCCGAGGAGCTTCTCGATCGCGAGCACGAACACGAGCTCGTTGTTCTGGAAGGCGACGTAGTCGATGCGCTCCGGGTACGTGATCGCCTTCCACCAGGACTTCTGCTCCATGTTCTTCTCGAAGCCGGTGTGGAGATAGCCGATGACCGCGCGCAGACCGACGACCCGCTCGCCGGACAGATCGACGACGAGGCGCAGGACGCCGTGGGTCGAGGGGTGGTTGGGCCCGAAATTGACCTGGAGGAGGTCCTCGGAGTCGCGGAGCGCCGGCGGCACCTGGAGGACGGTCGGGATCGGCGACGGGATGTTCGACCCCCGGTAGATCTGCGGGCGCGTCGTGACCGCCATTACTCTGCTCCCGAGAACCGGACCGGCTCGCCGCCGAGGGGATAGTCCTTCCGGAGCGGATGACCCTCCCAATCGTCCTCCATGATGATCCGGCTCAGGTTCGGATGGCCGTCGAAGCGGATTCCCATCAGGTCGTACGCCTCGCGCTCGTGCCAGTCGGCGGTCGGCCAGACCGAGACGACGCTCGGCACGCTCTGGCCGTCTTCGACCCAGATCTGCACCCGGACGACCGACGCGCTGGGCCCGAGCATCAGCAGGTGGTAGTTGACGGCGAAGCGCGCGGGCTTGGGCTCCGGCGAGCGCGCCAGCCCCTGCGCGCCCAGAGCGTCGAGATCGCGGCCCGCGCCCGTCCCGTAGTAGCCGGCGATTCCCCGCTCGCCCCAGCCGAGGTAGTCGGTCGGGGTGATGTCGGAGAGGAAGTTGAAGCCCTCCTCGTCGCGCAGGTACGTGCAGGCCTCGAGGAGCCGCGCTGCGTCGACGACGAGGGTCGTCTCGCCGTAGGCGTCGCGGCGCTCGACGAGGCCCGGAACCCCCTCGAACGTCAGCTCGCCACCCCACGGATCTCGTAAGCGGGCGGGACGCCGGCCTTGATCTTCTCCTGCAGCCGGACGATGCCCTCGATCAGGGCCTCGGGCCGCGGCGGGCACCCGGGCACGTGGATGTCGACGGCGACGATCTTGTCGACGCCCTGGAGGATGGCGTAGTTGTTGAACATGCCGCCCGAGCTGGCGCAGGCGCCCATCGCGATCACCCACTTCGGCTCGAGCATCTGGTCGTAGATCTGCCGCAGCGGCGCGGCCATCTTGTGGGCGACGCGCCCGGAGACGATCAGCAGGTCGGCCTGGCGCGGCGAGGAGCGGAAGACCTCGGCGCCGAAGCGTGCGATGTCGTAGCGCGAGGAGACGATCGACATCATCTCGATCGCACAGCACGCAAGCCCGAACGTGTCCGGCCAGATCGAGTTTCCCTGCGCCCAGAGGACCGCCTTCTCGACGGTCGTCAGCATCAGCTTGTCCTCGAGGTCGGCGCCGAGCTCCTGCTCGAAGACGCCGGGCCCCTTGCCCTTCCAGAGCACACGCTCCGAGTTGAGGCCCCAGTCCGCGAGGCGCTGCTTCTTCCTCACCGCCACCGCAGAGCCCCCTTCCGCCAGATGTACACATACGCGAGCGCGAGGATCGCGATGAAGAAGGCGAACTCCGCGAAGCCGAACCAGCCCAGCGGCTTCAGAACGACACCGAGTGGATAGAGAAAGACGATCTCGATATCGAAGACGATGAAGAGCATCGCCGTCAGGTAGAAGCTGACCGTGAAGCGGTTCGCGTGGGGTGGCCCCTGTGAGACGCCCGACTCGAACGGCAGCCGGCGCGTCCTCGTTCGACGCGCCGGGCGCGTGGCAAAGACGAACGACATCAGGATCATCGAAGCCGGGATGACGAGCGCGAGCGTCCCGTACAGAAGAAACGGGAGCCAGCTATCGAGCATCTGCGCGCCAGCTGCTCCGGGCCAAGTCGGGCGGAAACGTACCACGGCACGAGTAGGCGCGGATTCCGCTCAACGATGAGGGTATCGGCTGTTACAAAGTTCGTCCCCGGACGGGGCATGAGACGGCAGTGGACGTTGCTACCATTCGACCGATGGCGACCATCGAGCAGGAAGCGCTCGTCACCCTCACCGAGGGCGCGGCGACCAAGATCAAGGAGCTCATGGCCGAGGAGCCGGAGGGCGAGGCCGGGGTTCTGCGCATCGCCGTGCAGGGCGGCGGCTGCTCCGGGTTCGAGTACGCCCTTGGTTTCGACTCGGGTGCGCAGGAAGGCGATGTCGAGGCCGACGCCTTCGGGATCCAGGTCGTCGTCGACCCGCTGAGCGCTCCCTATCTCCAGGGGACGGAGATCGACTTCGTCGAGGGGTTGCAGGGCGGCTTCGCGATCAATAACCCGAACGTGACCTCGGCGTGCGGCTGTGGCCATTCCTTCCAGGTGGAGGAAGGCACGGCCTCCGAGGATGCTGCCGTCGGCGGCTGCGGCTCGGGCTGCAGCGCCTAGACTCCTCCCCCTTCGATTTCCGACCGAGGAGGAGTGGTGTCGCAGCTGCGTTGGTTGTCGCTCGTCGGTGTGATCGTCCTGGCCCTCGCCGGTTGCGGGGGCGACAAGAAGAGCGAGGAGAGCGAAGGCGGCGGTGAGGCCGAGGCCGCCTGCACCGGGTCGCCTCTGAGTGCGGCACCGAACCTCCCGGCCAAGTTCCCGACGTTCGACTCGGTCACCTACACCCAGCAGTCCAAGCAGGGCCCGACGGACATCGTCGAGGGGTACTACGAAGGCGACGTGGAAGGTGCCCACGACGAGGTCAAGGCCGCGCTCGAGAACGCCGGCTTCACGGTCCTCTTCGACGAGCTGGAAGAGCACGACTCCGAGGTCTCCTGGAAAGGCCAGGGCCGCTCAGGTCAGGTCGCGTTGCGCGAGGAGTGCGGCGACAGCGACCGCACCTTCGTGCACATCACGAACCGCCCCGAATAGCTCGTTGTCGGCGCACAGTGCGCCGTTAGCATGAGGCTATGAGCAGCACCGGCGAGCTTGTCGACATCACGATTCTCGGCGCGGGGCCGACCGGCCTCGCGGCCGCGTACTACGCCGGGCACCGCGACGCGACGGTGCGCATCGTCGAGAGCCTCGAGCAGCTCGGCGGCCAGGTCGCCGCCACCTACCCCGAGAAGCACGTCTACGACGTCGCCGGGCACCCGAAGATCCTCGGGCAGGCGCTTGTCGAGCTCTGCGCCGAGCAAGGCCTCCAGTACGGGGCCGAGGTGATCCTCGGCGAGGAGGCGAAGACGCTCGAGCGCATCAACCAAAACGGCGAGGAGGTGCTCAGCCTGACGACGGACAAGGGCGGCCCGTATCTGTCGCGGGCGCTGATCGTCACCGCAGGGCACGGGGCGTTCGAGCCCCGCAAGCTCGGGGTCGAGGGCATCGACGAGTGGGAGGGCAAGGGCGTCCACTACTTCGTGCGCGAGAAGGACGTCTTCAAGGACAAGGCCTGCGTGATCGTGGGCGGCGGGGACTCGGCGCTCGACTGGACACTCGGTCTTCAGGACACGGCGCGAACGCCGATCGCCCTCGTCCACCGGCGAGACCGCTTTCGCGCGCTGGAGGCGTCGGTGAACGAGGCGCGCGAGCTCGAGTCAGAGGGGCGGGTCAAGATCATGACCCCGTGCGAGGTGCGCGAGATCCACGGGGACGGCTCGATCGCCGGCGTCTCGATCGAGAACACGGAGACCGGCGACATCGAGCGCGTGGACTGCGAGGCGCTGATCACGCTGCTGGGCTTCCACTCGCATCTCGGCGCGATCGCGGAGTGGGGCATCGAGCTCGAGGGCAAGCGGCAGCTGAAGGTGAATCCGATGACGATGGAGACGAACCTGCCCGGGGTCTACGCGGCCGGGGACGTCGCCGGGTATCCGGGCAAGATCACCCTGATTACGGTCGGAATGGGCGAGGCTGCGATCGCCGCGAACAACTCGCTCGCGCAGATTCGCGGCGAGAAGGTTCAGCCCAAGTACTCCACGGACTAGTACTGACAGGCCTCGTCCCTCGTTCGAGGGTCACCGGCACGGGCTCAAGTGCCGATTCGCACCCAGCAATGGCACAACGCACCCTCGAATGTCTCAGTTGCGGCGAGACACGCCGTGTGGAAGGCACACATTCGCAGCAGCATCTCGCGACCGGCGAGTGCCGACGGTGCGGCTACGTGGGCTGGGCGAACCCGCGGGATCTCAACGAGGTGGCCCGGCGCGCCCTTCGCGACCGCCCCCTCGAGCGTCGCCGCTTCCGGCTCCGCCGCGCGTCTTAGTCAACTATTTAAGGCGCACCCTGCCTCCTCCCCGCCGCGAGCCTAGCGCGGAACTCCGCATGCGTGGGTCACAGGTTTGTGCCTGGATACACTCGCCGGCATGGACGAGCTCTGGGGCTCCGAGACGCGCAAGGCGATCGAGAACTTCCAGGTCTCCGGCGAGCCGATTCCGCGCCACGTCGCTCGCTGGCTCGGCCGGATCAAGGCGGCCGCAGCGCGTGTGAACGCAGAGCTCGGCCTGCTCGACGAGGACAAGGCCGAGCGGATCGCCGCCGCCGGCGACCGAATCGCTGCGGGCGAGCTCGATGAGCAGTTTCCGATCGACGTCTTCCAGACCGGCTCGGGCACCTCCTCGAACATGAACGCGAATGAGGTGATCGCGAGCGTCGCGGGCGAGGACATCCATGCGAACGACGACGTCAACTTGGGCCAGTCGTCGAACGACGTCTTCCCTTCGGCCGTCCACCTCGCGGCGCTCGACCAGCTGACGAGCGAGCTCCTCCCGGCCCTGAGCAGGCTCGCCCAGGCGCTCGAATCGAAGGCGAAGGAGTTCGAGGACGTCGTCAAGTCGGGCCGTACTCACTTGATGGACGCGGTCCCGGTGACCCTCGGCCAGGAGTTCGCGGGCTACGCGGCGCAGGTCCGGCAGGGGATTGCCCGTGTCGAGGCCAGCCTCGAGCGCCTGGGGCGGATCCCGCTCGGCGGGACCGCCGTCGGCACGGGGCTCAACACGCATCCCGAATTTGCCGAGCGCGTACGCCGGCGGCTTGCCGACGACACGGGGCTCGCCGTGCTCCCACCGGCCGATCCGTTCGAGGCGCAGGCGGCTCGCGACGGGCTCGTCGAGGCCTCCGGTGCGCTGAAGACGGTCGCCGTGTCGCTGACGAAGATCGCGAACGACCTGCGTCTGATGGGCTCGGGGCCCCGCGCGGGCCTCGCCGAGATCGCCTTGCCCGAGCTCCAGAAGGGCAGCTCGATCATGCCGGGCAAGGTCAATCCGGTTATCCCCGAGGTCGTGACCCAGGTCGCCGCGCAGGTGATCGGCAACGATGTCGCGGTCACGGTCGGCGGCCTGCAGGGGCACTTCGAGCTGAACGTCTTCGTCCCGGTGATCGCGCGGAACGTGCTGGACTCGGTTCGGCTGCTCACGGCTGCCTCTCGCCTGCTCGCCGACAAATGCGTCACCGGGATCGAGGCAAACCGCGAGAACTGCGAGCGCTACGCCGAGCTCACGCTCTCGGCCGCGGCGGCGCTCAACCCCTACATCGGTTACGACAAGGCGACGGAGATCGTGAAGGAAGCGGCCGCGACCGGGAAATCGCTCCGCGAGGTCGCCCGCGAGGCAGGCGTCGACGAAGCGACGCTCGAAAGCGCGCTCGACTATCGGGCGATGGCGAGCCCGCACCTCGCTCCGACCGAGACGCCGTAGGCGCTGAACGGGCCGCCCGGGTTGACATCGATACCTAGATAGAGAATTATCTACACAACTCCGAGGACGGGGTTTCCGTTTCGGCTGGCTCTTTCGTCGCAACCGGATGGCGTCGCAACCGTAAGAACTGGGAGGGAAGGCATGTCAGGGTTGAGAGCAGGACTGCTCGCGGGCATGAGCGCATTGGTCGCCGCCGGCCTCGTGGTCATCGGCGCCGGCGCGGCGTCGACTCCACAGCGGGCAAAGAGCAAGTTCTCGAAGCACGACCGGCTGGTGCTCGCGACGAAGCGGGCTCACGGCGTGCACAAGGTTTCGCTGCTGATCGCTACTCCTCGGCGCGGCACAGCCAAGGTCGCCCGCGATCTGCGGAGGATCGGCGGCAAGGTGCTCTATCGAAACAACAGATTGGGCTACATGCGTGTCCGCGTCTCGCTGCGGAAGGCCGAGCAGGCTTCACGCCTCCAGGGCATTCAGGCGATCAGCGTCGATGGGCTGATCCCGCTTCCCGATCCAGTCCCGGAGGGGCAGCAGGACGTCACGCCGCAGCCCCCGCCCGGCGCCGACACGCCGCGCGTCAACCCATACATGCCCACGCGCGACACCGGTGCTGCGCAGTTCGTCAACCAGCATCCGGGCTACGACGGCCGGGGCGTGACGATCGGCATCCTCGACCTCGGCGTCGATCTCGACCACCCGAGCCTGAACACGACGAGCACCGGGGCGCGGAAGATCGTCGACTGGGTCACGTACACCGATCCGTTCACGGACGGCGACCCGACCTGGCGCTTCTTCACCGGGACGGTCAACGTCGTCGGCGGCACCTTTACGGCGTTCGGCGGCACGTACACCGGAGTCGGCGAGGACGGTACGTACAGATTCGCCCGTATGCGAGAGGACCTGCTCGGAGCAGGGAGCGAGTACGGCATCGGCTGCGGCTCGGACCTCGACCGGAACGGAGCCTGCGGCAACTTCTTCGTCATGTTGTGGCGCACAGCCGACAACAAGGTCTGGACAGACTCCGACAACGACCACAGCTTCGCCGACGAATCGGCGATGACCGACTACAAGGTCAACTACGACATCGGGTACTTCGGCCATGACGACCCGGCGACCCCGGTTCGCGAATCGGTTCCGTTCGTCATCCAGACCGACTTGCCCGACCTCGCGGTGAACGTCGGCATCGTGTCCGGCGCGCACGGCTCACATGTGGCGGGCATCGCGGCCGGTAACCACCTGTTCGGGGGCGCGATGAGCGGAGCTGCTCCGGGCGCCAAGATCGTCTCTGTGCGGGTCTGCCTCTTCGTGGCCGGCTGCACTTCGCACGCGCTGATCGAGGGGATGATCTACGCGATCGAGACCGACCACGTCGACGTCGTCAACATGAGCATCGGCGGCCTGCCGGCGCTCAACGACGGCAACAACACACGCGCCATCCTCTACAACCGCCTGATCGAGGACAACAACGCCGAGATGTTCATCTCGGCCGGCAACAGCGGCCCGGGTGAGAACACGATCGGCGACCCGGCGGTGGCTACGAAGGTGATGGCCGTCGGCGCGTACATCCACAAGGACACCTGGCAGCGCAACTACGGCTCCGACTCCTCGTTCCTGGACAACCTCCATCCATTCAGCTCACGAGGCCCAGCCGAGGATGGAGCTCTCAAGCCGCAGATCGTGGCGCCCGGCGCGGCGGTCTCGAGCGTCCCGACCTGGCAGAACGGCCAGCCGGTTACCGGGACCTACACCCTGCCCCCCGGCTACGGCATGTTCAACGGCACCTCGATGGCCGCTCCACAGGCCGCCGGTGCCGCTGCACTCCTGATCAGCGCGGCCAAGCAACAGCAGGCGGGGATGTTCTGGCGTGCGGCTCAGCTGCGCATGGCCATGAACTCGACCGCCAGGTACCTCGATCGCTACTCGGCGGCCGACCAGGGCAACGGCCTGATCGACGTCGGCCAGGCCTGGAATCTGCTCAGGACCAACCTCAAGCCTGTGAACATCACCTCGAGGGTCGCGGTTCACACGCTGTTGAGCGACTTCCTGGCCGAGCCCGGCTTCGGCCCTGGCATCTACGACCGCGAGGGCGTGACCGTCGGCCAGCCGTACGTCCGCACGTATACGTTCACGCGGACCTCCGGCCCGACCCGGCCCGTGCTCTACCACCTCCGGTGGGTCGGAAACGACGGGACGTTCAGCGCCCAGGACGACCTGCTCCTGCGGCTGAACGTGCCGACGACTGTGAACGTAAATGTGAACCCGGCGACGAGCGGCATCCACTCGGCACTCCTGCAGCTGGACACCTCGTCCGAGGACGGGATCGAGTACGAGACGATGAACACGGTCATCGCTCCGGAGCAGCTGACCGGCGGCAACGGCTACTCGGTCACGAAGTCGGGGCTCATCGGCCGGAACCAGGTGCTCCGCTACTTCTTCCTGGTTCCCGAGGGCAATCCGGTGCTCAAGGTCGATTTCTCCGGTCCCGACGCGACACCCGGCACGGGCCAGGCGCGATTCCTGCGCTTCCACCCGTACGGGGTCGGCGTCGACTCGAACGCGAGCACGCAGTGCTACTCACCGGCGCCACCCGGTGGCAGCTGCGCAACCGGCAGCCCGCTCAGCCGGACCGTGCAAGGCGCCCAGGCGGGCGTCTGGGAAGTCACGGTGGAGGCGCGACGGACGTCGGACGTCGAGCTCGCGCCGTTCACGCTGACGACGTCTCTCTACGGCGTCACGATCACGCCGAACCCTGACGTGATCCCGAACGCACAGGTGGGCGTCCCGGTTCCGCGGTCGTATTCGCTGCAGAACAACTTCGCCTCGTTCACCGGCCGGGCCGTCGGCTCGAATCTCGGCAGCGCGCGGCGAGGCGTGTTCACGATCGCGAACCTCGAACAGCAGGAGTACGTCACGACCATTCCGGCCGGCTCGACCTCGTTCCGCGCCACGATCGGCGGACCGTCGGATCCGGCGGCTGATCTCGACCTGTTCGTCTATCAGTGCGGCGACCCCTCGTGCACCACACGCACATTGCGTGGCCAGAGTGCTGACGGCGACTCGGAAGAGTCGGTCACGATCGCCAACCCGGCGGCCGGTACCTGGCTGGTGCTGATCGACGGGTTCGCGGTGCCGGCGGGAACGACGACGTACAACTACGTCGACATCTTCGCCAACGCCGGGCTCGGCTCCGTCGCCGTGACGGATGCGGACGCTCCGCACCCCACCGGCTCGTCGTGGGCCGTTTCCGGCAGCGTCACGGCCGCATCGGTGCCCGAAGCAGGCCGCGTCCTGCTCGGCACCGTCAGTGCTGTGACCGACACGGGAGTCAAGGTCGGCTCGGCCGACGTCGTCGTGGAGAACGTGACGCCGTAACGGCTCGAGACAGCTGAGAGAAGAGGGGCCGCCTGCGGGCGGCCCCTCCCATCTAGTTTCGACCCTCAGCCCGAGCGCGCGGGCAGGCAGGCCGGCTGCGGCGGGAGCCTCACGATCGCGTAGCTACTCGCGGAGCCGCGTGCGACGATGCGTATCGTGTCGCAGCGGGTGGCACCGGGAATCGTGACGACGAAGGTGCCGTCTTCCTTCGCCTTCGCCGGGACGCTCTTTGCTGCGGCGCTCACCCGCACCTGCTCTCCGGAGTGGAAGTGGATCCCCCGAACCGTAAGCGGCGCGTCGCGGGCGATCCGAAGCGCAGGCTGACCGCCGCGCGTTTTTGAACCGGACCCGCTGAGAATCGTGAAGCCGAGAACGATGACGGCGGCCGTCGCGCACACCCCGAGCAGCGCTGCCGTGCGCATGATCGCCCAGTATTGCGGACCGGCGAATCGTCAAATCTACGGGTTGTATATTCTCCCGCGGTCAACCTCGCCGGTCCGGCTCAGGGCCGGCTGTCAGGAAGGGGAGACATGCGGAAAGCACTGATTTGCGTAGTGCCGGTCGCTGCGCTCGTCTTGTTCGTGGTCGTGGGTGCCGCGGTATCACCCCAGAGCGCGAGCAGTAGCTCACCGGTAAGCAA
>DASWDJ010000068.1:0-4762 GCA_036395295.1 Gaiellaceae bacterium | reverse complement strand
CTGGGGCGCCGCCCCTCGCCGGCGCGCCATGCCCTCAACGTGGCCCCGGTAGTTTGGACCCGCGGCGTAGAGCATCGGCGGGATCACCGGGGGCAGGAGCTTCACCCGGCTGAGGGGATGGCTGGTACCGGTCGACGCGTGATCCCCAAACGGGCTCCCGGCGACCTCGATGACCCTTTCGTCGTCGACCAGGCCGTAGCTGACACGTTCTCCTGCCACGAACCGACACCATTTCATGACCGGCACCCTCCTTCTCAGTCGGGTAGCCCGTATTTATACCTCCGAACCGTGACCGACGGCGAGCCCGCTTCCGCGTTGACACGTCCTCCGCGTGCATGCCAGGCTGCTGGCCTTGCCCCAGACGGTGCGCGAGCCTTCGGCGAGAGTCTCGGTATCATCCGGCGCTGCGATCGTCGCGGGCGGTGGCCTTCTGCTCACGCTCACCGCCTTGCTGGCGGCGCCGCGCGGTGGCGACGAGACGCCGTACGTGCGTCTCAGCGTGGAGGTGCCGGACATACTCCTGCTGGCGGGCGCGACGGCGTTCGCGCTGGCGGCCGTGATCGTCATGGGGATCGGGCTTTCCCCGAACCGGCGGCGCCCGGAGCTCGACGAGGAACTCTTCGAGCGCTACCGGCGATTCCTCGCTCTGCCCTGGTGGCTTCAGGTGTTGCTCCGGCTCCTGCCCGTCCTGCCGCTGATCGCGCTCGTCGCGGCCATCTGGTTCGCCTGGCCCCACCTCGAGGAATCTTTCTTCGCATGGGGCCGCCGACTCTTCACGGCCCCTGATGGCGCCGAGACCCCGATCTCTGAAGCCCCGGTGGTTTCGCTCCCGTGGCTCGGATCGCTGCTCGGGCTACTGGCACTGGGCGTGGGCCTGGCGAGCCTGGCCGCGGCCCTGCTGCTGCTGTTCGCCGAGCGTCTGGCCGAGTGGTGGAATCGCCGAAGCCGTCTCTGGACAGCCGAGCCCCTGCTCGAGGCAGTCGACGAGAGCCTCGACGACCTCGCCAGCGAGCCCGATGCTCGTGTGGCGATCATCAAATGCTACCGGCGGTTCGAACGGGTCGCCGCGCGGGCCCGGGTGCCTCGCGCACCCTGGCAGACGTCCGAGGAGTTCATGAGCGAGGCTCTCGCGCGCCTGGCCCTCCCGCGCCCTGCGGTAGAACGGCTCACGCGCCTGTTCGAGGTCGCGCGCTTCAGCCACCACGCACTCGGGGCGCTCGAGCGAGACAGCGCGCGCGCCGGTCTCGAGGAGATCAGGACCGCGCTCGAGCCTGGAGAGGCAGCGCTTGTCAGCTCATGAGCCGGAGCGGGGGGCGGCCCTCGCCGCCGCGATCTTGCTCGTCATCGTCCTCGTCGCGGGCATCGTGCTGATCCAGTTCCTCGTGGACCAGCCCTACCGGCAGGCGGCGATCCGGCTCGTCGCCGCCTCGGTCCTGCTCGTGGCCGTGTTTCGTGTCCGCGCGTTCGTCCGCGCATCGACCGAGCGTCCGCCGGCGTGGGACGCCGAGCGTGCCGGAGAAGCCCGATGGGCCCCGAGACCGTCTGCACACACGCAATTCGAGCATTTCCACGACGAGATCAGGTTCAGCGCGAGGAGCCAGCGCTACTTCGAGCATGTGCTCTGGCCGCGTCTCTGCGCTCTCGCGCTCGAGGGATCCCGGCCGGCGGCGGGGCTCGACAGGCCGCCGGGCCGCCGGTTCGGCCGCGGTCCGTCGCTCGAGGCGCTCCGTGCCCTCATCGCCTCGCTGGAGCGGCGCCGGTGACCATCGGCCGCGTCACCGAGCGGAGCGGAGAGATCGTAGGAACTCTCGCGCGCGTGATCGTCGGGAAGGCGGACGTGCTGGAACGCATTCTCGCCGGGATCCTCGCGAACGGCCACGTCCTGATCGAGGACTACCCTGGCCTCGCGAAGACGCTGATCGCGCGGCTGTTCGCACAGGCGCTCAACCTGTCCTTCAAGCGGCTGCAGTGCACGCCCGATCTCCTCCCTGCCGACGTGACCGGGAGCTTCCTGTTCGACCAGCGGCAGGCCCGCTTCGAGTTCCGGCCGGGCCCCGTCTTCACGCACCTCCTGCTGGCCGACGAGATCAACCGGGCGACACCGAAGACCCAGGCCGCGCTGCTGGAGGCGATGCAGGAGGCGCAGGTGAGCGTGGAAGGAGAGTCTTTTCCGCTCGAGCCGCCGTTTCTCGTCATCGCGACGCAGAACCCGATCGAGATGGAGGGGACCTATCCGCTCCCCGAGGCGCAGCTCGACCGGTTCCTGATGCGCGTCTCGGTGGGCTACCCGAGCGCGGACGAGGAGCGACAGATCCTCGAGCGGCGGCGGCAGCGGCGACAGGACGAGGCCCAGGTGCCGGCCGTGGTGTCCCGCGACGAAGTCCTGGCCATGCAGCGCACGCTCGAGGACGTGTTCGTCTCGGACGCCGTGGAGCGGTACGTGGTGGACCTGGTCCAGGCGACTCGCACCGACCACCGCGTCGCCCTGGGCGCGTCGCCGCGGGGCGCCCTGGCGTTGCTGAAGCTGGCGCGGGCCTGGGCGGTCTTGCGGGGACGCGATTTCGTCACGCCGGACGACGTGAAGGCGATGGCGGGCTCTGCCCTCTCCCATCGCCTCATCCTGCAGCCCGAGCTGTGGGTGTCGAAGCTGTCCGCCGCCCAGGTTGTGAACGATCTCTTGACGCAGGTCGCCGTGCCGAAGGCGGAGGTCTGTTGACGACTCGCCTCACCCCGCTTGCCCTCTCGGTCGTGACGCTCGCGGCATGGGGGCTCGTCCTCGGAGTGTTCTCGGGCCGTCCCGAGCTCGTCGTCGCCGTGGCTCCGCTGCTCCTCGGTCTCCTTCGACGCGCGCAAGCCAATCCGGTGCGCGACTGGCGAATCTCGCACTCGCTTTCGGTGGATCGCGCCTTCGAGGGCGAGCGCGTGGTGGTGACCGTGACGGTGAATGCCGGGCAGCCGGTGCCCCTGCTGGAGCTCTTCGAGCCGCTGCCACCGTCACTCCGGGTGGTGGCCGGTTCCAACCGCGGCGTTTTCACTTTGGTCCGGGGGCAGGAAGTTCAGTGGAGGTACGAGGTCGAGTGCGTGCGCCGCGGTCGGGTCAGCCTCGGCAACGTGCGCGCACGTCTCTGGGACCGGGCGGGGCTTTATGCCGGCGAGACCTCGCTTCACGTCCCCGGGCAGTTACGCGTCTATCCGCGTCCGATTCCCCTCCGGCGACTGCCGCGACCGCGCCGGACGCAGGCCTCCGTGGGCAATTACGTGTCGTCGAGCGTCGGCGAGGGGCTCGAGCCCGGCGACATCAGGGAGTTCCTCCCCGGTGACCGGATCCGGCACGTGAACTGGCGGGCCTCGCTCCGGTTCCGGCGGCTGTTCGCTACCCAGTATCACCAGGAGCGCAACGCCGACGTGATCCTGATGCTAGATACGCTCGTCGAGGTCGGCGCGCCTCCTGAAACGACGCTCGACGCCTCGATCCAGGCGGCCGCGTCACTAGCAGGGGCGTACCTCGCGCGGAAGGATCGGGTCGGGCTGATCGAGTACGGCGGGCCGTTCCGCTGGGTTCGCCCTGGCTCCGGACGCGCGCAGTACGAGCGGCTGCTCGAGGCGCTCCTCCGCGCCGACGTGGTGTTCAGCTACGTGCGAGCGAATGTCGCGCTCGTGCCGCGCCGCGTGTTGCCGGCCCAGGCCCTCGTCATCGCGATCAGCCCGCTGCTCGACGCGCACTTCGAGAAGGCCGTGGTCGACCTCGCTGCTCGCGGCTTCGATCTCGTGATCCTGAGCCCCTCGCCGATCCCGCTCGTCCAGCGCTCGACTCGGTCGTCCCCCAGCGTCGACCTGGCGTGTCGCCTGTGGGCGCTCGAGCGACGGGCGCGGGCCGCCACCCTGCATCGCCTCGGGCTCACGATCCTCGAGTGGGATCCCCTTGAGCCGCTGGAGGCCACCCTCGCCGGATTCACCCGGTCCCGGCATCGTAGCGTGGCGGGCTGACGATGTGGCTCCCCTCGGCGCTCCTCGTCATCGTGCTCGTCGGCTACCCGCTGCTCATCGCGCCCACGAAAGCTGTCCTGGTGATCGGCGTCGCCGCGATGGTTTTGTGCGCGCTCGGCATCGCAGTGCTCTCCACGTCCGTGGTCGTCGCTGGCGGCGTGCTGGCACTCGGCGAGTATGCTCTCGCGCTCTGGCTATCCACCGGGCCGCCCCGCCTCACCGGCGCCGTGCTCTTCGGCGTCAGCCTGGTCCTCCTGCTCGAGACCGTCGAGTTTGCCCGGCGAGTCCGGCATGCCGCGATGGGTCCCGGGGTAGTCGCTTCCCAGATCCGGTACTGGGCGGTGTTCGCCGCGCTCGCCGGGACGGCAGCGTTTCTCGTGATCGGGATCGCGACCGCAGCGAGTCTGATCGCGCATCTGCCCTGGGCTCCGGCGTTCGCCGCCGCCGGCGCGGCCGTTGCGCTCGTCGCCATAGCGATTACCCTTCGCTACGCACGCGGGTAACGCGTCCCGTGACGCTCTGGCCACAGCTGGGGCAAGCGAGCTACACTGGCACCGTGACCCAGGACCCCTGCGCCGACGAGACCGCGGTCCAGGACGCTCTGCGTCGACAGATCGAGGATCCCGAGGACCACGACGTGAGCCTTATCGAGGAGTGCCTGAGTCTCACGCCCGACGAGCGCCTGCAGAGACTCACGAGCTGGGTTGCCTTCGTCGCATCGGCGAGACCCATCGGGGGTCTGGCCAAGGGTGGGCGAGACTAGCTTCCAGCCCGC
>DASWDJ010000067.1:0-3007 GCA_036395295.1 Gaiellaceae bacterium | reverse complement strand
CCACCGTGCCCCGCTCGCGCAGGCCGTCTTCTCGTTCCCCTCAGGCCGTCTCGCATCCACCCTCGGCCGCGGCGCCGTCGGCCTCGTCTACGCCACGTGGCCGTGGGGCGAAAGTGAGGCCGCCACGATCGCCTTCGCCGTGCTGCTCCTCGCTGTTCCGCTCGCCCAACTTCGCGGTGTCGTGGGAGTCGAGCGCCGAGGCCGCACCCCGGCGGCCTGGGCCGCGGCTGGCATCTCGCTCGTGCTCGCAGCCGGGGCCGCCGCGCGCCTCGCGTTCCCGGAGGGCGACGCCGACGATCCCGCGCTCCTCGCGTACGAGGCGGTCATCTGCGCGGCCGCCGTCGGCCTCGCGGCGGCGCTCGTGCGCGCGCGGTGGCTGAGTCCCCCGGTGGCGGATCTCGTCGTCGAGCTAGGCGAGACGCGTGCCACCACGGTGCGCGACGCGCTCGCACACGCGCTCGCGGATCCGAGCCTCGAGGTCGCCTATCGCGCCGACGACGGCTGGGTCGATCTGGAGGGTGAGCCCTTCGTCCTGCCGTCGGAGGGAGCCGGCCGAGCCGTGACGCCGATCGAGCGCGACGGCAAGCCGGTGGCAATGCTCGTCCACGACCCGGAGATCCTGAGCGACCCCGGCATCGCCGACGCCGTCGCGCGGGCCGCACGACTCGCAGCGGCGAACGCGCGGCTCCAGCGGGACGTCCAAGCGCAGGCCGCCGAGCTCGAGGCATCGCGCCGCCGGTTACTCGTTGCGGGAGATGCGGAGCGCCGGCGCCTCGAACGCCGCCTCCGCGAGGGGGCTGAGCTGCGGCTCACCCGTCTCGCCGCCGGGCTCGAGCGCGCGCGGCTTTCCGGTTCGGGCGACGCTCCGGCACCGCTCGAGCACGCGGAGCGCCGGCTCGCGAACGCGATCGCGGAGCTGGAGGAGCTCGGGCGCGGCCTGCATCCCCGTCTCCTCTCCGAGCGCGGGCTCGAGGGCGCGCTGGCCGAGCTCGCGCAGCGCAGCATGCTGCCCGTGGAAGTCAGCTTCGCGAGCAGCCGTCTCCCCGAAGAGCTCGAGGCCGCCGTCTACTTCATCTGCTCCGAAGCCCTCGCCAACGCTGCGAAGCACGCCTCTGCGACGAAGGTCTCAATCGAGGTGGCCGCCGGCAACGGTGAGCTAACCGTTGGGGTCGTCGACGACGGTCGGGGAGGCGCCGACCTGGCGGGGGGATCCGGGCTGCGAGGCGTCGCCGACCGCGTCGAGGCGCTCGGCGGCGAGCTCCGCATCGAGAGCCCGCCGGGTTGCGGCAGCCTCATCGCCGTCCGGTTGCCGCTCGGCTGACCGTCAGCCTACGGTGCGTCGATCCGCTTCCAGAGCCTGCCCCACGCGACCCGCTCGAAGGGCGGTTCCGCGCCCTGGACGTGTGTTAGTCGGATCCCTCCGTCCTCCGATCGCCAGCGGGCGCTGAAGATCCAGCCGCCGGGGCCTGAGCTGCACGGGCTTGGATTGTCCATCACGAAACGAACCGTGCCCTCGGAGAGGAAATACCGGCCTGCGCAGACGGTTGGGTCACCCTCTTTTTGCCAGCTGACGCGGCCGTCGCGCAGCGTCAGAGTGAAAAGCCCGCTGTTGTACCGCGCCATGGAGGCGTCGATTCCCGCGCGTACGAATTCCTTGGGCGAGAGCATGCTTCGGTAGACGCCGTCGGGGGGCAACGTGGCGGGGGCCCCGCCGGGCTTGGCCCTCGCCGTACTCGCGCTCGGGCGTCCGCACGGCGCGACCGCCGGTCTGGAGCCGGAAACAGTCTCGCGCAATGCCACGATCCGCTGGATCGACCTCCTCGTCAGGTCGTCGAGCTCGAGCCGGGCGACCACCGGTCGAGTCGCGCGCACGAGCCCGCGGATGTCTGCGTCGCTCGCGACGACGATGTGAATCCCGACACCGCACGCCGAGCGCGCTGCTTCCACATCGGTCGGCCGTGACGCGACCACGTGCCGGAGCGTCGCCGCGGCGGCCTTACGCAAGGTCTCGCGCTGATCGTCGGTCAGCCGATCGAACGCCGCCCGGTTCGCCACGATCGTGTTCGCCTTAGGGAAGAAGGTGACGTTTGCGGTCACGATCCCCGGCCGCGGCAGGCCTCGCACCTGCACGATCTCGGATTCGGCGCCCCTCAGTTGCCCGCTGTCGATTAGGGGTCCCATCTCGTCGCCGACAAAGTCGAGCGGCCGCGCGCCGAGTGCGCGGAGCATCTTCCACGTCAGCTCCGATCGTGGTGCGCGGATCCCCTTCCCTGCGAAGTCCCCGAGGGACCGGAGCGGATGCCCGAAGCCGACGGGATGGCGCAACGCATCGGGCCAGAGCGCAAGGCCCACCACGCCGACGTCGTCCAAGCCTGAGAGCATCTTCTCGGCGACCGGGTCGGACGCGACCTTGTCGAGGAGCGCATCGCTGTTCACGAGGAACGGCGCCTGGATCGCCCGCAGGCTGGTCACGCCGAGGACGTCCCAGGCGCGTGCCGGGACGACCGCGAGCGCGTATCTCCCGTCGATCACCTTCTGCGCGGTCTTCTGATCGAATGCGCGCGGGTGCCTGGCGCCGCTGCCGTTTGCCTCCCACACGATATGGATACGCAGCCGTCCGTCCGAGAGCCGCCGCACCTGCCGGGCGAATTCCTTGATGTGTGGGCTCGGCGTGGCGTCCGGCGGATCGTCGGACGCGAGCCGAAGCGTCACGATCCCACCCGAGCCCCCGGCCTTGTCGCCGCCGCTGCAGCCCGCACCCGCGGCGAGCGCCAGCAGTGCGATCGCTGCAACACCACGAATCCCGTTCACGGTCCCACTCCCTTCCTCGAACTCGAGACCGAAGGGTCGCTCCCGGGCACGGCCGGGCACATCGTTGACGGCCACATGATTGTGCGCCTGCGGACCGTGGCTGGCAACAGTGTTGCCTCCGCCTCCCAGTGTCAGAATCGGCGGATGGCGGTCCCCAGGGCCGTAGCTCCACTGGTCGCGCTGGCCTACGGCATCG
>DASWDJ010000066.1:0-24464 GCA_036395295.1 Gaiellaceae bacterium | reverse complement strand
GATCGCGGTGCCCCAGCCGAGCTCGTTGTAGAAGCCGATGAGCAGGAACGGGACGACTGCGACGATCGCGATCGTCCGGTACTGGCGGCGCAGATACGCCGAGGCGCCCTCCTGCACCGCGCGGGAGATCTCCCGCATGCGTTCAGTCCCCGTCGGTTGCGAGAGCAGCCAGAACGTCAGCCCGATGCCGTAGGCGACGGCGACGGCGGCGGAGACGAGCGCAAAGAGAACGGCGTGGTCTCTGAAGAAGTCCAGTGTTCTAGCTCATTACGGAGTCAACGCCGAGCTTGCTCCCGGCGCCCGGGGTTTCTAACACACCCGCGCTCCGCGCGGCCCGTCTGCTCGCCCGCAAATGGCGAGCGGCCCGCTAGCCGTGTTTGTTGGCGATTAGCGCCGGCCGACCACCATGTTGACCGGGAAGCCCCGGCGCCTGACGGCTTCGGGCCTCGGGCTCTGGCGGATGACACGGCCCACTCGCTTGGAGTGGACTCGCCGGACGCGTCCGACCGAGCAGTGCTTGGCGCGGATCTTCGTCTTTGCACGGCGGAGCGTGAAGCCGATGACCCGTGGCACGCGGCACTTCGTCACTGGCGGAGGCGGCGGCGGGGGTGGTGGTGGTGGCGGCGGTGGCGGTGGAGGTGGCGGTGGCGGTGGTGGTGGTGGTGGAGGTGGTGGTGGCGGAGGTGGAGGCGGAGGTGGCGGAGGTGGAGGCGTGACCGCGATGCAAGACGGGAATTTGAAGGACCCAATCCGGGTCTTCCAGTCCGCCCGGCCGGATGTCTGGATGTACTCGTCCGTGTACCAGAACGTGCAGTCGTCCGCGGGATCGAGGCTCAGCATCGAGTAGTCGCCCCAGCGTCCTGATGCATCCGTTTGGGAGCCTGTTCCGTGGACGAGCGTCTGCTCGGCCTGCGGGAGCTGGTTCAGCGGATCCGTGACGAGTCGGCCCACGTACTTGATGCTGGGGTAGTTCGCGTCCGTTCCGTTCGCAATCGAGAATCCGATCGCCATATTCCCGCCGTTGTCCATGGCCGCGCTCCCCATCCATCTGTGCAGACCGTCGCCCGGCGCGTAGGTGCTCTGTTGGGCGATGCTCCAGTTGCCCGTCGTCTTTGCGAGCTCGTACCAGCGGATCCCCGCGCGGTCAGAGCCGACGTCGACCGTGTGGTTGACGACCAGCGCTTCGTGATCACCGAAGTTGCGGTAGGCCATGCGGTACATGAGCCGGTCTCCGAGCGTGTGCAGCTTCCGAGCTGTTGCCGGCTGCGGGACGCACGGGCCGAAACTGCACAGAATTCCATCGAAGGACGCAGTCGGCAGGATGCCCTCGTGCGTCACGGCCAGCGACGGCGTCGTGGGATCCCAATCCGCAGTCGCGTTCCAGACATCGAGGCGATCCGCCGGAAAAGCCGGATCCCAGGCGTTGTCGTCGACCTCGATCAGAGGAGCGGGCGCATCCGCCGGTGGCAGCGTCCAGCCGTCGACGTCAGCCGGGAGCATGCCTCCCCAGAGGTCCGGCGCGACCGGGAACATGTCCTTGTAGAGCATGCGCGCGGCGTTGCAGCTGAGCATCCGGTCGCGCTCGAAGGCCAGGACTCCGACACCGCCCCAGTTGTTGCCAACGAACTGGTTCACGGTCGCCATGTAGGCGTTCTGGGTCGGCCAGACGCCGAACTTGGGATAGTCGTTGAGCTTGTTCGCGGACACGTTGTATTCGTAGCCGCACCAGGTCCCCGACGGATCGTTCGAGGTCGAGACCGCGACGCACTGGTAGAAGGGCCCGCTCGGGTAGTTCGGCAACGCAAACTGTGACGCGAGCCAGCGACCGGAGTACTGGTCGTAGAGCACGATCGGGTCGCCGTCGTTCCTCGCCGCGCAGACCGGAGTGTTCGGATTGCCGACCCACAGGGCGTTGCCGGGCTGCGTCGTGCCGACCTGGGTTCCCGCCTTGGTGTAGATCGCGAAGTGGAGATTGACCCATTGCATGTAGTGGTTCGGCCCCACGTCGCCCTCGGTGTCGGGCGGCAGGCAGTTGCAGATTCTCGAGATGCCGTCGAAATTCCGGATCGGTGAAGGCATCTCGCCCGCGCCGATCTTGGTCTGAACCGCCGCCGTGCGGTCCGAGCTCGGGGATAGGCCAAGGCCCTCGGCCCTCGACAGCTCGCGCTCAAGGTGGTGCTTGCCCGCCGGGACGTGAACCATGTCGCGAATCGGCCGTGTGAGACCCGGCAAAGCGAGCTGTGTCCTCTGGGCAGGCGACGCCTTCGACACGCTGTCTGCAGACGCACTTGTCTGGGTCCCCGCGGCGACGCGCGAGGCAACCCCACGGCGCTGTGCCGACTGACCGTTGCCCGTGCCGGTCGAGATGCCGAAGCCGACGAAGACAACGGCGATTACCATCGCGCTTCCTAGCGCGACCCAGAGTCGAGCGTTCTTACGCAAAGTGCCCCTAGTCCTGAAAACGACGTATGAGATTCATTCATAACAGCGCGATCGAGAATCGTCTATAACCCCAACGGCCCATCGGCGTGCTCGCGCCAGGCTCCCCGCTGCTCCTGATTAGGGTCCGCCCGTGAGCCTCGTCGTTCAGGTCATCGTCACGGGCCTCGCGGCCGGCGGCGTCTACGGGCTCGTCGCAGTCGGCCATTCGCTCGTCTATCGCCTGACCGGGATCGTCTACTTCGCGTTCGGCGACCTCGTCGCGTTCGCGGTGTTCGCCACCCTGCTCGTCGCCGCCGGCACCGCGCCCGTTAGCCGGACGAGCCTGGCGCCTGGACGATTCCTGCTCGCGCTGGCGATCGGACTCGTCTTCTGCAGCGCGGTCGGAGCGGCGACCTATGTGCTCTTCATCGAGCCCTACCTTTTGCGCGGATCGACTCTCGGTTGGGTCGCGTCGACGCTCGCGATCGCCTTCGCGCTGCGCGGGATGATCGGCGCGACCTTCACCCGGCCCGCCTACGTCTTCCCCGATCCAATCCCATTCGACAAGATCGGGCGTGACGGAGTCGTCTCGCTCGCGGGAGCGAGCGTCCAGGTTCGCTCCTTCTTCGTCATCGCCCTGGCGGCCCTACTCGCAGCGCTTGCGGCCTGGACGCTCGAACGTACGCGGTACGGCCGCGCCTTGCAGGCGATCGCCTCGGACGTCGAGGGGGCTCGCTTCGTCGGCCTCCCGGTCGAGACGCTCGTGGCCCTCACCTTCGGGCTCGTCGGCGCGCTGGCCGCAGTGGCCGCGGTCGCCGCCGCTCCCTCGGCTCCGTTCAGCGTCGAGACCGGCACGCTGCTCGGGCTGAAGGGTCTCGTCGCCGCGATGATCGTGCGCTTCGGCTCGCCCTGGGCCGCCTTCGCCGCCGGCCTGGGAGTCGGCCTCGCCGAAGCTGCGATCGACAACCTGCGGATCGGGGATCTCGGCCTCGGCGCGCAGTACGGAGAGATCCTGCCACTTGCGTTCGCTCTCGCTTTGATCGCCTATCGCTCGCTTCGTGCGGAGCCCGACGCGGAACGCGCATGAGCAGCGCCCTGGTCGAGCACACACGTAGCGCCCTCGCGGCAGGGGCCCGGGAAGCGCGCGCCGCGTGGCATCTTCGCGCGACGCTCGCGGCCGCGGTCGTCGCAGCGGCGCTCCTCGCGCCCGCGGCCCTGCCTCTCGCTGGACGAATGCCGGACGTCGCGGCCTTCGTCTACCTCGCCGTTGCGGCCGTGGGCCTCACCTACGCCGTCGGGCTCGCCGGGATCCCCTCGCTGGGGCAGGGAGCATTTCTCGGCATCGGTGCCTACGCGGAGGCGATCGCACGGGCGAAGGGTGGCTGGCCGCTCCTGCCCGCGCTCCTGCTCGGAATCGGGGCGGCAGCAGCAGCCGGAGTCCTCACCGGCCTGGCCACCGGCCGGCTCCGAAGCGCGTTCGTCGCGGTCAGCACCTGGATCCTGACCTGGATCGTCGCGCTGACGCTGATCTCCTTCCCGGGCATCTCCGGAGGAGCTCAGGGTCTGGTCCTGCCCCAGGCGGAGGTCCTCGGCCACCCCCTCAGCCCCACCGCGCACTACGAGCTCGGGATCGCTCTCCTCGTGCTCGTCATCGTCGGCTACCTGATCATCGCGCCACGGGCGCCGGGGCTGGCGCTTGGAGCCGCCCGCGAGCGCTCGTCGGCGGCCGTCGGACTCGGCGTCCCTGTTGCCCGTTTCCGGCTCGGGGCCTTCACTGCCTCGGCGGCGATCGCCGGCCTGGCGGGAGCACTCGGCGTTGAACTGGCACAGGTCGCCGATCCGTCGGGTTACGACGCCACGCTCTCGTTCAAGCTCTTCGTGGCCGTCATCCTCGGGGGAGCGCGCACTCCGCTCGGGCCGGTCGCGGGCCTGCTCGTCATCTCGGCCTTCTCGCACGCCGCGGAGCGCCTTGGCACCCTGCGCGGGCTCCCGCCGGGCCGGCTCGAGGAGATGCTGACCGGCTACGGCCTCCTGCTCGTACTCGGACTGGGCGGCGCGGGGCTCCTGCCCGCGGCTCGCTCTTGGTGGCGAAAGTTCCAGGGCGACCCGACCCGGAGACAGCCGCCGATCCCACGCGAACCGCTGGCGCGTGTCGAGCATCCAGCTTCCCTGACGACAAGACGGCTCTCGAAGCGTTTTGGAAACCTCGTCGCCCTCAGCGACCTCGATCTCGAACTGAGCCCCGGATCGGTGCATGCGTTGATCGGGCCGAACGGGTCCGGCAAGACGACCGCCCTCAATCTCCTCGTGGGCCGGCTTCTGCCTGATCAGGGGACGGTCGCAGTCGGAGGAGAGACGCTGGACGGCTTGACGACGCGCGGGCGCGCCCTCCACGGCATCGTCGGGACGCGGCAGACCACGGAGGTCTTCTCCGACTTGACCGTGCTCGAGAGCGTCCTCGTCGGCGTGGGCCTGCGGCGGCGACACAGCGGGGCCTTGCGGACCCTGTTCGCGACGCCGAAGGCCCGCCGGGAGGCCGGCGCGGCGCGCAGAAGGGCGTTGAGCGCATTGGGGTTCGTCGGCTTCGAAGGTGAGCTCGACCGCCCCTCGAGCGAGCTCTCTGCTCACGGCCAGCGACTGCTCATGCTCGCCTCGGCGCTCGCGACCGAGCCTCGCGTGCTGTTGCTCGACGAACCGGCCGCAGGCGCCGGCACTGCTGAGCTCGAGCATCTCGCCGACCTGCTCGACGGGTTGCGGAAAAGAGGGCTGGCACTGCTCGTCATCGAGCACAATCTCCGCTTCGTCCGCCGGATCGCCGACAAGGTGAGCGTGCTCGCGGCCGGCCGCCTGATCGCCTCCGGGAGTCTCGCCGAAGTCGCAGCCGACCGCGCGGTGAGAACCGCATATCTGGGGCGGCAGCATCTATAGCATCGCCGGATTGAGACGGCTGCTCGCACTCCTCGTCATCGGCGGCCTCGCCGCGGGTTGCGGCGGCGACGGGTCAAACGGGTCGACGAAGACCCTCCTGATCGCCGTCAACGCACCCTTCTCGCGCACGCCGTACGTGGGCATCACCATCGCCAACGGTGCCGAGCTCGCCGCGAAGGGGCCGGCCGGCGTCGTGCACACGAAGGACGGAGAATTCTCCTTCAGGGTCAAGCGCTACGACACGGGCCTCTCTGCGCGCAGGGCGGTCGCGAACGTCCGCCGTGCGATTGCCGACGGGGCAGTCGCGATCATCGACGAAGGGACCGGCATCAATGCGTCATGGCGGATCGCGAACGACGCGAACGTCCCGATCTGCGTCGCGTTTCAGGGCGGCCAGGGGATCGTCGACGCCGACGAGCGTCCGAATGTGTTCCGGATCGCTCCGACCGACCACGGTGTCGCCTTCCGGCTTGCCGAGTACGTGATCCCCAAGGAAGGGCGCGTCGCCCTCATCGGCGACGACTCGGACTACGGGCAGCAGGGGTTGAAGGCGCTCGGCGAGGCGTTCTCGCGCAATCCCGAATCGGTGGCCGTCCGGCTGACCATTCCGACGCGCGCGCCTGATCTGGCGCCCGAGGTTCTGCGCGCGCGGCGGGCTCACGCCTCTGCGCTCATCGTCTGGGCCGAGCCGTCCGCGATCGCCGGCGTCATCTCAGCTGCACGGGGCTCGGGGTGGAACGTGCCCCTGTACACGCCGGCGACGGGAGAGGATCCGCTGGTCCGCCAGCAGCTCGCCAATCACCCCGAGTGGGTCGACGGTCTCGTCTTCGCAGCCGGGCGGCCGACGGCCGAGGTCGGCTCGGGTCCGTTCCTCTCCTTTCAGCGCCAGTACGAGGAGCGGTTCGGGGTTCAGCTCGTCGGCGTCCGAACCCCGGCCGGCGCGGAGGTGACCCAGCCTCCGGACTACGCGATGTACTCGTACGACTTCGTCAACGTCCTCGTGGCGGCGATGCAGCGCGCCGGGGGCGTGCAGGACAAGGACGGGATCCTGTCGTCGCTCGAGGAAGTCTCGGTCAACGGCGCGAACGGCGATCACCGCGGCTTCAACGAAAGCAATCATGACGGGGTCGTCGACGACGACGTCTACTTCGCCCGCTTCGAGGACATGACCTACAGGCCCGTGAAGGACGATCCACTGTCGGCGACGCTCACAGTCATCGACCAGCTGCGATGAGGGCCCTTGGCGCGGCCTTCGTCACGGGCGTTGTGGCGTGGAGCGCAACGAGCGCCGCGGCTGCACCGCCCCGAATCCGCTCGCTCCCGTGGCCGCCGGCCGTCCTGCCGCAAACACCTCCGCTTGCACCGGCGACCTCGGGTGTCCTCCCCCTCTCGGCGCGCTTTCTCGGCCGACTGGAGGCTCGCGAGCGGATCGTCGTCGGGATCGACGCTGGGGGCAGGCCGCATTCCATTCGCGTCCTCCAGAGGATCCTCATCAAGGGGCTCGGCGACTACGTCTTCGCCGTGCCGGCTCCCGTTCGAGCCGTAACGCCGGGACCGGGCACGGAGTCGCTCCCCGGGCAGCGTGAGAACCAGATCCTCTGGGAAGGCTTCTCGCCGGGCCACCGGATGCTCGCCGCCTGGGCGGACCTGCGCGTCGACGAAAGCGCCCGCTCGCTCCCCGTTCGCGTGGACGTCGAGACGACGGTCGACGGCACGAGGCTTGCGGCCGGTGAGCGGAGAAGCGGGAAGCTGAAGGTCATCCTGACGATCACGAACGCGACGGCCGTCGAGGCACAGTCGTTCGAGGCCGAGCCGGAGCCGGTGAGCCTGGCGCAGGTGGTCGACCGGATTCGGGCTGCGATCCGGCGTGACGTCTTTGCGGAAGGTGTGAACGTCGAGTTCTTCAGTGGCCTGAAACCGGTGAAACAGCGTGTCGCCGCACCACTTCAAGTGGAGGGAACGCTGAGGTTCGCTCAGGGGGCGGCGACGATTTCGGGCGCTCGAGACGGAGTCGTCCGCTTTTCAGAGCGCCTGGACGGCCTGCAGCGGGCCCGGCTGAGAATCGAGCTCCATGGGCAGGCCGTGAATGCGACCGGGCCGAGGGTCGACCTGCGCGTGACGCCCGCCAGTGCCGGTGATCCCGTCGCTCCGCCGGGAGGCAGCAGCTGGGCAAGCGCGTTTCGGCGGCACGAGCTCGGCAATGTGCGCCGTCTGCTCGCCAGGGCGATCGCGCTCGAGTTGACCTACGCGCGGGCGCGCCAGTACGACATGTTCGTCGCCAGCCCGGACCAGGCCGGCCCCGCCTCGGCGACCTACGTTTATCGCACCACTGCACCGACCCGCGCAACCGCCGTTTCCGGGTCCGGCCCCGGGGCCGATCACACGCTCGGCTGGGTCGTGCTCGCGCTGTGCCTCGCCGCCGCCGTTCCCGCCGCTGCGGTCATTTGGGCTCACTCGTAGGCTCGGGCTCCTCGACCGCCTTTGCGTAGGCGAGCTGCAGGTTCGCCGTCACCTGCGTGAAGTCGCGCAGCACTGCTTCGGGCACCGAGCCCTCGAGGACCGGAACGAGGGCGCGAAGCGAGTCGATCGCGAGCTTCGCCTGCGGAAGGTCGCGCCCCGAGGGGTCGAGCTTCGCGTACCCGAGCTGGGCCACGGTCGTAATCGTCGAGAGCAGGAGATCGGACACCTTCATCCGGCGGATGTGCTCGAGCAGCTCCTCAGGCGTCAGCTCCTCCGCCTCACGCTCCTGCTCGTCAGCCACCGACCGGTTCCCGGGGGCGGACTTGTTCGGCGTAGATCTCCTCCAGCGAGACCCTCTCCTCGAAACGGGCAATCTGGCGCTCGGCCGCGTTCGCCGCCGGGATGCCGAGATACTCGGCGGCGCCGAGCTCCTCCGCGACCGGCCGCACCCACTCGATCAGCTCCTCGAGCGCGGCTCGCGCTGGCCGCACCTCGCGCGTCCGCAGGTCGATCAGCTCGCCCGAGAGCCCCCAGCGGATGGCGCGCCAGAAATTCTCCTCGATCTCGCGGTTTGTCGGCACGAGTAGGTGCTCGCCCTCGTCGATCGCGCGCGCGACCCGCGCGACCAGCGCATAGGAGAGCGCGGCCAGCGAGATCGCCTCCTCCTGAAGCGGCTGGGCGTCGCAGATGCGGATCTCCGCCGTCGGGAACGCGAGGTGCGGGCGCACGCTCCACCACATCTCCGTGTGCTCCCTGATCGAGCCCGTCTCGAAGAGCATCCGGACGTAGTCCTCGAAGGTCCGCCAGTCGCCGTAGACGTCGGGCACGCCGCAGCGGGGGAAGAAGCGGGTGAAGATCTGGGTGCGCGCCGAGTGGAGGCCGGTGTTGACGTTCTCGACGAAGGGCGAGCTGGCCGACAGCGCAAGCAGCTCCGGAAGGTAGGCGCGTAGGGCATCGCATACCTGAACGGCTCGATCGATCCCGCGGATCGCCACGTGCACGTGCAGCCCGAACGTGTTGTTCCGCCACACGACATAGCGGAGCTGCTCGTCGCGGATGCGGTAGTGCGGCGTGTCGATGATCCGCTGCTCCTGCCAGGGGCTCCACGGGTGGGTCCCGATGGCGCCGAGCGTGACTCCGAGCCGATCCGCGAGCGCGCTGACTTGCACACGTCGTTCCGGGATCCGCGCGACGACCTCGGCGAAACTCTCACAGCGCCCGGTTCGTACCTCGACCTCGGAGGCGATCAGCTCTCCGACGAGATGCGGCTCGAGCTCCGTCCCCTCAGCGGCGGCTTTGAGCTCTTCGAAGCGGTTCGTGAGCGAGAGCGTCTCGGGGTCGAGGATCGCGAACTCCTCCTCGACGGCGACGGTGAAATCCTGCGCCGACTCGTACTGCTCGCGCGCCAGTCGGAGCTGCTCGTCAGCGCTCAGCAAGGGCTCCTGGGCCACGGCGAGAGCCTAATTGAAGGGCTCGAGCAGCCGGTCGGCGACGCCGGCCCAGCTCCAGCGCTCGAGCACCGCTCGCCTGGCCGCAACTGCGAGCACGGCGCGTTGTGCCGGCTCGAGCGCAAGTAGCCTCCGCAACTTGTCCGCAAGGTCGGCGGCGTCGCCGGTGCGGAAGCTGGTCAGCTCGCGGTAGGTCTCGGGATACTCGGACGCGACCCCGGCGGCGATCTCGGCGAGGCCCGAGTGGTTGGCGACGAGCGGCAACGAGCCGGCGGCCGCGGCTTCGGCGGCGACCATACCGAAGGCCTCCGGGAAGATCGACGGCACGACGGTGACGTCGGTGAGCGGGATCAGGTGGGCAAGGTGGCGGTGCTCGAGAGGTCCCGTGAAGAGCGTTCGTTCGGGCGCAGTCCGTTCGAGCTCCTTGCGGTAGTCGCCGAACCCGACGACGACCGCACGGGCGTCCACCTCACGAAGCGCTTCGAACAGGATGTGGACTCCCTTGTTATGCAGGAGCTTGCCGAAGTAGAGGACCGTCGGCTCCTCCGCGGCGAGGAAGGCCTCGAGGCGCTCGGCGTTCCCTTCGTCGGGGAGCCGCTCGAGACTCTTGCCGGGATTCGGGGGGTCTGCCCGGCTCTCTTCGACGAGCATTTGCAGCGACTCCGCACGGGGCCGGGGGACGAACCGCTCGACATCGACGCCCGGCGGCACGACGCGGACTCGGTCGACATGGCCGACGACGTCGTCGAGCACCTCCCGGATGTGCTCGGAGCCGACGAAGACCGCCTGCGCAGTCGCCAGAGCCTCTCTGCCCCACGCCGCGAGCTCCTCGTTGCCGCGCATCGCATACTCGAGCTCGGAGCCGTGAGCCTTGACCGCGAAGGGCGCGCCGGTCGCAGCGGCGACGGGGCCGCCGAGCAGGACGTGGTTCGCGAAGACGAGGTCGGCCGGCAGGTGCTCGCGGAGCGCGGCCGCATTCGCCGCGACGTAGTGCTCCCGCTCGGCCACGGACAACTCCGGCAAGCGGCGCGCGTCGAAGCCCTCGTAGTGGTCGAGCACGAAGACGGGCAGCAGCCTGCCGATGTCGGGGCGTACGGATTGCGCTCCGCCGAGGTCGTACTGCTCGGGGCTCGGATCCTGGCTGAAGACCACGACCTCGTGACCGGCCCGGCTCCATTCGCGCGCAAGCGCGCGTGTGTATACGTTCGACCCCGTTCCCCCCAACAGGTACCCGTGCCAGAGGAGGATCCTCATCGGGACATCATCACCACTGCGCCGGGCCAGCCATGTCTGGGGCCTTGCCCTGGACCTGTCTCGCTAGGTCAGGTGGAAATACAGTGCGTACAAGAGGTCGACGGCCGGGTTCGACGTGTGCACGGCGACGTCGGAGGGGACGTCGAGCAGGGCCTCGGAGTAGTTGAAGATGATCTTCAGCCCCGAGTCGACGAGATCCTCGGCCGCCCGCTGGGCATTGTCGGCCGGCACGGCGAGCACTCCGACGATGATGTTCTTGTCACGGATCAGGTCTCTGAGCTCGCGGTAGTCGCTGACCTCGGCGTTGCCCACCTTGCGCCCCACCTTCTCCGGATCGGTGTCGACGACGGCTGCGATATGGATGCCGTGCTCCGCGAAGATCGGCGAGCTCACGATCGCCTCGCCCAGCCGCCCCGCGCCGACGAGGATGATGTTGTGCTGGCCCTGTGTCCGCAGGATCTTGCGGATCTCGCCGAGCAGGCTGTCGATGTTGTAGCCGACCCCCCGCTTCCCGAACTTGCCGAAAGCAGAGAGATCGCGGCGGATCTGCGTCGCGTTGATGTTCGTGTAGTCGGAGATCTCCTGCGACGAGATCCGGCTCTTCCCCATCTTCTTCGCCTGCGTCAGCACCTGGAGGTAGCGGCTGAGGCGGGCGGCGACGCCGACGGTCAGCCGCTCGGCCGGCGGCCCCTGCGGGGGAGTTTGTAACACCACACAAGGATTCTGACAGGTGCCGGTCGCACCGTGCGTCCGACCGTCACAAAGTGCCTGTCTACCGTTGAGTTTGTGCCAGCTTACGACGGAGCGCGTCGGGCGGGACGAAGTACGTGAAGACCGGCTTCCCGTCGATCTCGACGACGGGTATTAGCTCCCGATAGCGGGCCTCGAGCTCTGGGTCGCCGTCGATCGCGATCTCTTCCAGCTCGAAGCCGAGCTCCTCGCGAACGGTGGCCACGGTCACTCGCGCCCGCTCGCAGAGATGGCAGCCGGAGGCGACGTAGAGGCGGATTACGGGTAGAGACCGCGTGTGGTGGTCGCTTCCGAGACGCGCTGCACGGCGAGCCCGTACGCAGCCATGCGCATGCTCGTTCCGCGGCTCTCGCGCGTCGCCCAGGTCTCGTTGAAGGCGCGCGTCGAGATGTCGTTCAGGCGCGCGTTCACCTCGTCCTCCTTCCAGAAGTACTCCTGGAGACCCTGTACCCATTCGAAGTACGAGACGACGACGCCACCGGCATTCGCCAGCACGTCGGGCAAGACGAGGATCCCGCGCTCCTCGAGGATCTCGTCGGCGGCAGGCGTCGTCGGCCCGTTCGCGCCCTCGCAGACGATCTTCGCCTTCACCTTGTCCGCGTTCTCGATCGTGATCACCTGCTCGAGCGCGCACGGCGCGAGCACGTCGCAGTCGAGCAGGAGCAGCTCCTCGTTTGTGATCTCCTCGGTGCCGAGGAGCCCAGTGAGCCGCCCCGTCTCCTGCTTGTGCGCGATCGCGGTCTCGATGTCGATCCCGTTCGCGTTGTAGATCCCGCTCGTCGAGTCCGAGACGGCGATCACCGTGGCGCCCTCGGCGGCGAGGAACTTCGCCAGGAAGCTGCCGACGTTCCCAAAGCCCTGGACGGCGACGCGTAGCCCATTGATCGTCAGCTCCCGTTTGCGCACAGCCTCGCGGATGCAGTACAGGGCCCCGCGCGCGGTCGCCTCGAGCCGTCCGAGCGACCCGCCGATGTTCAGCGGCTTCCCGGTCACGACCCCGAGCACCGAGTGCCCCTTGTTCATCGAATACGTGTCGAAGATCCAAGCCATGACCGCCCCGTCGGTGCCGACGTCGGGCGCCGGAATGTCCTTCTCCGGCCCGATCTCGTTGATGATCTCGACGGTGTAGCGGCGGGTCATCTTCTGAAGCTCGCCGCGCGAGAGCTTCTTCGGGTCGCAGCTGATGCCGCCCTTCGCGCCGCCGAACGGGATGTTCATCAGCGCGCACTTCCAGGTCATCCACATCGCGAGCGACTTGACCTCGTCGAGTGTGACGTCGGGGTGGTAGCGGATCCCGCCCTTCGACGGCCCACGCGCGATGTTGTGCGTCACCCGGTAGCCCTGGAACGTCTGGACGATGCCATCGTCCATGACGACCGGAACCGAGACGCTGACGGCTTTCTTGCACTCCTTGAGAACCTCGATGAGATTCGGATCGATCTTGAAGACGTCCCCCACGCGGCGGAGCTGCTCCTGGGCGAGCTCAAACGGGTTCTCGCGGAGGTGGGAGACAGGGGCCTCGACGGTGGTCACGTAGCCGCTCCTTGTTTTCGCTGCAACTTCTAAGGCGCCGGTCAACACAATTGAACTAAAACCAACCGCATTTGGCGCAAATAGAGGCTAACGGATGGTAAACCGGACCGCCGCCCTGCTCGGTGGCCCCTGGCCCGTCGGATACGCGGTGAGCCGCAGTCGATAGCGACCCCGCTCCAGTGTGTCGCCGCCGCCGTCGCGGCCGGTCAGCCCGAAGGCATAGCGCCCGGGGAGCAGGTCGCGGAGCCGCGCGAGCACCCCGAGCCGGGCACCACGGGGACCGCGTAGCTCGAGGTCGAGTCGTGCGACCGGCTCGACCTGCCCGCCCTGCGCAATGCGCCCCGCCTGGAAGGTGAGCACCGCGGGCGCCGTGTCCGACGGCTTGAAGGCGGCGGTCGAGAGCCGGACCGCACTGAGGAGCTCGTCTCTCCGGGGGCGGAAGGTGATGAGCCAGGGGACGTGGACGGGCGTGCTGCCTTCCGGTTGCACGGTAAGCGTGCCTTCGACGGGAGCACTGCCGTCGGAGGATGCGATCGCAGTGACATAGACGCTCGCAATTCCGCCCGGCGCGACGCGAACGAGCCGGGGCTGCGAGAAGCCGAAGACCAGGCCACGCCCTCCTCCGCGGTCGCGCTCGTCAGCATCGACCTCGATCCGCAGCGGCCGCGTCGAGAGGTTGCGCAGGACGAGCTTGCGGGTCGCACGCCAGCCCGCGCCGGTCACGCGGCCGAAATTGAGCGTCGTCGGCAGCGCCGCGACCTCGGTTGGATAGGCCGCGCCGAGGTCGAGCTGACCTGCGCCCTGGGCCGCAACCGACTCGCGAGGCAGAGGCTCCGCCGCGCCGACGAGCAGCCCCTTCAACGCGGAGGCGTCGAGCTCCGGCCTCGCTTGGGCGAGCAGGGCCGCGGCCCCTGCGACGACGGCGGCAGCGCCGCTCGAGCCGCTGACGCTCGAGTATCGAGCCGTCCCGTCCTCCGCACGTCCCGCGTCGTCCGTCAGTAGGCCGACTCCGGGCGCGACGAGGTCGGGCTTGACGAAGCCGCCGAAGGCGAGCCCACGCGACGAGAAGGGTGCCACGCGTCCTTCGACCTGGCTCGCCTCTGCTTTCGCCATCCCGATCGAAGCCAGCGGCCGCCTTCCGGCGACCAGCGCACTGACGATTGCTCGACCGGCCCAACCGGGAACGCTGAGCACGGGCACCGTCACGCCGTCGTCCAGTCCAATGCCCCCACCGGGGAGCGTGTCCCCGTAGAGGATCACCGCCGCCGCCCCGGCCTTGACGGCCTGGGACGCGGCGTAGCCGGGATCGGAGCCTGCCGGGACGAGCGTCGCACGGCCTGCGACGAGGCTGAAGCCGTCGGCGTCGAAGAACTGGGTCAGCTTCGGAGGCGTCCCCGCCCGAGCGTCGCCGTAAGGCAGACGTGGAGCCGCCAAGCGCAATGACAAGTTGTCAGCTGGGGCAACGGCGCCGACGAGGGGCACGCGGCGGTCCAAGAGAACGCCGAGCGCGGAGCGCAGAACCAGGTGCACCGTGGCCGTGGACTCGCGGGTATCGGCCGCGCCGACGGTTAGGGCCGCGCGGGAACCGCCAGGGCCGGAGATGCTCCCGTATCTCGGCCCGGCAAAGCCGTCGTTGCCCGCGGGCGCGACGACGAGCGTGTCGAGGCGCAGAGCGCCGGCGACCGCCCGCGCGGTCGGGCTGTCTTCGAAGGCGGCGAACGGCTCCGCGACTCCGACGAGAGCGACTCGCGCCGCGTCGAGAGCGACTCCGTCGGAGTTCGGATCGACGGCCAGCTCAAGACCGGCAACGAGCTGGTCGGTGCGGCCGAAGACCGCCCAGCGCCCGCTCGCCTCGCGCTGCCAGCCGGCGACGCGAACCGGGAACACCGTGGCCCCGCGCGCGATTCCGTTCAGTCCGCCGGGCCCTTCCGAGCCGGTGAGCAGGCCTGCGAGCTGAGTGCCGTGCCGCTCGAGGCGCGCCGGGTCTTCGGGGCTGGCCTTCGCACTCGGGTCGCTGTCGGAGTCGACTACGTCCTTCCCCTCGCCAATCTGGCCCAGCAGGTACGGATGCGTCGACTCGACGCCGGTGTCGAGGAGGGCGATCGTGACGCCGCCGCCGTCGAAACCCGGAAGGAGGACGTTCGCCCGGACGCCCGCCCCCGGAGCGAGGCTACCCTGCTCGATCATCGTCGAGGAGAGAGAGGCCGGATAGGCGATCCGGACCGGGTAGACGCCCGCCACCTCCGGCGCATGCTCGAGGAGCGCGACCGCGCGCGGGTCGAGGGGTGCGGAGAAGCCGGTGAGCACTCGCGCGTAGCGAAACTCGGGTTGGATCTTCACGCCCTCCTGGGCGAACCGCGTGATGAGGAGGTTGTCGGCTGCCAGCGCGGCCGCCGTCCATTGCCGTTCCTGAGCTTCGGTCGCCCTCCCGCCCGCGGAAGCCACGCGGTCGGCGAGCGAGGGGCTGTTCAGGACGACGATCACGCGCTGGCCTACGGCCACCTGCTGCCGCGGTGAGCCGACGAGGCCCCGCCAGGCCGATGCGGCAACCCGCAGCCCGCCATGTCCTGTCCCGCCCGCGCCCGCGCCTACGGAAAGGAGGGTCGCCGCAAGCACGACAGCTCCAAGCACACCCAGCTGCGGCGCCTCAGGCCGCCGAAGACGCATACGCATCGATTGCAAGATAACGGGCGAACGCGATTTCCTTGCAGTACCGCGCAGCCGAAGCGATCATCGCAGCGTTGTCGGTGCACAGCTCCAGCGGCGCAAAAGCCGCATCCGGAAGCGAGGCGCGCAGCTCCGAGTTGGCCGCGACCCCGCCGACGAGGGCGATCCGCTCGGCTCCGATCTGCTCAGCCGCAGCCAGCGTCCGCTCGACGAGCGCGCGGACGATCGCCCGCTGGTAGGAGGCGGCGAGATCGGCCCGCCGGCGCTCGAGCTCGTCAGGCCCCAGGTCGCGCACCTTGTAGAGCAGGGCCGTCTTCAGGCCCGAGAACGAGAAGTCGAGCCCGGGAACCCGCGCGACCGGAAAGTCGAAGGCCTCCGGGTCGCCTTCGCGCGCCCGGCGGTCGATCTCGACCCCACCCGGATACCCGAGGCCGAGCAGGCGCGCGCCCTTGTCGAAGGCCTCCCCGGCTGCGTCGTCGAGCGTCGAGCCGAGGACGTGGTAGCCCGCCTGATCGCGGACGTCGAGCAGCAACGTGTGGCCACCGCTCGCGAGCAGGCAGAGAAACGGCGGTTCGACGGGATCGGGCTCCAGAAAGAGCGACGCGACGTGGCCGTGCAGGTGGTCGACGGGCACGAGCGGCAGCCGCAGCGCCCACGCGAGCGCCTTCGCCGCCGACAGACCGACGAGCAGGGCGCCGATCAGGCCAGGCCCTCGCGTCACGGCCACCCGCCCGACCTCGTTCAGACTCATTCCCGCCTGCTCCAGAGCTTCGCGGACGACCGGCGTCACGAGCTCGAGGTGCCTCCGCGAAGCGACCTCGGGCACGACCCCGCCGTAACGTGCATGCAGGTCGGCCTGGGAAGCGACGACGTTGGCGAGAATCCGACCGTCCTCGGTGACGAGCGCCGCCGCGGTCTCGTCACACGACGTTTCCAGTCCCAGGATGACCTTGTGTTGCATCACTCAGCCGCTACGAGCACGTCGAGTCGCTTTCCAGTCGCGATCACTTGCTTGTGCATTGCAACACAAACTCGCATCAAGCGCTGGCCGGCTCTCGAACCGGGTCCTTCCACATGATCAGCGCGTCTTCCCGATTGTCGGTGTAGTAGCCCCGCCGCACGCCTCGGGCCTTGAAGCCCAGGCTCTCGTAGAGACGGATCGCGGCCTCGTTCGAGACGCGGACTTCGAGCGTGTAGCCGCGCCGGCCGTCGCCGGAGGTGACCTCGAACAGGCGCTCGATCAGGCGCGTGGCGATCCTCCGGCGGCGGTAGTCCTTCGCGACGGCGATGTTCATCACGTGCCACGCGTCGACGTAGCGGGAGATGATCAAGTAGCCGACGAGCCGGTTCGCCTCCACGTCGATCGCGCCGAGGCAGATCGAGGACGGCTTCGCGAGCTCCCCCGCGAACATCGAGCGCGACCACGGAGTCGGATACGAGCTGCGCTCGATCTCCTCGATCGCGGTCAGATCGCGGAGCTTCAGCTTCCGGAACTCGATCGTCATTCGAGCACCCTGTCAGCGTCGGGCGCGCGCACGTAGATCGGCTCGACGAGCTCAGCAGGCCCGAAGCTCTCTGCGAGCCGTGCATGGAGGCGTGCGTGCGGAACGTGCAGCAGGCTGCCGTCCGGCGGAACCTCGGCGCCGGCCGCCTCGAGCACTTCGCGGTAGCGAACGGCTCCGTCGCCGACGCAAACCTGACCTGGCAACAGACTGTGACCAAGCCGGTCCGGGCCGAGCGCGACAGGTTCTCCCTCGATGAGAGTGAAGATCTCCTTCCGGCGCGCGTCGATGACCGGGAGGGCGCCCGGGGCGCCCGCCGCCAGCGCGTCGAGGGTCGAAACGCCTGCGACCTGCACATCCAGTGCGAGCCCCAACGCGCGCGCGGCCGCGAGGCCCATCCGGAGCCCGGTGAAGCTCCCAGGGCCGGTGCCGGCGACGATGCCATTCAGCTCGGTCGGCCCGGCATCTGCCTGCTCGAGGAGCTCGTTCACGTCCTCCAGCAGGCGGCCGGGAAGTCCAACCCGCTCACCGAGCGTTTCGCCGTCCTCCACCAGAGCGCTCGTGGCCACGCTCGTGGCCGTGTCAAACGCCAGGATCAACACTTTCGAGCTGAATCATCCTGTGGTCGGCTCCCGCATGCCGCAACTCGACGCGGAACCGCGGCGAGGGCAGCGACTCGCCCGCCGCCTCCGGCCACTCGACGAAGCAGACCGCGCCGTCGAAATAGGGCTCGAGATCGCCCCACTCGGCAGGCGAGACGCTCTCGAAGCGATACAGATCGAGATGGGACACGTCCACGTCTCCACGGTACCGATGGCCGATGGAGTAAGTAGGGCTCGTCACCGGGCCCTCGACGCCGAGTGCGTGACAGGCACCGCGGACGAATGTCGTCTTGCCCGAGCCGAGCTCGCCCGCGACGGTGACTACGTCTCCGGGCCGCAGCTCAGCCGCGAGCTCCGCGGCGATGCGCTCCGTCTCCTCGGGCGAGGACGACTCGAGCTCCATGTCGCCGAACGTACTAGAAGAGGCCCAGCTGAACCGCGGGCTCGGCGACAAGCAAGGGGGCGGGCTCAGGCTCGGGCTCGACGACCCGGCCGAGCAACTCCGGGATGCGGCGGAAGTCCTCCTGCAGGACCTTGAGCATCGGGGGGGTGTAGAGGGCGGCGGCGGGGTGGTAGAGCGGATAGAGCAGGACGCTCCGGCCGCCGAGCGGCACCTGCTGCTCCTGGCCGTGCACTCGGGTGATTCCGAGCTGCTTTCCGGAGAGGAGCTTCGTAGAGAAGTTTCCGAGTGTCGCCACCACCTTCGGCTGGATGAGCTCGACCTGCCGGAAGAGATGGCTCTCGCAAGCTTCGATCTCGTCCGGCATCGGGTCGCGATTGCCCGGGGGACGGCATTTCAGGACATTGACCACAAAGACCATGTCCCGGCTGAGACCGATGCCTGCCAGTAGCTGATCCAGGAGCTTGCCGGCCTGACCGACGAACGGGACGCCCTGCTGGTCCTCGTGGAAGCCCGGCGCCTCGCCGACGAACATCAGGTCCGCGCTGGGGTCACCGTTGCCGAAGACGACCTGCGTCCTGCCCTCGGCGAGCCGGCACCGGGTGCAGGCGGCAGTCTGCGCCGCGTACGCGTCTAGCTCAGTGACAGCCACAGCTCCCGCCGCAACAACCGCCTCCGGCCGACATCGTTCCGCCGTAGCTCGGCAGCTGTTCGGCGGTGCCGTGAGTCGCGAACACGGAGAGCTGCCTGCGCACGTTCGAGGTCTCGCAGTCGGGGCAATTGACCGCCTCGCCGTTACGGACGAGCTCCTCGAAGTGCGACTCGCACTCCATGCACACGTATTCGTAGATCGGCATCGCCGCGAGAGTTTAGGCGCACTCCCGGACGCGCCGCAAATGACGAAGCCGGCTCCTCGGTGACCGGGGCCGGCTTCATCTTCCGGAGCAATTTCGCAGCTCTGGCGCCTCGGGACGTGAGGCCCTTCCAACTTGCCGCGTTGGCCGTCCCGTTTCGGGTGCGGCGACGGCTGCGAACGCGGCAAACTCGACACAAGTATCGGCAAGTGCCGCGGCGTGCTTGCTCCCCCGTTTCCGGTCACTCGATCGGGAGCAGCTAATCTCTGCTTGCCCGGTATCCGTTACGGAACTGGAGCTCTTGTGGTCAAAACGATTCGAATCGTCGGCTCCGGCCGAGTGGGTTCTGCGGTCTCCGCTCGGCTGCGCGAACGCGGCCTCGAGCTGAACGGCGACGAAGCAGAGCTCGTCCTGCTCTGCGTCCCCGATCGGGCGATCAGCGAGGTCGCGCAGGCGATTGCACTCGGTCCCTGGGTCGGGCATACGAGCGGTGCCACTCCGCTCGCTGCGCTCGCTCCGCATGAGCGGCGCTTCGGCCTCCACCCGCTGCAGACGTTCTCCCGCGCGCGGGGACCTGAGCAGCTCGACGGCGCCGCCGCCGCCGTCAGCGCGGAGAACGACGGGGGGCGTGAAGTCGGGCTCTGGCTCGCGCGCGAGCTCGGCCTCGAGCCGTTCGAGCTCGACGACGCGGACCGCGCTCTCTACCACGCCGGCGCAGTCGTCGCGTCGAACTTCCTCGTCACGCTCCACCGCGCCGCGGCCGATCTCGTCGAGGCGGCAGGCGCGCCGCCGGAGGCACTCGTCCCGCTCATGCGCCGGGTGATCGACAACCGGTTCGAGCTGACGGGGCCTATCGAGCGCGGCGACTGGGAGACCGTGGAGGCGCACCTCATGTCGATCCGCGAACGCCGACCGCAGCTGGAGCATCTCTACCGCGCGCTCGCCGACGCGACGGCCGCGCTGGCGGTGCGATGAAGGTCATTCGGCGGATCGCCGAACTGCCCAAAGGGCTCGATTCGGTCGGCCTCGTGCCCACCATGGGCGCTTTTCACAAGGGACACCTCTCGCTGTTCGCAGCGGCCCGGGAGGAGAACGACGTGGTCGTCGCGAGTCTCTTCGTCAATCCCGCGCAGTTCGGCCCGGGCGAGGACCTCGACCGTTATCCGCGGGACGAGGAACGCGACCTGCGCCTGGGGGAGAAGGCCAGTGTGGACATCCTGTTCGCGCCCGCCACCGAGGAGCTCTACCCGAAGGGCTACGACACCTGGGTCGACGTCGGGGAGCTGGGAAGACGGCTCGAGGGCGAGTTCCGGCCGGGCCATTTTCGCGGAGTCGCGACGGTGTGCCTCAAGCTCTTCAACATCGTCCGGCCGCAGCGGGCCTACTTCGGCCAAAAGGACGCCCAGCAGGCGGCAGTCGTCAAGCGGATGGCGAGCGACCTGAATCTCGAGGTCGAGATCCGCGTCCTGCCGACGGTGCGAGACGAAGACGGGCTCGCGATCTCGTCCCGGAACGCCTATCTCTCGCCGGCAGAGCGACAGGCTGCGCTCGCACTCCCGCGCGCGCTCGCGACCAAGGATCCCGCTCAGGCGCGCAGCCTGCTGCGTGGCCTCGACGTCGACTACGTGGAAGTGGCCGATCTCGACGGGCAGCGAGTCCTCGCCGCCGCCGTGCGCGTCGGCAAGACCCGACTCATCGACAACATAATTTTGGAAATCCCGAGCCAGGATTCATCCTGGCTCGGGCGCACGGGAAAAGGAGAGCCCACGTGAGCACACCGCCGAAGGGAAAGCTGCCGCTGCCCGAGCTCGCGCAGATGAAGGGGCGCGGCGAGAAGATCGTGATGGTCACCGCCTACGACGCGCCGGGCGCCCGCTTCGCCGAGGATGCGGGGATCGACGTCATCCTCGTCGGCGACACGGCCGCGATGGTCGTGCTCGGCTACGAGGGGACGACTGTGCCGGTGACAATGGACGAGATGCTCTTCCTGACGCGGACTGTGGCGCGCGCGGCCCGGCGTCCGATCGTGATCGGCGACATGCCCTTCGGCTCGTTCCAGGTCTCGGACGAGAAGGCGGTCGAGAACGCGGTCCGCTTCGTGAAGGAAGCGGGCGCCGACGCGGTCAAGCTCGAGGGGGCGGGCACGTCGGTCTCGCGCGTGCGGTCGATCGTGGAAGCGGGAATCCCGGTCATGGGGCACGTGGGGCTGACCCCGCAGTCGGCGACGATGCTCGGGGGCTTCAAGACCCAGGGCAAAACTGCGGAGAAGGCGAGGCACCTCGTCGAGGGCGCGCTCGAGCTCGAGCAGGCCGGAGCCTTCGCCGTCGTGCTCGAAGCTGTCCCCGCTCCGGTCGCGGCGGAGATCACGCGTCGCCTGACGGTGCCGACGATCGGGATCGGAGCCGGGCGCGAGTGCGACGGGCAGGTGCTCGTCTACCACGACCTACTCGGGCTCACCGAAGGCCATCTCCCGCGCTTCGTCAAGCGCTATGCGAACCTCTCGCGGGAGATCCGCGACGCGCTCGAGCACTACGCCGAGGAGGTGCGCTCGGGAACGTTCCCCGAGGACGAGCACACCTACGAGATGACTGACGACGAGCTCGTGCGCTTCAGCTCGACGAGCCCGAGCGCGACAAGGCCGAAGAACCAGGCGAAAGACAGCGCGACGAGACCATCGAAGATGCTGTCGCCGAGCCCGGAATCGGAGCCCCCGCTTCGAAAGACGTCACCGCCGTAGATCGCGATCCGCACCGGCCAGAGAAGCAGGAGCGAGAGCGCGACCGGGGCGGCCGCGAGCCCGACCACATGTCTGGCCTGGCGGTATGAGCTGCTCGCGCCGACGCCATGGGCGAGGGCATAAACCATGAGGCCGCCAAGCCAGTAGACGACCAGGCCGTAGAAGCCGCCCCCGAGAAAGGCCCACATCGCGATCGAAACCCCGTCGAACTTTGGATCGTCGAGTAGGCGCCCGGCCAGCGATGTCGAGAGCACGCCCGCGATTCCGGCCAGGATGACGATCGCCATCACGGGCTCCTGACGCGCCTCCGCGGCGTCGCGCGAATCGTCTCGCAGGGCCGACAACACGGAGCGCGGACTCTGGAGGATGGCAAGCGCCCGGAGCCACCACTCCCTTTGAAGAGACGGCCTTCGCTCGGCGCGCGAGATCACGCGGTCAGCCTAGCGGGGCGTCACCTTGAGGCTGTTGAGGATGCCGAGAACCTCCGAACGCCGATCGAGGCTGCCCGCGTAGAGATACGCGTAGAACCCCCGACCGGCGTCCTGAAACGGCAGCACCCAGCCCGGCTGACTCGTCGGCGCACAACACTCCAGTGGGCTCGGCTCCCCGACCAAGCGGAACCGGCCCGGGCGGCGAGGGAGTCCGCGCGTTCCCGTTTCCTGGAGCATGAAGAGCGAGCGGCCCGGGCCGCCGAGGTCGATCACCTCGACGGGGTTGCTGCAATCGGTGAGGTGGTGGAGGATCGGTTGCCAGCCGGGTGGGTGGCTCACCGAGAGCCCCAGGCCTCTCTGCTCGTAGCGCAGCCAGTGGTCGCCTTCGGCGGCGCCGGACGAGACCAGCAGGAAAGCGATCGTGAGGCCGAGGACGACGAGCCTGCCCATGCTTGAGATACGAACGCGCCCCGGCTGGAGGTCCCATAGGCTCGCCCGGATGCCGCGAACCGCCCGGATCGTCGTCGTACCGGAGGTTGGGCCTCTACCTACGCCGCCGCGGCGGCCTTCTTGGGCAGGACCGCTTGCAGATAGCGCCCGGTCGCCGACTCGTCGACCTCCGCGACCTGCTCCGGCGTGCCCGTCGCGATCACCTCTCCGCCGGCCTCGCCACCCTCTGGGCCGAGGTCGATGATCCAATCCGCCTGCTTGATGACGTCGAGGTTGTGCTCGATCACGAGCACTGTGTTCCCCGCGTCGACCAGCCGCTGGAGCACCTCGAGCAGCTTCTCGATGTCGGCGAAGTGGAGGCCGGTCGTCGGCTCGTCGAGGATGTAGAGCGTCCGCCCGGTCGCAATCTTCGACAGCTCCGAGGCCAGCTTCACGCGCTGCGCCTCACCCCCGGAGAGCGTCGTCGCCGGCTGGCCGAGCTTGATGTAGTCGAGCCCGACGTCGTGCAGCGTCTGCAGGCGCCGGCGCAGCTTCGGGATCTTGGCGAAGAAGCGCAGCGCCTCCTCGACCGACATCTCCAGGACATCCGCGATCGACTTGCCCTTGAAGCGCACCTCGAGCGTTTCCCGGTTGTAGCGCCGGCCATGGCAGGTCTCGCACGGGACGTAGACGTCGGGCAGGAAGTGCATCTCGATCTTGATCGTCCCGTCGCCTTTGCACGTCTCGCAGCGCCCGCCCCGCACGTTGAACGAGAAGCGGCCGGGCTTGTACCCGCGCACCTTGGCCTCGGGCGTGAGCGAGTAGAGCTCGCGGATGTGGTCGAACAACTTGGTGTAGGTCGCCGGATTCGACCTGGGAGTTCGCCCGATCGGCGACTGGTCGATGTCGATCACCTTGTCGTAGCACTCGATGCCCTCGCAGCTCGCATGCTCCCCCGGCTTCACACGCATGCGGTGCAGCCGGTTGGCGAGCGCCTTGAAGACGATCTCGTTCACGAGCGTCGACTTCCCGGAACCGGAGACGCCGGTGACGGTGATGAACTTGCCGACCGGGAACTCGACGTCAATCTCCTTCAGGTTGTGCTGCGAGGCCCCGCGGACCCAGAAGGAGCCGACATCCTCGGTGCGGCGCTCGGGGACGGCGATCTCGCGCTTCCCGGACAGGAACTGGCCTGTGATCGACTCCGCGTTGCGCTCCACGCTCGCCGCCGACCCTTCCGCGACGACGTGCCCCCCGTGCTCACCCGCACCCGGCCCCATGTCGACCAGGTGGTCGGCCGCGCGCATCATCTGCTCGTCGTGCTCGACGACGAGCACGGTGTTGCCGAGGTCGCGCAGCCGCTCGAGCGTGCCGATCAGCTTCCCGTTGTCGCGCTGGTGGAGCCCGATCGAGGGCTCGTCGAGGATGTAGAGGACGCCGACGAGCTGTGACCCGATCTGCGTCGCCAGCCGCAACCGCTGCGCCTCGCCGCCCGAGAGCGTGGCCGCGGCACGATCGAGCTGGAGATAGCCGACACCGACGTTGTCGAGGAAGGTCAGCCGCTCGCGGATCTCCTTGATGATCCGCGCACCGATCAGCTGCTCGGTCTGGGTCAGCTCGAGCGCGTCGAGGAACTCGATCGCGCGCATGACCGACATGCGCGAGAACTCGTGAATGTTCTGCTCGCCGACCGTGACCGCGAGCACCTCGGGCTTGAGGCGGGCGCCGCCGCACTGCGGGCAAGGGCGGAAGCTCATGTACTCCTCGATCCGCTCGCGCTGCTGCGACGAATCCGTCTCGCGGTAGCGCCGCTCGAGGTTCTTGACGATGCCCTCGAAGGCGAGCATGTAGGAGCGACGGCGCCCCATACGGTTCCGGTAGCGGATGTAGATCCGCTCCCCGTCGGTGCCGTAGAGGAAGAGGTCCTGCTCCTCGGCGGTCAGGTCCTGCCACGGCTTGTCGAGGTCGATCTCCCACTTGTCCGCGATGCCCTGGATCACCGCCTCGTAGAAGCTCGAGCCGCCTGTCGACCACGGGACGAGCGCGCC
>DASWDJ010000065.1:0-16494 GCA_036395295.1 Gaiellaceae bacterium | reverse complement strand
AGCGGCTGCCTGGGAACATCCCGCTCACTCGCGATCTCCTGAAGATGCTCGAGCACGGCGACAACGTCGTCACGAACGACGAGGCCGTGCAGACGTTCCAGCTCCCGCTCGTCTCCCTGGACGAGCAGCTGCGCCGCGCCGTCTAATGCCGGAGGCGCAGACGCCTACCGCGTCAACAGCGAGACGCCGATCGAGCCCCGCACCTTCGGGAAAAGAGTAGGGGCCACCCGAAGGCGGCCCCCAGTCCGGTAACCAACGTTGGATTAGTAGAGGCGCTTCCGGCCGGCTCGGTACCGAGCTGGCGGCGCGTAGCGCGAGCCCCCTACGTTGGCTAGACGATTCCCCGTAGGTCTCGGGGACACGCCTCTACCCGTTGGTACCTCCACTGCCCGTACTGGAATCTGTCAAGCCGGACCACCTCCTTTCCGCGGTTGATCGAACTGTAGCGGCTCAGGAAGGACATACGTCAAGTGGGCAGAGCCGCCTCGGCGCTCAAGACTGCTCGGCGAGCACGACCGAGAGCTCCAGGCCTCGGTCGAGCGGGACGGTCACGCTCTCGAGCGTGGGGTCGGCGTGCCGGGCCGCGGAGTACTCGGCCAGAGTGTCCGCGTGCGAGAGCACGTTGTCGGCGACGAAGAGAGCGCCCGGCTCGACCTTGTCCCGCGTGAGCTGGAACAGTGCCTCGTAGTCGTCCTTCTCGGCGTCGATGAAGACGATGTCGAAGACGTCCTGGATCTGCGGCAGCGCCTCGAAGGCATCGCCCTCGACGAGCTCCAGCCAGTCCTCGAGACCGGCATCGGCGACGTTCCGCCCCCAGGCCTCGCACTTCGCAGGATCGGCCTCCAGCGAGAGGACGCGCCCCCCGAGATGGCGCACGCCCGCGCCGAGCCAGATCGACGAATACCCGCGCGAGCCGCCGACCTCGAGTACCTCGCAATCCCACTGTGGGGCGACGAGAGCGAAGAGAAACTGCCCCGTCGTGCGGGCGACCTGGCGTGAGCGCTGCTCCCGCGGCACGCCTGCCTCCCGCTCCTCCGCATCCTCGGCCTCGAGCCGCGCGAGCACGGAACGAACTCGGTCGTCGAGCACTAACCCACGTCCACCTTGACGATCCCGTCCTCGACGACGACGGGGAAGGTCTCAACCGGCAGGACCGCCGGCAGCGAGAGTGGGCGTCCCGTCCGGATGTCGATGCGCGCTCCGTGCCGAGGACAGATCGCGACCCCGTCATCCGGGTCGAAGTCACCTTCGGCAAGCGGCCCGTTGTCGTGTGAGCAGCGGTCCTCGATCGCATAAAGCTCGCCGCTCAGGTTGTAGACGCCGACCGCGATCTCTCCCGCGTGGACGATCTTGACCGAGCCGGGCGGGAACTCCTCCAGCGGCGCGACGTTGACGAGCGCCACGCCAGTGCCTAGGAGATCTCGAGCTCGTTCGCGAGCCCGGCCCACTCCTCGGGGAGCGGCGTCCCCTTCGCCCGGTGGAGCGCGACCTTGAGCACGCCGAGCCCGAGCAGCGCACACTTGAGCCGGACCGGCGACAGCTGGATGCCGATCTCTTCGAGCAACTCCTCCTTCGGCAGCGTCGCGACGTCGGTCGCGGAACGGCCCTGCACCATCTCGGTCAGCATCGAGGTCGCCGCCTGGCTGATGGCGCAGCCCCTGCCCTCGAACTTGATCTCGTCGATCGTTTCCCCGTCCTTGCCGAGGGCGACCGAGATCGAGACCTCGTCGCCGCAGAGCGGGTTCAGCCCCTCCGCGGTCGCATCGGGTGCCTCGATCGCCCCGTGCCCGCGCGGGTTCTTGTAGTGGTCAATGATGACCTCGCGGTAGAAATCGCTCATCGGCTCTACCGAGCCTAGCGAAGGGGGGTTCGTCGCCGTTCTGCGGAGTTCAGGCGGTTCGACCGGTCATTTCAGACGGCACCGCAAGCGGCGCCTCAGCCGAAGACCTTCTTGGCCTTGTGCACGCCTTCGACGAGCCGGTCGATCTCGTCCGGAAGCGTGTAGAGGTAAAAGCTCGCACGATTCGTCGCCGCCACACCGAGCTTCTGCATGAGCGGCTGGCAGCAGTGGTGGCCGGCGCGGATCGCGACTCCTTCGAGATCGAGCACCTGCGCCACGTCGTGCGGGTGGATCCCCTCGACGTTGAAGGAGACGATGCCCGCCCGGCGGTCGGCCGGTGGCCCGTAGACCTTGACCCCGGGAAGCTCGGCGAGCCGGTCGAGCGCGTACGCGGCGAGTTCGTGCTCGTGCTGCTCGACCGCGTCGAGCCCGATCGCCGCGAGGTAGTCGGCCGCGGCGCCGAAGCCGACCGCCTCCGCGATCGGCTGCGTGCCCGCCTCGAACTTCGCCGGCACCTCGCCCCAGGTCGTCTTCTCGAAGCGAACCGCCCTGATCATGTGCCCGCCGAGGTTGAACGGCTCCATCCCCTCGAGCAGCTCGCGGCGGCCCCAGAGCGCGCCGACGCTCGTCGGGCCGCACATCTTGTGGGCCGAGAACGCCAGGAAGTCACAGCCGAGCGCCTGGACGTCGATCGCCTTATGGGGAGCGGCCTGAGCCGCGTCGACGACCATGATCGCGCCCTGCTCGTGCGCCCAGGCCGAGATCCGTTCCACGGGATTGATCGTGCCCAGTGAGTTGGAGACGAGATTGCACGCGAGGACCTTGACGTTCCCGTCCTGCGCGACGGCGTCGAGCTCGCCGAGGTCGAGCTCGCCCTGCTCGTCGAGCGGGATCATCCGGAAGCCGGCCCCGGTCCTCTTCGCGATGTACTGCCAGGGGACGAAGTTCGAGTGATGCTCGAGCTCGGTGACGACCACGAGATCGCCCGGGCCGAGGTTCACGAGCCCCCAGGCGTAGGCGACGAGGTTCAGGCCCTCGGTCGCGTTGCGGGTGAAGATGACCTCCCGCTCCGAGGGCGCGTTGACGAACACGGCGAGCTTCTGGCGTGCGCCTTCGTAGCCCGCCGTCGCGCGCTCGGAAAGCTCGTAGACGCCGCGATGGACGTTCGCGTAGGACGTCTCGTAGAACGTGCGGAGAGCGTCGAGCACCTGGCGCGGCTTCTGCGCCGTCGCCGCCGAGTCGAGGTACGCCAGCGGCTTGCTGTGGATCTGCTGCTCGAAGATCGGAAAATCGGCCCGCAACTTGGACGCGTCGAGCTTGGGGGATGTCCTCAGAGCCACGGACTTATCGTACCCCCGAGCGCTCGGTCGCCACGAGGCTGGGCTCGGCGGACGCCGGGCTCAAGATTCCCTGCGTCTCGCCCACGAGATACAGCGGCCGCGCCTCTTGAAGCGGGTCGGTACTCGTTTCGCCCTCGTCGGGCCTTTCGCTTCAATGTGATCCGTGCGCATTGCCCGCTCGCTTCTCCTGCCCGTGCTCGCGCTCGGCCTGGTCTTGCTCGTCACTGCGGGGTGCGGCGGCAACGGCAAGAAGTCGGCGAACGCGCGCATCGAGGGCGGCGTCTCGCCGGGCGCGAAGGTCTTCGCAGACGCCGGCTGCGGCGGCTGCCACACGCTTGCGACGGCCGGCGCCGGCGGCAAGGTCGGGCCGAACCTCGACGAGCTGCGGCCGAACCAGGAGCGCGTCGAGAAGCAGGTGCGGAAAGGCGGCAACGGGATGCCTTCCTTCGCCGACAAGCTGAGTGCTGAGGAGATTCGCCAGGTCGCGGCCTTCGTCGCTACCTCGGCCGGGACCGGATCCGCCGGCAAGATCTCCTTCAAGCCCGACGACAAGCAGATCGACGACTGCCACGGGGACGGAGGCTGCTTTGAGCAGGCCTTCGGCAACCTCGCCTACGAGGATGGCCCGAAGGCCGCACTCGACAAGCTCGCCGAGCTCTCAGCCACGGACCCGGTCGTCCGGGGCGACTGCCACCCGATCGCGCACAAGATCGGAGCCGGCGGCCTGCTCCACTACGAGGGCGACGTGGGCAAGGCATTCGCCGCCGGGAACGGCACCTGCGGCTCCGGCTACTACCACGGGCTCCTACAGTGGAAGCTCGCCGGGGTCGCTGCCGACCGAGTCGCAAGCGTCGCGAGTACTGCCTGCAACGACCCGGAGATCAAAGCCAACGCGTTCAACTACTACCAGTGCAACCATGGCCTCGGCCACGGGCTGATGCTCTACACCGGCCTCGACCTGCCGGAGGCGCTCAAGTACTGCCACCACCTCCAGCCGACGGAGTCCGTCATGTGCAGCGGCGGCGTCTTCATGGAGAATCAGAGCTCGTCCTTCGGCCTGCGCTCGAGGTGGCTGAGCACGAAGAACCTGCTCTATCCGTGCAACAGCAAGATCGTCCAGCGCAGCGACAAGCTCTACTGCTACCTGCTCGTCACCTCGCACATCCTTCCCAACGTCGGCGGCGACTGGGTGAAGACCGCGGACTGGTGCAGGCGCAGCGAGAAGATTCAGATCCAGCCGGGCGCCACCGCCGTCGACATCTGCTTCCAGTCCTACGGGCGCGATGTCTCCGGCGCAGCCGTGCGCGATCCCCAGCAGATGAGGAATCTCTGCGCCATGGCTGGAAGCGGCGAGAAGGAATGCATCTACGGGGCGGCCAGGGACGTTTACAACAACAACGCGCGCGACCCCGCCGGGAAGGCCTTCTGCGAGATCGTAAAGACGAGGTTCAGGGGCTATTGCTTCTACGGGCTCGGGACGATCCTCGGCACGCAACATGCCGACTCAGAGGGCAAGCGGGCCGCCTGCGAGCAGATCGCCAAGGGCGAAGACCTCACCCAGTGCCTGAGCGGCGCGGGCGTGTAAGCCGCCGGCCTGCCCGACTAGCTTGGAACCTCGAACACAACTCGCGTCCCGTCCGGAGTGATGTTCCGTAGGCGACCACGTGGATATCTGTCGCCGAGGTAGCTCTCAGCCGGTGACCAGACCCCCCGCCTCATGAAGAGAGCGAATGGCGGAGTGGCACGAAAGCTCGTCAACTGAGTCGGATCGATCGCCGGATTCACCTGTGCTGCGTCGCGAGCGAATGAGCGCAACCGCTCCTCGGCCGGGCCCCAGACGAAGTAGCTCAGATCCGTCGACTGCTGAGTCGGGGTGGAGATGAAGAACTTCTGACCGGGAACGTCCCTGTGCGCCTCGACGTAGCGCCCCGTACTTCCAATCGGATCGCCGGATGAGCGTCCCTTCTGGACGAAGTCCCAGGCAATGGCCACGTTCCAGACCACGACCGCCGCGGCGACGGCACCAACCACAGCTGCGGGGCCGTAGCTGACCGATCTCCACCTGCCGGCCAACCAGCGAACGGCCTGCGTGACCAGGTACGCGACGAACGGGACCGTGATCAGCAGCCGCGTGTAGTTCGGGGCCTTGTTGATGACGAGGGCGAACGAGAGCCAGAGCGCAATGAAGCTCCCGAGCATCAGGAACGCGCCCTCGTCGTCGCGCCGGCGCCAGAGGCCCACGCCGACGACTCCGGCCCCGAGCCAGAGCAGGATGCCGCTGAGCGGATCGAGGAACCCGTGCGCCGGGTTGGGGTAGATCCAGCCGTGATCCTGGATGTTGTTGTTGAACGTCGTCAGGCCCCATTTGGCGTTCTTTTCATATCCGCCCCACTGGCTGTCCTCGAAGACCCAGTCGCGCTGGACGTCCCTCGCGTGGTCGTAGAACAGGAACGTCTCCTGGTTTGGCTGGAAGGCATCCGCAGGGAGCTTCGATTCGGCGATCGTGATCGGCGCGGCCATCAGGGCACAACCCGCGACGGCGATCGAGCCGAGCACGAGGAGCTTCCTCGCAGGGAATCGCGAGCGGAACACCAGCGCCAGGCCGACCAGGAACAACAGCCAGAGCGGAAACGCAATCCGAGAGGGTGAGTAGACGTAGAACCCGAGCCCGGCTGCGAGGCCGCCGAGGAAGGTGGCCAGCTCGTCGTCGTTGCGAAGGCCCCACAGCAGCAGCGCGAAGGCGACGACTTCGGCGAGGACGGCCGTGTTCTCGCGCATCGCGAGGCGGCTGATCATGAAGAAGGCGTGACTCGTCCCGACGAGCAGCGTCGCGAAGAGCGCCCACCGGCGAGGGAGAACCTGCCGGAGAAGCGCATACGAAGCGGCGACCACGAGCAATCCACAGAGCGCGTGCAGGAGGCGCATGTGGTAGAGGTCGACTCCGCCGAGCAGGTTGCCGAGCTTCCCCCAGCCGATGAAGAGGAGCGCCGGCCGGCTGAGGTAGAAGCTAACCCCGAACGGATCGACATCGGGCAGGTTGGCGTACGACTTCGAAACGTCCATGATCGCCACTTCGTCGGAGCCGACCTGCACGGGCCAGCGATAGAGCGCGACGAGGTAGAGAGGCGACAGGGCCAGGACGAGCGCGCCTGGCAGTGCCACGTCCAAGAAGTCGATGCGCGGCAAGGTCAGCGAGCGGCTTGCGAAGAAGATCGCCATCCCGATGAGACCTGTCAGCCACAGCAGGAGCATGGGATGGCCGTAACCCGACCGGGCGTAGACCACCAGTGAAGTCAGACCCGCCCCGACCCCGAGCACGAGAGCGAAGGACCCAGGGGTCCGCAGCCGCGATTTCGACGACAGACCAGCAACGCCCGACCTGGCGGAGTGATCGCCGATGACCCCCAAACCGCAGCAAAGCGTAGCCACGATGTCGGCAAACGCCTACTGCTTGCGGGTGAAGCTCGACTGACCACAGAGTGTTCGGCTTCAATGCGACGAGTGTCCGTTGCAGCGAGTCTTCGAGCATTGGCAATCGCGGGGGTCGTGGCCCTAGCGGTCTGTGGCTGCGGGGGAGGCCACAAGTCCGCCACCTCGGCCTCGAGCTCGCCGGGGGCCAAGGTCTTCGCCGACGCCGGGTGCGGGAACTGCCATACGCTGGCTGTGGCGAAGGCGACCGGAACAGCGGGGCCTAATCTCGACGACCTTAAGCCGAACACGTCCACTGTCGCGCGCCAGGTCAAGAACGGAGGCGTCGGCATGCCTTCGTTCGCAGGCAAGCTCAGCGGAACCGAGATCGGTCACGTGGCCGAATTCGTCGCGGATGCGACCAGGAAGGCGACGGGCGGCGGCTCCGTCGCGGCCGGGTTCCAGCCCGACGACACGAAGCTGGAGGACTGTGCTGCAGGCGACAACCACTGCTATGAGCAAGCCTTTGCGAACATCTCGTACAACGATGGCCCCAAGGCCGCGCTCGACCTGTTCGACGAGAAGATCAAGCAGCCGGGACCGATCGAAGCCGACTGCCACCGGATCGCGCACGCGATCGGGGGCGGGGCCCTCAAGCATTACAACGGCAACGTCGGCCAGGCGTTCGTGGCAGGCAGGCCCAGCTGTACCTCGGGGTACTACCACGGCATTCTCGAACGAGCCTTCCTCGGGATCTCCCAAAGCCAGCTCGGGTCCGCGGCGAGGAAGTTCTGCGACGACCCGAAGATCCGCACGAGTCAGTTCATCGCCTATCAATGTGTCCACGGCCTCGGGCACGGGCTGATGATCTACACCGGTTACGACCTACCTGTTTCGCTGCACACCTGCGACAAGCTCCGAGACCAATGGGATGCCACCTCGTGCACCGGCGGCGTCTTCATGGAGAACTACCAGTCCTCCTACGGCGTGAAGTCGCGCTGGCTCAAGAACAACGACCTGCTCTATCCATGCAACTCCGTTGCGGAGAAGTACAAGTTCTACTGCTACGACCTGGTGACCGCGCGCATCCTTCCGAACGTCAAGTACAACTGGGCGAAGACGGCGAAGATCTGCCGGCGCAGCGAGCCGGGCTGGGTCAAGGTCTGCTTCCAGTCAATGGGGCGTGACGCCTCGGGTTTCACGAGACTGAACGCTCCGCGGATCCTCGACATCTGCAGCAAGGCCGGGAACATGGCCCGCGAGTGTGTCTACGCAGCCGCCAAGGACATGGCCTATACAGACGTAGGCCCGCGACGGGCAAAGGGGCTCTGCAACACTGCTCCGGCCGGCATGCGCGAGTACTGCTGGGAGGGAATCGGGTCGATCCTGAGCTCACTCGACGCCGAGACGGCGAAGCGGAAAGCGCGCTGCGATCAAGCGACCCGCAGGTACCGCCGGGCTTGCTACCGCGGCGCCGCGATCATCTCTGGTTGAGCTGCAGCGCTCTCAAGGCAGCCTCGCAACTCTGCCCAGTTAGGCGCTAGCCCTGCGGGATGCGGGCCTCGAGCGCTTCACCCAGTGCCTCACGCACCGGCTCGAGCTCGATGCGGTCGAGCACGTCCTGGAAGAAGCCGCGCAGGATCAGCCGCTCGGCGTTCGCCTGCGTGAGGCCGCGGGCCATTGCGTAGAAGAGCTGCTCGCGGTCGACCTGGCTCACCGTCGCACCGTGCGTGCAGCGGACGTCGTTCGCCCGGATCTCGAGGCCCGGGATCGAGTCCGCGTGTGCCTTCGGCGAGAGCAGGAGATTGCGGTTCTCCTGGTAGGCGTTCGTCTTCTGCGCGTCGGGCTCGACGCGGATCATGCCGCGCCAGACCGCGGTCGCCTGGTCGCGCAGTGCACCCTTGAACGCGAAGTCCGAGGTCGTATTCGGGGCCAGGTGCTCCTGCAGCGTGTCGTAGTCGAGGTGCTGGTCGCCGTCGGCGAAGTAGGCGCCCGTCACGCGCGAGGTCGCACCCTGACCGGCGAGGTCGTTCTCGATCCGCACCTTGCCCTTCTTGGAGCCGAAGCCGCCCGCGACCCAATCGAGCTCGGCGTCGCGCTCGACCCGCGCGCGGTGCGAGGCGAAGTGCCAGGTGTCGCGGGCGAGGTTCTGCAGCGAGACGTACTCGACCTTCGCGTTCTGACCCACGAAGATCTCGACGACCGCGTTCGAGTAGCCCGCCGCCTCGCCTGAGCCGGCGGCGTATTCCTCGATCAAGCTGAAGCGGCTGCCCGGCTCCGCGACGATGAGGAGGCGCCAGAACTGCGCTCCCCCGTCCGGCGGGTTCGGAATCCGCACATAGAGCGGCTGCTCCAGCTCCACGCCCTTCGGGACATGGACAAGCAGGCCTTGTTCCCACAGAGCGGCGTTGTGGGCGGCGAACTTCTCGTCGGCTCCGACCAACTCGCCCAGCCCTGGATGAGAATCATCCAGGGCTTCGAAGCGGATGCCCTCGGGGGCACGCTCGATCTCGATGCCGCCTGCGCCGACCGTGGCCACACCGGCCACGTCGATGTCCAACATTGTCCCGGTGCCTGGCACCGGGACATGGCCATTTGTGGAGAACGAGTCCGGGTCGAAGGCCTTGAGGTCGGTGAAGCGCCACGACTCCTCGGTCGTCGTGGGCATCGGCAACGCGCGGTAGCGCTCGAGCAGCTCAGCGCGGCTCATGGCGCGTATCTCCGGTGGAGGATCAGCGAGTTGCCGTCGGGATCGGTGAAGAAGGCCATGTTGCAGACACCCGAGTCACGCTCGCCGATTAACTCGACGCCCTTGGCCTCCAGCTCGACGCGCGCAGCGGCGACGTCGGCGACGCGGAGCGCAATCCCATGGCTGGCCCCACTCGAGAACTCGACGCCCTGGTCCTCCGGCTTCCAGATCGCGAGTGTCACGTTTCCCGCCTCGAACTCCGTCGGCACTCGCGGGTTCTGCGGAAGCCCGAGCACGTCGCGGTAGAACGCGATCGAACGCTCAACGTCTCGGGATGGAATGTCGACGAAGTCGACGCGCTCGACCTGCACTAGCCGACCCGAGGCATTGCTTGCGATGCCGCTCTCAGGACGCCGGGCTGTGCCCGGCGTCCGTCCGAAATGACCGGTCGAACCGCCAGCCAAAACCTCCTAGCCGACTGACCCCTCCATCTGCAGCTGGATGAGGCGGTTCATCTCGACTGCGTACTCGAGCGGGAGCTCTTTCGTAATCGGCTCGACGAAGCCGGAGACGACCATCGCCGAGGCCTCCGGCTCGGACAGACCACGGGACATGAGGTAGAAGAGCTGTTCGTCTCCGATCTTCGACACGGTCGCCTCGTGGCCGATATCCACATTGGACTCGTCGATGCGGATATAGGGATACGTGTCGGAGCGCGAGTCCTCGTCGAGGATGAGCGCGTCGCACACAACCTTGGACTTCGAGCCTTCGGCGCCCTTGGCGACCTCGAGCAGACCGCGATAGCTCGCCCGCCCGCCGCCCCGCGAGATCGACTTCGACGTGATGATCGAGGATGTGTTGGGCGCGATATGGACGGCCTTACCGCCGGCGTCGAGGTGCTGATCCTGGGCCGCGAACGCGATCGAGAGCACCTCGCCGTGGGCACCTTCGCCCATCAGCCAGATCGCCGGGTACTTCATCGTCAGCTTCGAGCCCAGGTTGGCGTCGACCCACTCCATCGTCGCGTTCTCGTAGGCGACCGCGCGCTTGGTGACGAGGTTGTAGACGTTGTTCGACCAGTTCTGGATCGTCGTGTACCGGCAGCGGCCGCCCGGCTTGACGATGATCTCGACGACCGCGGAGTGCAGCGAGTCGGTCGAGTAGACCGGCGCCGTGCAGCCCTCGACGTAGTGCACGTAGGCGTCCTCGTCGACGATGATCAGCGTGCGCTCGAACTGGCCCATGTTCTCCGCGTTGATGCGGAAGTAGGCCTGGAGCGGCATCTCGACGTTGACGCCCGGCGGCACGTAGATGAACGAGCCGCCCGACCAGACGGCCGAGTTCAGCGCCGCGAACTTGTTGTCGTTCTGCGGAATGATCGTCCCGAAGTACTCCTTGACGAGATCCTCGTGCTCGCGCAGGCCCGAGTCCATGTCGAGGAAGAGGACGCCCTGAGCCTCGAGGTCCCCCTTGAGCTTGTGGTAGACGACCTCGGACTCGTACTGCGCGCCGACCCCGGCCAGGAAGTTCTTCTCGGCCTCGGGGATGCCGAGCCGGTCCCAGGTGTTCTTGATGTCCGGAGGGAGATCCTCCCAGGAGTTCGCCTGCTTCTCGGTCGGCCGGATGTAATAGAAGATGTTGTCGAAGTCGATTTCGCCGAGGTTCCCGCCCCATTCCGGGAGCGGGCGGGCCAGGAAGTAGTCGAGCGACTTGAGACGGAACTTCCGCATCCAGTCGGGCTCGTTCTTGTGCTCGGAGATGGCTGCGACGAGCTGATGCGAGAGCCCACGGCCCGACTTGAAGAAGTAGTCCTCGGGATCGTGGAACCCGTATTTGTACTCGGTCTTGATCCCGCCGACGACTTCGGACTCGGTGATGGCCATCAGGCCTCGCTTCCCACGACTGGTTCCGGCATAAACGCCTCGTACCCTTCGGCCTCGAGCTTGTGCGCGAGCTCCGGACCGCCTTCCTCAACGATACGCCCGTCGACGAAGACGTGCACGAAATCGGGCTCGACATAGTTGAGGATCCGCTGGTAGTGGGTGATGATCAGCGCGCCCGTCTCGGAGCCGACCAGCTCCTTCACTCCGGTGGCGACGATCTTGAGCGCGTCGATGTCGAGCCCCGAGTCGGTCTCGTCGAGGATGGCCACGCGCGGCTTCAGCATCGCCATCTGCAGGATCTCGACCCGTTTCTTCTCCCCGCCCGAGAAGCCGTCGTTCAGGTAGCGCTGGGCGAGCTCGCGCGGGATCTTCAGGTGCTCCATCGCGGCGAGCAGGTCCTTGCGGAACACGGGCACCGGCACCGGATCGTCCTCGCCGCCGGCACGGGCCTTGCGGATCGCGTTCAACGCCGAGCGCAGGAAGCTCGTGACCGTCACGCCCGGAATCGCATGCGGGTACTGAAAGGCCAGGAAGAGGCCGAGCTGCGCGCGCTCGTCGGCGCCGAGCTGGACGATGTCCTGACCGTCGAAAAGCGCTTCGCCCTCGGTGATCTCGTAGGCCGGATGGCCCATGAGCGCGTAGGCGAGCGAGGACTTGCCGGAGCCGTTCGGCCCCATCAGCGCGTGGATCTCGCCCGGGCTGACGGCGAGGTCGACCCCCTTGACGATCTCGGTGCCGTCCTCGAGGGCGACGTGCACGTCTCTCAGCTCCAGCAATGCCACTTTGTGCGGCCTCTTTCCTTTCTACTTAGCGGCTTCTCGGCAAAGTTCGTAACCCATCGTAGCTGACCCTTTCCCGCCTACCTTCGCTGCTACTCTCTAAACGTGCCCTTCGGTGTCAGCGTCTGGGAGATCCTCATCCTGCTCCTCGTCGTGCTGCTCGTCTTCGGCCCAAAGCGGCTGCCCGAGATGGGTCGTTCGCTGGGGAAGGGGATGCGTGAGTTCAAAGACTCGATCTCCGGCAAGGACGACGAGCCGGTCGAGCTTCCGCCGCCGCAGGAAGAGGCTCCGGTTCCCGCCGGCACGAGCCGCGACAAGACGACAACTCCCTAGCCTCGGATGAGGCTACCGCGGCGTCTTCGCCACGGTGAGGAGGCTTCGCTTGTCGAGCATCTCGACGAGCTGCGGACCCGGCTCATGATCAGCCTGATCGCGCTCGCAGCAGGCTTCACGGTTGCGTTTGTCTTCCATGCGCATCTCCTCGACTGGCTGAACCAGGCGCTACCCAAGGACCAGCGCAAGCCGGTGACGCTCGGAGTCACCGAGCCGTTCGTGACCTCGATCAAGATCAGCCTCTACGCAGGGTTCGCGCTCGCGCTGCCCGTGATCCTCTACGAGCTCTGGAGCTTCTTCGCCCCCGCCTTCGAGGAGCACGCACAGCGCATCGTCGCCGGGTTCGTCGCGTTGGCGAGCGGCCTCTTTGCGGGCGGGATGGCGTTCGCGTACTGGGTCGTCCTTCCGCCCGCTGTCCATTTCCTGACGAACTACGACTCCAACCAGTACGACATCCAGGTGCGGGCGAGCTACTACTACTCGTTCGCCGCGCTCCTGATCGTCGGGATCGCGCTCATCTTCGAGCTCCCGATCTTCGTCCTCGCGCTGGTCCGGCTGGGCGTGCTGACGACGGAGAAGCTGCGTCGGAACCGCAGGACCGGCTATGTGGTCATGATCGTGATCGCGATCCTGCTGCCGACGGTCGACCCCGTCTCGCTCGTGTTCGAAGCGGTACCGCTGCTCGTCCTGTTCGAGCTCTCGATCTGGCTCTCCGTGCTGATGGAGCGCCGCCGCCGGCGGGCCGAGACCGAGCTCGCAGGAGCGAGATGACGTACCCAAAGATCGAGCTCCACGTCCATCTGGAGGCCACGGTCGGGCCGGAGACGCTGCTCGAGATCGCGCGCCGCAACGACTACCCGCTTCCGGCCGACACAGTCGAGGGGCTCGCCGCGCTCTACGAGTACCGCAACTTCGCCCATTTCATCGAGGTCTGGATCCTGACCACGAACGCACTGCGAACAGCCGACGATTTCCGGCAGGTCGTCGTCGACTACGCCGCCGAGGCGGCCACACACGGCGCGGTCTACATCGAGGGCATCTTCTCGCCGGCCGAGCGCGTCCGGCGCGGCGTGAGCTGGGACGAGATCTTCAGCGGCTACTGCGACGGGGCGCAGGAGGCCGAGGAGTTGCACGGCGTCACCGTTCGCCTGACCCCCGACATCTTCCGCGGAGCGACCCTCGAGGAGGCCGAGGAGATCGTCCGTCACGCGGCGGCCTATCGTGAGCGAGGGGTTCTCGGTGTGGGCCTCGGCGGGCTCGAACCGGAGCACCCGCCCGAAGAGTACGAGCGGCCGTTCACGCTCGCCAGGGCCGAGGGCCTCGGCTCTGTTCCCCACGCCGGCGAGCACGCAGGCCCCGCTTCGGTGCGCGGGGCGCTCGAGGCGCTGGGGGCCGACCGGCTCCGGCACGGGATCCGCGCCGTCGAGGACGAAGGCCTCGTCGACGAGCTCGCGGCCCGCGGCACCGTCCTCGATGTCTGTCCGATCTCGAATCTGCGCACCGGAGCCGTCCGCTCCCTCGCCGAGCACCCGCTGCCGAAGCTCGTCGCGGCCGGGGTACGCTGCTCGATCTCGACCGACGACCCGGCGATGTTCGACACCGACCTCACGCGCGACTACGAAGCGGCGCGCTCGCTCGGGCTCGACGCGAGCTCTGCCTACGAAGCCGGGGTCGCAGGTGCCCTTTGTGGCGAGGAGACACGAAAGCGCCTGCGAAGAATCGGCGCTGCATTCGCCTGGTCCACCACGGCGCAGCCGGAGCTAGTCTAGGAACGTATGGCGAGATCAGGCGCACGGCGCAAACAGAAGGCCAAGCCACGGGTCAAGCTCCAGCCCCGCGGGGTGAGCACGCGTCCAACGCGTCCTGCAACGCGCCCCGAATACAGCGCCGTCGAGTCGGCGATGTTCTTCCCGAAGCTTCGGCGCCAGGCAAAGTGGATGTTCGTCTTCCTTGCGCTCGTCTTCGCCCTGGGCTTCGTCGTCTTCGGCGTCGGCAGCGGCGGTGGAGGGCTTGGGGACGTGCTGCAAAATCTCGGCGGCACCTCGGGCGGCCCGTCGGTTGACGACGCGAAGAAGAAGATCGAGAAGGGAGACCTCGCCGCCTACAAGGAGCTGGCCGAGGCTTACCGAGCCAACAACGAGCCCGACAAGGCGATCGCCGCAGGAGAGCAATACGTGAAGGTGCGCCCGAAGGACGGCGATTTCATGCGCGCGCTCGCCAGCGACTACGAAGGCAAGGCGATCAAGCTGCGCAACGAAGCGGCCGCCGTCCAGGAGAAGCTGAACGCACAGACCGGCGGAAGCACCTTCGCGATCCCGGGGAACACGAAGCTCGGCAAGGCGATCGGAACCGGCCGGATCGACCAGGAGCTGAACTCGGCCGCGACTACGGAGCTGACCGACCAGTACACTGGCATCGAGTCTGCGTACAGGCGCGCGACGCAGCTCTACCAAAGGGTCGCGGTCGCGAACCCCGACGACGTCTTGCTGCAGGAGTTGCTCGCCGAGACCGCCTATCAATCGCGGCAGGTCCCGGTTGCGATCAAGGCGTCCAAACGCGTGATCGAGCTCGCGCCAGGCAGCGCTGAGGCGCAGCAGGCCCGCCAGCTGCTCAAGCAGCTGAGGCTTCAGCAGCAAGCCGGAAACCTTCCGTCTGGTTAGACTCCTCCGCCGGAGAGCCAGGCCCATGAACTTCGACGTGAAGACGGACAAGGTCGACGACGGCACCTACGTCATCTCGCTGACCGGCGAGGTCGACCTCTACACGGCGCCCGAGTTCAAGCAGCAGCTTCTCAATGTGATCGCGGAAGGCGGAAAGGATGTCGTCGTCGACTTCACGAACACGACGTTCATCGACTCGACCACGCTCGGCGTCCTCGTCGGCGGCGTCAAGCGTCTCCGCGCAGAGGACGGCCGGCTGTCTCTCGTGTGCAGCGACCGCAACATCACGAAGATCTTCGAGATCACGGGGCTCGACCGCGTCTTCACGATCTATACGACCCGCGACGAGGCGCTCGCCAAGACCGGCGCCTCCAGCCAGCCCTAGCTTTGCGGATCTGGTTCGGCGCCTTCCTGGCCGGACTGATCATCGTCGTCGGCACCGCCTGTGGCACCGGCGGCCCGGCGAAGGGCGGGAATACGTCGAACGGGAGGCAACTCTTTACTTCAGGCGCCGGCAACGGACCGAGCTGCGCCTCGTGCCACGCGCTCGCCGACGCGAATGCAAAGGGCACCGTAGGCCCGAACCTCGATGACGCATTCGCCGCCGCGAAAGCGAACGGGTTCAAGAAGAGCACGATCCAGAACGTCGTGCTGGATCAGATCCGCTACCCGACAAAGGGAAGCGGGATGCCGGCGAATGTCGTCAAGGGCCAGGACGCCCAGGATGTAGCCGCCTACGTCGCATCGGCGGTCGGCAAGAAGCCGCCGGGGCCGCCTTCGGGCCAGGCGACCGGAAAGGGGCTCTACGCCTCCCTGGGCTGCCAGAGTTGCCATTCTCTGGACGGGACGAGATCAACAGGGCCGACGTTCAAGGGCCTTTTCGGGAGCCAGGCCAAGCTGACGAACGGGCAGACGGTCACTGCCGACGAGGCCTACCTGCTGGAGTCGATCCTCGACCCGGACAAGCAGATCGTGCAGGGCTTCCAGCCGGGCGTGATGAGCGGGGTGATCAAGAAGGGGCAGGTCTCGGAAGGCGACGCGAAGAAGCTCGTCGACTTCATCAAACAGCAGAAGTAACGCCGCTAGCGGACTTGTTCCTGCTCGGCCTCGAGATCAACCACAACGTGGGTGATCGGCACCGCGAAGCGCTCGCGCGCGGCTTCGACGATGCCGCGCTCGAGCCAGTGCGAGCGGCCCTCCGGGTGCGTCGAGATGATGATCTCGTCGGCTCCGAAAAGCCGGAGCGCGTCCTCCATCGCCTGGAGCGGCTCGGCGTCGCCGACCTCGCCCTTCGCGTCGATCCCGACCTCCCGCAGCCGCGTAAGGCTCGCGTTCAGGCGTTTTTGCGCCTGTGCGCGGGCGTTGTCCTCGTCGGAGGCCCAGTGGCGAAGCGGTGAGTTCAGCGCCGGGCTGACGACGAAGACCTGCTCGTCGTAGCCCTCCGAGCGGCGCCGGATCTCCTCGCGGAGCGGCCCGCCGCCGACGGTCTCGTTCGCGATCACGAGGATGCGCCGTTCGTTCTCCTTGCCTTGCCGGGAGGGCACCTGCTGCCGCGGCGGTTC
>DASWDJ010000064.1:0-39869 GCA_036395295.1 Gaiellaceae bacterium | reverse complement strand
GCCGCAGAAGTTGTCGGGCAGCGGGTCGCCGAAGACCTCGCCGCAGCCGTACGACTGGTACTCGAGGAGCTCGGTCGCCTGCCACATCCCGCTCGCGACAACCGTCCCGGTCGCCGTGGTGTGCGTAAAGGCCCCTTCGGCGTCCACCGACTTCGGATGCACGGAGAACTCACCTTCGCCGGTGATCGAGATCCTGTCGCCGTTCGCGGCGACGCCGATGTTCGGCACGTCCATCACCAGCAGATACGTATGCGTCGCGCTATCGGCGACGGCAGTCGTCGGCATGAGCACCAACACCGCCACGAGCCCAAGCACGAGCAGAATCAAGCGTCTCATCGCTCCCTCCCCTTGGTTGAGAGATGTTGCCGCGCCTATCTAATGCCCGTTGTGACGATCGATTCAAACGTCTAGTCGTACTGAAGATCGACGAAAGCGACGATGGCCGCGCCCGCCGCGATCAGAATTGCGACTCCCAGCAGCGCTAGTCCCAGGAGGACATTCGTCCGGGCGATCTCTACTCGCTGTTGTATCTCGGAGTGCTGTTCACGCCGATGGCGGTGGATCCGCCGCCGTGATGGGCGAGTGCCCACGCTCACTGGAATCGGAGGACTTCAGCCGGGCGGCCTTGCGCCGCGCTCCGTGCAGCGACAGACGTGGTCGCGACCGGATCGGCGACGGCGAAGATGACACCGAGGTTGACCAAGCACATGCAAGACGTCAATGCGGCATAGCGAGCGGGCTCTGGGCTGATCGCCTGGCACGGATCGTCGTCGCAGGCGACGAAGCCCGGCGCCGGCTCGAGCGCGACCTCCACGACGGCTTACAGCAGCGACTCGTAGCACTTGGGCTCGATCTGCAAGCACCATCCTCCGCCCACGTGGTGCCACCTATTTCTCGAGTCCGGCGGAGCCGGCGCTGCAGACAATCTCGCCTGAGCCTGCGGTTACGCAAGAAGAAGGCCCCGTTCCCGGGGCCTTTCGCAGTAGCGGGGGCAGGATTTGAACCTGCGACCTCCGGGTTATGAGCCCGGCGAGCTACCTGACTGCTCCACCCCGCGGCGTGGCATCCATTATAGCCCAGGGCGGACGGCGGATCCTGGGCAGATTGGCGACCATGAAACCGACGCCGAGCACGGCGATTCCGGCGAGCGCGTCGAAGATGAAGTGGTTCCCCGTAACCACGATCGTGAGCATGACCGCGATCGGATAGAGCACGCCGAGCACACGCAGCCACACTTGCCGCGCGTAGCGGATGAGGCCGACTCCGACGCCCATCGCCCAACCGGCGTGCAGGCTCGGTACGGCGGCAACCGGGTTCGAGAACGCGGAGGCATGCGGGGAGCCGATGTCGATGTTCCAGACCACCCGCAGCGTGTCCTCGATCCCGATGCCGAGCAGGCGAGGCGGGGCGGTCGGGAACTGCCAGTGGATCAAGACGGCGATCGTGGTCGCGGCCAGGAAACCGTTGCGGAAGCTGCGGAAACCGTCGCGCGAGCGGTGATAGAGCCACAGGAAGAAGATCGCCGTCAGCACGAAGTGCCCGACGAAATAGAAGACGTTCATCGCCTCCACCAGTTCCGGAACGCCGAGAAACGCGCGTTGAAGCGACTGCTCCCAGGCGAAGTTGAGCCCGCGCTCGAGGTTGTCGATCTTCTGTGCATTCGCCATCGCGGCCGACCAGTTCGGGTGAATCAGCATGCGCGCGACCTCGTACGCCCACACCGCCGCAAGGACGATGAGGATCTGCTTGATCCCGTCGCGCCGCTGGATGGTCCCCCACGCGCGTCGCATCAGACTAATCCTAAAAGGCGTTGGTACCCTCGTGACAATGCTCGCTAAACCTTTCTGATGCGTGTCGCCGCCATCGATCTCGGCACGAATACGACGAGATTACTCATCGCAGACGTCAACGCAGAACACGTGGAGGAAATTTCCCGGCGAACAACGATCACGCGGCTCGGCGAAGGCGTAGACGGGCGGCGTCGCCTGCTGCCGCTCCCGATCGCACGCGTGCGAAACGTCCTCGCCGACTACCGCCGCGAGCTCGAATCGCTCGGTGCGGAGCGGACCTTGGCGGCCGCGACGAGCGCTGTCCGGGACGCGGAGAACGGAGAAGCATTCCTCGGGGAGATCGAATGGAGCTACGGCTTCACGACTCGGCTGCTGACCGGCGAGGAGGAGGCCGAGCTCACATTGCGCGGGGTCGGCGAGGTGGGGCACGACGCGCTCGTCGTCGACATCGGCGGCGGCTCGACCGAGCTCATCGGGGCCGGGACCCGGATCAGCACCGAGCTCGGATCCGTGCGCCTGACCGAGCGCTTCCTCCCCTCGGATCCCCCGACCGAGGACGAGCTGGACGCGCTCGGGGCCGCGACGCGTTCTGTGCTCGCCGAGCAGGTGCCCGAGACGCTCACGGCTCGCCGCGCGATCGGTGTCGCGGGAACCATCACGTCGCTGGCCGCGCTCGATCTCGGCCTGGTCGAGTACGACCGCGACCGTGTGCACGGTCATCGGCTCGGCGATGCCGCGGTCAAGGCGCAGCTGGAACGGCTCGCCGCCCTCCCACTCACCGAGCGCCGCCGGGTGCCCGGACTCGAGCCGGAGCGGGCTCCGGTGATCGTGGCCGGCGCGGTCGTTCTCCGAGAGGTCCTGCGCCACTTCGGACTCGCATCGATCGAAGCGAGCGAGCGCGACATCCTGTACGGCATCGCGCTCGAGGCCGCGGCTCTGCCGGAGCCGGTCGAGGGCGACGCGCCTCCCGGCGCCTATACCTGCTGCTGATCCTCCGGCTCGGCCTCCGGCGGCTCGTCCTCGGCCAACCGCCGCTGCACCAGCTCCCGCGAGAGCACGCCGACGAGACGGCCGCCGCCCTCCACGACGGGGACGCGCTCGGCATCGTGCTCGTCGAGGAACCGGAATGCCTCCTCGAGATCCAGCTCCGAGTCGAGCGTGTAATACGGTTCCTCGGCGATCTCCCCCACCCGCGTCTCGCGCGGGTCGCGCCCGGTCGCGACCACCTCGCGCACGAGCGTCTTGCGGGTCACGACCCCGACGAGGCGGCCTTCGTCGCTGACGAAGACAGCCCGCACCTCCGGCCGGGCGAGGAGCTGCCCGGCCTCGACCGCCGGCGCCGACGCCTCGAGCGTGCGGGGCTCGGAGACCATTGCCTCGCGCACCTTGCTCACGCGCGCCCCTCGCCCGAGGACGGTGACTCAGAGGACCAACTCATGGGTAGATGCCGCGGGCGTCGAGCGCGGCCGCGACCTCCCGGATGGCGACGACGAGGGCGGCGCTGCGTAAGGAGAGATGCTGCCGGTCGGCCAGTTCCCAGACCCGGTCGAACGCATCGTGCAGCTTGTCGGCGAGCTTGGCGCGGATCTCCTCGCGGTCCCAGAAGATGCGGCCGAGGTCCTGCACCCATTCGAAGTAGGAGACGGTGACCCCGCCCGCGTTCGTGAGGATGTCCGGCAGGACGATAATTCCACGTTCGGCGAGGATCGCGTCCGCCTCGATCGTGGTCGGGCCGTTGGCGCCCTCGGCGACGAGCTTGCAATCGACTCGGGGTGCATTCTCGGCGGTCAACTGCTCCTCGAGCGCGGCGAGCACGAGGATGTCGCACGGGAGCTCGAGCAGCTCGGCGTTCGAGACGTGCAATGCGTGGGGGTACTCGGCAAGCGCCCCGTGCTCCCGCACCCACTCGTCGACTGCCCGCAAATCGAGACCTGCTGCGGAGTAGACACCTCCGGAGATGTCCGAGACGGCCAGGACCCTCGCGCCCCGGGCGACGAGGTCCCGCGCGGCGACCCCGCCCACGTTCCCGTAACCCTGCACGACGCAGCCCTGGCCGGCCAGCGCCCAGCCGAGCTTGTGACAGGCGCGATCGATGACCATCACCACTCCTGCGCCGGTCGCTTCGCTGCGGAAGACGGAGCCGCCGATCGCGATCGGCTTGCCGGTGACGACCTCGGGGACGGCGTAGCCCACCTGCATCGAGTACGTGTCCATCATCCACGCCATCGTCTGCTCGTTCGTCGCCATGTCCGGCGCCGGGATGTCCTTCTCGGGGCCGATCACGGGCAGGAGCTCGATCGTGTACCGGCGCGTCAGGCGCTGCACCTCGTCGAGGGAGAGCTCACGCGGGTTGCACCGTACACCGCCCTTGGAGCCCCCGTAGGGAAGCCTGAGGAGCGCGCACTTCCACGTCATCCACACGGCGAGCGCCGCGCACTCGCCGAGTGAGACGTGCGGGTCGTAGCGGACGCCGCCCTTCGTCGGGCCGAGCACGCTCGAGTGCAGGACGCGGTAGCCCGGGAAGACGACCCACCGCCCGTCGTCCAGACGGACGGGGACGCTGACCATGACCGCGCGCTCCGGATAGCGGAGTCGCTCCGCGGCGCCGGGGTCGACGTCGGCATGGGTGAGTGCTTCCTCGAACTGCGCCACGGCAGTGCGAAAGAGCGGCGTATCCCACTCCAGAGGCTGTTCGTCGACCGAGACCTCGTCGATCTTGGCCACGGAAATGAGTCTATTTGGGGCGCACTCTGAGCGTCAGGCCGGTCAGGCCCTCGACGACGACAGGCTCGCCGGCATCGACTCCGTCCGGGCAGACGGCCCGCCAGAGCTCCCCCCGGACGCGCACCTGCCCTTCCGGCCGGCAGGCGGTTGCCGCCACTCCGTGCGCTCCGATGAGCGCCTCGACGCCTCCGATTGCGGGACGAGCTCTGCGCGAGAGCCGGATCCAGAGCGCCGCCTCCCCGATCTCGATCGTCATTCCCGCCAGGATCACGGCGACTCCCCAACCGGGCGGCAGCACGAAGACGGCCAGGAAGATGGCGAAGATCAGGGCCAAGGCGCCGCTTGCGGTGCGCCCTATCCGCGCCTAGGTCGAGACGATGAGGACCGGGGTTCCCATCTGCACGTGATCGAAGAGCCAGGTCGCATCGGGGATGAACATGCGGATGCAGCCGTGTGAGGCCGAGTAGCCGATCGACGCCGCGTCCGGAGTGCCGTGGATGCCGACGCCCGGCGCCGAGAGACCCATCCACCGCGTGCCGAGGGGATTGCCGGGGCCCGGAGGAATCGGCTCCAGCCCGCGCGCCCATTCGGAGTCGGGCGGCCGCCACCACGGATTGCGCTGCATGTCGACGACATGCCAGAGCCCCGTTGGAGTCGGGTACTGCGCCTGCCCCGTCGCGACCCGGAAACTCCGCCACGGCCGCGCGGCGTGGAAGAGGTCGAGTCGGTTGGAGCCGCGGTGGATGACGATCACGGGCCCGAACTTCCCGCGCGTGACCGTCGGCTTCAGCGGCTTCATCACGAGCGGCAGCGCCGGCCGGATCCGCGTCCTCAGGGTGCGCGAGATCGCGGCGCTCATCGTCCCCCGCCGTACTGCTCGGCCCCACTTGGAATCGCTGATCGACGGTCGGCCGTCGACGAGCCCCACTAGGTTCGCGTCCTTGACGGGAACCCCGAAACGCTCGTCAAGCGCTGCCACGTACCGGCGCACCTTCTTCCGGTCGACGACGACTCGAACGTCGATGTCGTCGCCACTGCCTGCCTTCAGGGCCCGCGAGACAGCGTCGTCGACGGCAACCACGAGCCCAAGTCGCGGCGTCGAGACGCTCCAACGTCGCTTGCCGAAGCGGAACCGCAGCGGCGTCCCGAACCTCGCGGTGATCTGCTGGCTCGCCTGTCCGGCATCGAGCCCGGAGACGTTGATCCCCGCGATCCTGACGCCGCGCCCGATTGTTCGAGGCGGACCCGCCGACGGCGCCACGGCGACAGCGGCGAAGAGGACGAGGACGAACGAAAGGAGCGCACGCTTCCACAGCGCCATGCGGACGAAGGAGAAGGCGGCTCGCTTCACGAGCCGGATGTTACGACCTAAATGCACGGGTTGCGAGATACCTGGGCCAGGACTCGAGCAGGAACGGTCCCGGGGGACCCTGACTCAGGACGCGTCTAGCTCGCCGACTCTCCTGCGGGCAACACGACCGGAGGAGGCACGCCTCACCGGGCCGAATGCTCGTCGGGAGACCCAAGCGTAGCCGCACGAAGAACATCACTGTAGTACTCGGCCGCGGCCTGCCTGGAGGGCAGCTCCAGCTTGTGGAGGATATTTTGGATGTGCCGCTTGACGGTCAGCTCTGAGATGTCGAGAGCGCTCCCGATCTGTTTGTTGCGAGCGCCCCGGGCGACGAGAGCCAGCACCTCGCGTTCGCGGTCAGAGAGCAGCGCCGCCCGCTTGTGCTTCGACTCGTGCTCCTTGGCAGCGTGGATGCCGTCGACGAGCGCCATCGCAAGGTCGCGAGACATCGGTGCCTCCCCGTCGGAGATCCTGTGCAGGGCGCGGACGAGACCATCGCTCGAAATATTCTTGGGTAGATAGCCACTCGCACCTAACTGGATCGCCGCGAGGACCTCCTCGCCAGAGGGTTCGAAGCCCCAGACGACGATCACCGTCGAGACCAGCTCGGTGAGCCGCGAGACGGCGACCGCAGCGCCGGCCGGCGGTAGCTCGGCGTCGACGATGACGATGTCCGGTGAGCTCGCGACCGCGACCTGGAGCAGTTGGTCGAGGTTCGACACACCGGTCACCCTGAAACCAGGCTCCCGGGCAAGCACGATTCTCACCCCTGAACAGAAGATCTCGTGCGCGTCCGCGACGAGGACGCGGATCGGCCTCACGGGCCGAGGGCGGTCGAGCTGAACCAGGCGAGACCGCTCCCATCCCTTGGTCCGGGTGGCAGCGAACTTGGGTAACAGCCATTGTCTCGCATGTCTCGACTCTATAGCCGCCTTCTCGGTTCCTCAAGCGTGGTCGCAGGAGAGGCGTAAACTGGCGCGAATAACCCGTACGGGTGATGGCACGCCCGGTCGCAATTTACGATGGGTAGGTGTGGCCGGGCCGTGGCGGCCCACGAAAGTCGGCCATTGCAGCCGCCCAAGCAATGAGACGACCGATGCTCAGATGCAGCCACCGTGCACGAGCAATGTGCCTCGCGCTCATGCTGGCCGCTGCGCTCGTCGCTCTCCTTCCGAGTGCCGCCCAGACGGTTCCGGGGAGCACGCAGGTCTTCACTGCCCAGGCAGATACCTACGCCAGTTCCTCCGCTCCTTCGAAGACGTACGGCTCGCTGACCTCCATGCGGGTCGACGGCTCGCCGCGGGTCGGCTACGTCCGTTTCTCGGTCAGCGGCGTTTCGGGGTCTGTGACACGCGCATCCCTGCGGTTGTACGCCACACGTAAGTATTCGACGGGGTTCCAGGCGCGGTCGGTTGCGAACAACACCTGGGACGAGCAGACGCTCAGGTGGGACAACCGTCCCGAGGTCTCGAGCGTAGTGACAGCCGCCTCAGGTCCGGTCGCCGCGAAGTCCTGGGTCTCGCTCGACGTCAGCTCCCTCGTGCGCGGCAACGGAACCTACAGCTTCGGGCTCACCGGCCCGGGGTCGGGCTCCGCCTACCTGCTGCTCGCAACAAAGGAGGCCGGATCCACCAAAGCGCCTCAGCTCGTCGTCGAGGACACCGGCGTCCCGGATACCGATCCTCCCAGCACGCCCACGGATCTCAGGCCCATCTCCGCGACCGCCTCGAGCGTCACCCTCGGTTGGACGGCTGCGACGGACAACGTCGGAGTCACGGCCTACGGCGTCTACCAGAACGGCTCGTTCCTGGGGACGACGGCAGAGACGAGCTACACGTTCACCGGGCTGGCCTGCGGCAGTAGTTACCCGCTCTCGGTCGATGCGCGCGACGCGGCCGGGAACCATTCGGCGCAGGTAACGCTGACGATCGCGACCGGCTCCTGCGGGGATACGCAGCCGCCGAGCGCGCCGAGCGGCCTTCGAACCGCGAGCCTGACGGGAACGAGCATCTCGTTCGCCTGGGACCCGTCGAGCGACAACATCGGCGTCGCCGGCTACAACCTCTACGTCGACGACGGCGCTTACGGGAACACCGCGGCGACGCAGCACACATTCGAAGGGCTCACCTGCGGACGGACCTACTCGCTCGCTGTCGAGGCCTATGACCTTGCAGGCAACGTGTCGGCCCGCTCGACGCTCTCCGCCGGCACGAGCCCATGCTCGAGCCCGGGGACGTCCTATTACCTCGACGACACAGGCGGAAACGACGCGAATTCCGGAACCTCTCCCGCCGCCGCCTGGAGAACGCTCGCGAAGGCGAGCAGCGCCGCCCTCGCCGCGGGCGACACGTTACTGCTCAAGCGCGGGGGCACCTGGACCGGGTCGCTCACTCTCTCGCGGAGCGGGTCGGCGGGAGCGCCAATCCTCGTCTCGGCTTACGGCACGGGTGATTCGCCCAGAGTCGGCGGCGGCGGCACCTGCGTCATGGTCTCCGGCTCATACCTGGTGGTACGCGAGCTGCACCCCGATGACTGCTCCTGGGCCGGCGTCGAGATTCGGGGCAGCAACAACCGAGTCGAGGCCAACCTGATCACGCGGAACGCCGCCGGCGTCGACATCAAGGCCGGGGCGCTCGACAACGCAATTCTGCGGAACCGAATCGAGAACAACAACAAGATGTCCGTTCTCACCCCGACCCCGTCGAATGACGACTCGGGTGCGTTCGGGGTCCTCGTCCACGGCGACCGCACGGAGATCGCCTTCAACACGATCTCCGGTTCGGACGCCTTCTCGTACGACTACGGGCGCGATGGTTCCGCCATCGAGGTCTACGGCGGGAGGCAGAACAACGCTCACCACAACCTCGCCGTCGGCAACCACGACTTCAGCGAGCTCGGGGATCCGCGTTCCGCCGACAACTTGTTCGCCTACAACGTGGTGCGGTCGTCCCTAGACACGTCGACCTTCCTCATCACCCGCGGCGCGAACAGCGGCTTGGGCCCGGTCCTCAGGACACACGTCTACAACAACACCGTCGCCCTGACGGGTCCCTCGAGCCAGGGCTTCGTCTGCCACGCGGGCTGCAGCGCCGATGTGCTGACCATGCGAGGCAACGTCATTGAGGCCGTCTGGAAGGTCGGGTACGCGGATGCGCCCTTCGACGAGGACGACGACCTCTTCTACGGCGGCCTTCGTCAGTTCACGATGGGCGCCGGCAGTATCGTCGCCAACCCCCTGTTCGTCGACGCCGGAGCGGACAACCTCCATCTCCGGTCGTCGAGCCCGGCGATCGACGGAGGCGCGGAGGTCGGGCAGACGAACGACTTCGACGGGCTGCCGGTCCCGATCGACGGCAACGGCGACGGCCAGGCACGCCCCGACATGGGCGGGTTCGAGTATCAGCCCACAGCCGATGCGACACCGCCCACCGCGCCGAGCAGCCTCACGGTTACGGGATCGACCGCCGCGAGCATCTCGCTGTCGTGGACAGCCGCCACCGACAATGTCGGAGTCGCCGGCTACGGGCTCTACCGCAACGGCGCCTTCCTCGAAACAACCACGGCCATTTCGCACTCATTCACCGGGCTGGCCTGCGGCACGAGCTACTCCTTCGACGTCGACGCTTACGACGCTGCCGGCAACCGCTCCCAGCCGGTCTCCCTCACCGCGGCAACGAGCCCGTGTGCGGATACGAACCCGCCGAGCGCGCCGCTCAACCCGTTGGTGACGGCCAATGCCGAGACCAGCATCACCCTTGTTTGGGGCGCCTCGATCGACGACGTCGGTGTCGCCGGCTACGGCCTCTACCGCGGGGGCATCCTCGTCGGTACGTCGGCGCTGCCGACCGGCGTCATCACCGGGCTCAGCTGCGGCACCAGTTACGCGCTCGGCGTCGACGCCTACGATGCGGCCGGCAACAGGTCACCGCAGGTGTCGCTTACGGCCTCGACGATGGCCTGCGGCGATCTGCAGCCGCCGACGGTCTCCGTCTCCCGGCCCGCCGCTGGGGCGATCGTTTCCGGAGCCGTCACGCTTGCGGCGAACGCGTCCGACAATGTCGGCGTCACGCAGGTCAAGTGGTTCGTCGACGGAGTCGAGGTCGCCTGGGACGGCAATGGTGCCCCTTGGGAGCACAGCTGGAACAGCGCGAGCATTCCGGACGGCGCGCACCAGATCTTCGCCAGGGCGGCCGACGCGGCAGGCAACTGGGGGACATCGCTGTCGATCCCCTTCGCCGTGAGCAATGCGCCGCTTCCGCCTCCTCCCCCGCCACCGCCTCCGCCTCCTCCGCCCCCGCCGCCTCCACCGCCTCCTCCCCCGCCGCCGCCGCCTCCGCCTCCACCGCCACCAGGAGGCGACCCGGTCATCGCCGCCGCGGGAGACGTCTCGTGCGTAGCCGGCTACGCGCCGACGCCGACCAGCTGCCGCCAGCAGTACACGGCGAACGTGATCACGCAGATGAACCCAACCGCAGTCCTCAACCTCGGCGACGCCCAGTACGAGACAGGGACGCTGGCGAACTTCCTGGGCGGCTACAACCTGTCCTGGGGCGTGTTCAAGAACAAGACCTGGGCGACGGCCGGCGGCTCACACGACTTCTACGGCGGCGGCGACTGGTACACGTACTTCGGCGCTCGTGCCGGTCCCGGCCCGTACCAGCCCTTCTCAGTCGACATCGGCGCCTGGCACATCATCTCGATGAACGTCCAGTGCTCGGACGCCAACGTCGGCGGCTGCGGCGTCGGCTCGAACCAGTACAACTGGCTCGCGGCCGACCTCGCCGCGCATCAGACGGACTGCACGCTTGCGTTCTGGCACAACGCGCGCTGGTCGAGCGGGCCACGGCACGGTACCGACGCCCGGAGCGACGCGTTCGTGCAACTTCTCTACAACGCTGGCGCCGAGCTCATCGTCTCCGGCCACGATCACGACTACGAGCGCTTCGCGCCCCAGAACCCGAGCGGCGCTCGCGACGACGCTCAGGGCCTCGTCCAGTTCGTGGTCGGAACCGGCGGCAAGAGCCTCGAGTCGAACTTCGGCACCGTTCAGCCGAACAGCCTCGCCCGCCAGACGACGGTGTTCGGCGTGCTCAAGCTGACGCTGCATCCGACGAGCTACGACTTCGCGTTCGTGCCGGAAGCCGGACAGACGTACTCGGACTCGGGCTCGGCGAACTGCCACTAGCGCGCGGCTGCCCGAAGCGGTTCGTCCCCGCTGCTGCATAAGCTGCCGTGATCCGCACTCCCGCAGCCACAGATGACGAGGCGGCACCGCTGGACGACCAAGCCTCCCCCTGGCCCGTTTTCGGAACGGGGCTTCGCGGTCGGGTTGCGGGCGGCCACGGTGAATCCCCTCAGAGCGAGTCCGGTGCGGCGGCGCAAGCCAGGCACGAGGACCCGATCTCGCCGGAGCTCGTGCTCATCGACCCGGAGCTCGGACAGCGTGCGCGCGAGTTGTTGCCCGTCGACAGGCCGTCGCCGACCCGGCCGGCCGAGCGAGCAGCCGACACAACCGTTCAGCAAGGCGCGGAGCCGGTCGACGCGGGCGGTCTCCCCACCGCCGTTTCGGCGGCAGCGCCGCAGCCCGAACCTTCGCCGGCTCCCGAGCCGGCCCGGCCTCACGGCACCACCGGCCGGAGACGGCGGTGGGTCTCGGCCGTTTCATCGGTCGTCGTGCTCGGCGCGCTTGCTGCGCTTGGCTGGATGCTGGCCTTCGAATGGCCCGGGCCCGACGCCAAACGGGACGCGCGAGTGGAGGCGGAACGCCCCGTGACGCGCAGCGTCTCGGTCTCCACGACCCCGGCTGGCGAAGGCACGAAAGAGCCTCGCGCGCCGACCGGACCGAGGCCGATGACATTCGGCTGGGTTCCCGTACGCAACACGAGTGTCTATCTCGTGGCGTTCTTCCAGGGCCCGCGAAAGATCTTCGAAGCGCGAACGGGGCAAACCCGGGTGACCGTTCCCGCCCACTGGACCTACGGAGGGCATCGCCAGTCACTCACCCCTGGACGGTATCACTGGACGGTCCGTCCCGGGCTCGGCGCCCCGGCGAGTGGGCGCTTCGGTCAGCCGGTCGTCAGAGCCACCCTCGTCGTCCGGCCGAATGCCACCTAGGCCGGCGGGGCGCCGGTGAGCAATTCCACCCTCTCATTCGAGATCGGAGGCTGCCTGACGCTCGACCTCGTGGAGCCGGACGAGCGCGTTGAAGCCTTTGTCCGCTCGCAGCTGAATCCATGCACGCCGTCGGCAGGCGCACGAACCCCAGACGTCGTGCTCGAGACGCTCGACGCGCAACGACCGCGCGGCTTCGCCGATGTCCAGAACCCGGCCGGTGATGGGATCGTCACCGCCTCGGACGGGATCGGCTTCTACGTCGTCAACGACGAGCTGGCGTGCAGGCTTCCGAGCTCGCTGCGCGAAGAGCCGGCCCGGTTCGCCGCTGATCGCGGTTTTCCGCTCTGGCGGATCTTTGGCCCGCTCGTGAGACCGGCGCTCCAGATGAGCGCGCTCGACCACGACGCCGCCGTCGTTCACGGCGCGAGCACCGTCATCGACGGCGCGGGCGTTGTCGTCGCCGGCTGGTCGGAGACCGGCAAGACCGAGACAGCACTCGCGCTCGTGGAGAGTGGAGCCACCTTCCTCTCGGACAAGTGGACCGTCGTTCGTCCGGACGGAACGATCGCCCTCTTCCCGATCTCTGTCGGGGTGCGGCGGTGGGTGCTGCGTTACCTGCCCCGGCTCCGTTCCTCGCTTCCCATAGCCGCGCGCGGACAGTTCGTCCTCGCCGGTCTGATCTCCACGGCTGCTCGTCCGCTGCGGCGGATGCCCGCGCGGGCACGAGTGGCCGGGCTCGCGCAGACGGCGCTCGAGCGCGGGACGATGATGGTCGACCGGGCGGCGCTGTCGCCGGCGCAGGTGCGGCAGGCATACGGCCAGGACCCGGAAGGCGACTGGAGCGCGCCGCTTCGCATCGTCGCTCACTTCACGACGGTGTCGGAGGGTCGCGTCGAGGTGAACCCGGCGGATGCGGGCTGGGCGGCACGAAGGCTCGCGCGCTCGGCCGCCTTCGAGCGCCGCGCCGCCTTCGAGCTTTACGAGCGCCGCCGCTACGCCTTTCCGGACTCGGAATCGGTCTCGATCGAGGAGGTCGTCCGCAGAGAAGAGAGCGTCCTCGAACGCGCCTTCGGTGACGCGCTGGTGCTCGACGTCCGAGCTCCCTTTCCGACCGACCCTCGACCCGTAGCGGAAGCGATCTCGCGCTTCCTCTAGAGCGGACGTGATTGCCGCGCGCTCTTACGCGTTCAGGCCTGGGCTTCGGCTGCGGATCACAGGCGCGCCCAGCGTCCTCGAGCACTTCGACGCCGAATACGGACCGGCGGCCGTTCCCGAAGGCGAGGACGTCCAGCTGGAGCTGGCCTTCGGCGACGCCCTCGACCGGTGCGGCGGAGATCCCCTCATCCGCGGTGGGCACAAGACGGTCGGTTGGCAGGTGGCCCTCTCCTCGGCGGACGCGGACCCGCTGCGAGCGCGCGTTCGCCTGTCCGGTTATCCCCGCTCGTTCGGCCTCTCGCTCGTCCAGGGCTACTTCCTCGAACCCCTGCTTTCTGTCGCCGCGTCGAGGACCGGACTCGTACTCCTGCCGAGCGCCGCCGTCGCCTTGGACAGTGAGGCGCTCCTGCTCGTCGGCCGATCGAGGACCGGCAAGAGCTCGTTGAGCGTTCGGGCTGCTGCCGCGGGCAGACCGGTCCTCGGAGACGACCAGATACTGCTGGATGATTCGGGACGATGCGGGTCGTTCCCGCGCCGGCTTCGTTTCTACTCCGACCTGCGTGAGACTGCGCCCGCTGCACACGCCCGGCTTCCTCGCTCCGTGCGGACGGCGCTTACGCTCAGGCGAATCCTGAAGCTCGTGACGAGGGGTTTCGCCGCCCCTCCAGTACGTGTCCCCTTGTCGCTGTTCGGCCCGCCTCCGCCACAGGTTCCGCTTCCACTGCTCCGGATCGCAGTGATCCGGCGCTCCTCGGCGGTTGCCGAGCTCGAGACGGCCGAGCTGGCCACCCACCGGGCGGTCGAGGAAGCGCTCGACGTCCTCGCGGAGCAGCGCCTCCAGCTCGCGGCAGCCGGCGACCCGGACTGGCACGATGCTCTGGCCGAGACGATCGAGCGGGAGCGGGCGATTCTGGCGCTCGCGTTTGCCGACCGCCCGGTGCTGGGTGTTTCCGTCCCGGATCAGTGGAGCGCACCTCGGGCGATCGCGGCCCTCGCGGATCTGCTGGGGACCGAGCGCGCTGCGCCGCGTGACGAGGAGCCCCGTGACCGGCGGAGCTAGGACGCTCTACAGGTCGCCCGCTACCCGGTGGAGCAGGAAGCTCGGCAGCGACTTCGCCCGCACGAACCAGCCTCTGCGACCCCGGGATTTCGATCTGGCCACGGGATCAGACGACTGGGCCTTCCTCGACTCGATCGCTGACTCGACGTCCCTTATCCACTCGTCGAAGTCAGGGCGATCTCCGAGATGTTCGCCTGTAGTGCGGCCGTGCTGACTACGGTCCGACGGCACACCCGTATCCTAGCCCTCGCCACGGTCGACCCGCCGGCGGGTCGCCACATCGATACATTGCTGTTCATCGGGCGCCCCCTCTCGATCTTCTTCATCTCGATCCTCGCCGCGCTGCTTCCCAGTGCGAGCGTCGCCTGGTCGAGGGATACCGCCTCGCCTGTCTCGGTCAAGGCGTTGCTGGAGACGACGCCTGTGCCCCATGGCAGGGATGCTGCCGACGACGCGGCGATCTGGGTCGACACGGCACGCCCTGGGAGGAGCTCCATCATCGCCACGGACAAGCTCGGCGGCCTGGCGGTTTACGACCTGTCGGGCCGCCAGCTCCACTACTACGCCGATTCGAGGCCAAACAATGTCGATCTGCGAGCCGGCTTCCGGCTCAGGGGAAAGCGGGTCTCGCTCGTGGCCACCAGCGACAAGAAGACCGACTCGATTCGCGTCTACGCCGTCGAGCCTTCGGAGCGGTCGCTCCGCTACGTGGCCGCTCGCCAACTTTCGACCGGGATCGGCGTCGCCGGGCTCTGCATGTATCGGAGCGCGCGCAGCGGCAAGTACTTCGTCTTCGTAAGCGACAGCAGCGGCACGCTGCAGCAGTGGGAGCTGTTCGACAACGGTGAGGGAAGGGTCGATTCGAGGAAGGTGCGAACTCTGCAGCTCGACTCGGTCACGGAGGGCTGCGTCGCCGACGACGCGCTCGGCCGGCTCTACCTCGCTCAGGAGGACGTCGCAATCTGGCGCTATCGCGCCGAGCCCAACGCTGGGGCCGCACGCGTCGAGGTCGATTCAATCGGAGCGCACCTGGCGGCTGACATCGAAGGGCTCGCGATCTACGCCCCACGCCGAGGCGCGGGCTATCTCATCGCGTCCAGCCAAGGGTCGGATAGCTTCGCCGTCTACCGGCGGGCCGGTTCGAATGCGTACGCGATGAGCTTTCGGGTCGTATCGGGGCGAGTCGACGGGGTCACGCACACCGATGGGATCGCCGTCGCCGCGCGTCGGCTGGGTCCGCGCTTCAGGACCGGCGTGTTCGTAGCGCAGGATGACCGGAACGACGGAGGCAACCAGAACTTCAAGCTGGTTCCGTGGAGCACGATCGGACGGCTGCCGCGCCGTGCGTCCCCTACGAGGTATCTCAACGTCGTCCGCAGAGCCAGACTTACGTACTACGTGGACGCGCTTGCCGGGAACGATGCGAACGCCGGAACGAGCGTGCGGCGGCCGTGGAAGACGCTCGAGCGAGCCAGCGCAGCCCCGCTGCAGCCAGGGGATCGGCTTCTTCTCCGGCGCGGGCGCGCCTGGTCGGGTGCGCTCACGGTACGTGCGAGTGGAGTGCGCAGCGCGCCGATTGTCATCGGCCCCTACGCGCGAGGCCCGATGCCCAGGATCACGGGTGGTTCGAGCTGCGTCGTCCTCTCGGGTTCGTACCTCGTGCTTCGGAAAATCCACGCTGACGACTGTTCCTGGGCTGGTGCGTCCGTCTCCGGCGATCACGATCGCGTCGAACGGACACTGATGACACACAATGTCGCCGGGATCCACGTCACGGCCGGAGCCGACGCGAACGCGATCGTCGACAATGAGCTCCGCGACAACGACAAGATGATCGTCTTGACTCCAGCACCGTCAGACGACGACTCGGGTGCCTTCGGTATCGCGTTGCAGGGCGACGACAACGAGGTCGCGTTCAACACGATTTCAGGCTCGGACACTTTCTCGTACGACTTTGGACGGGACGGCGCCGCCATCGAGGTCTTCGGCGGCAGGCGGAATTCGATTCACCACAACCTTGCGATCGACAACGACGCGTTTTCCGAACTCGGAGACGCGCGCACGGCCGGTAATACTTTCTCCTATAACGTCGTCCGCTCCGCCCTGCGCAGCTCCGTCGGACTTGTCACGCGCGGGGCGAAGAGCGCGCGCGGACCGGTGACCGGCACGCGCTTCTACAACAACACGATCTCTCTGTCGGGTGCACTGAGTCAAGGTTTCGTGTGTCATGGCGGCTGCGGACCGAACATCCTCCGGATGCGAAATTCGATCATCTGGGCCGCCGGGAAAGTGGGGTTCGCCGATAACGCTTTCGACGAGGACTACGACCTCTTCTTCGGAGCGAGGCTTCAGTTCACGACGGGGCGCCATAGCGTCAGCGTGAACCCTGCGTTCGTGAACCGTCGGCGAGGGAATCTGCACCTACGCGCATCGAGCCATGCGGTCGATCGCGGCGTCGACCTTGGTTACTCCGAGGACTTCGACCGGCGCCGCGCGAGAGTCGACGGGAACCGCGACGGCCGCGCCGTGCCGGACATTGGCGCCTTCGAGTATCGGCGCCCTCCGCGCTGACGCAGCGCCAACGAGGCGGTACGCAGGCCGCTCATGACTCGCTTCGAGGCTGCAGCGTGGTCGGCGACAGTGAATACGGGACGGCGCGGCTCCGGGCGTCGTCCCACCACATCAGGCGGCCGACGGGCACGGCACCATCGGATTAGCGCGTGACCGTCGTCTTCGGCGACCGGCTCCGTCTCCTCGACGTCCTTGTCCCCGCCCGGCCTCGCCTTCATCCAACCACCCAAGGCCAGACCAGGACGAGACCGATATTCAGCAATCCGTGCGCGAGAACTACACCGACGAGCGAGCCCGTGCGCTCGACCGCCCATGCAAACAGGAGCCCGACGATGGTGACCAACACGAGATAGTCGACCGGGCGGACAGCGAGATAGGTAATCGCGAACGCGCCCGTGCTGAGCAGAAGCGCAAACCCTCCGAACAACCGGGAAAGCGCTTCCTGAAGCAGCCCCCTGAAGATGAACTCCTCCGTCAGGGCGGCAGAGATACTGAGCGAGAGCGTGCCAAAAAGGATCTGCCTCCAACCGGCGTGGAGCGCCGGCGGCCGCGCAACCAAGAACGCGGCGAACCCGAGCGGGACGCCGCTGAGCGCAATCAATCCCTGCGAAGGCCAATCGACAGGGCGCCAGGCGAGATGCCTCGAGCGAACGACACGTCCGGTTAGGATCGCACCGAGGAGAAGCGGGATTCCGACAACCGAGTACTGAGTGAGATCAGAGACGTCCTCGAACGTCATTGTCAGACTGAGGATTCGGACCAGCGGCACGAGTGGGATCACGAGCAGCACCGCAAGCGGACCAGACGCGGACTCGACGTCTTCAACTCCTTGAGAACGCCGTCCGGCGAATAGGTAGTGGTTGATGGAGGCGAGTGCGAGGAGCCCCTCCGCGAGGACACCGATCCACACGTTGACGAAGACGACACAGATCTCGGCTGCGGCGATGCCGGCTAGATAGGCAACAACGAACAGGCGGAGGCGATTCCCTCCGTAGAGTTCCGCCTCAGCCTGACGCGGCACCGCGGCCGACTCCCCAGCGCCGGAATAACTCACGGAGCGCGAGCTAACGGAGCCCGGTTGCTCGCACCGTGACGATCACGGCGAAGGCCGCAAGGAGCGGAACGACCGTACCCGCCAAGACATCGAGGCGCACTCGCCTCTTCTGGCCGAGGTATGCGCGGAGCAGCTCCCATTCGAGCAAGAGGACAAAGAGCAGCGCAATTGCAACCACGTCGACGGCGATCGATTCGCGTTCGCTCGTACTCGCGAGGAACGATCGTGTCAGCTCATTGACGGTCGACGTCATGCGCTTGTGAGCCTACGACTACGGGCTTCGAGAAACGTCGCTGCGAGCGTGATGCCTATCACGATGAGAAGCGCGAGGTCGGATGACCAGAATCCAGCGTACATCAGCACGCCGGGAACGGCGCCGTCGACGGCTGCGCTCAGAGCGATTCCGAGCGTCAGCTCAGCGATCCGATCTGGGATCCTCAGCAGGCGCACGATCGCCGTTCCCGGCGCGACGATCAAGAACGCGACGACGACAAAAAGCCTGATCGGTGAATCGACATCGAGGACAACAAAGCTCACGACAGCGATCGACGAGGCCAATACGAACCACGGCCAGAGCCGAGGGATCACGTCGACGGACCTCTTTGCCGGGCAATGACGAAGATCTGCGCATCGCGGTTTCCATAGATCTGTCTGAACTGTCCGGACGAGACCAGAGCTCGCTCGAATCGATCGAGTGCGCCCCGGGGCGCGAACCCGAGCACATCGAGGTACGCCTTCTCGCTACGCGTAATGATGAGGTAGGCACGGCCGCGGCCGCGCGCCCGCATCTGGCTCTCGACACTTGCGACCACGTTGCCGATGTCGCCGCGATTCGCCTCCGTTAGAGCCCAAAGATCTGTATCGGCGACCACGAGATAATCGAACTCCTCATAGCCCTCGAACTTCCAGGGCACGTTCCGCGAACCGGCTACGAGGAGCGATCCAGGCGGCGCGACGTCATAGAGTCGATCGACCGCCCTTGTCTCGTCCGCGGTGAAGAAGTCCATGCGCTCGTTTCCGTATCGCGCCAGCGGGAGAGCGGCCAACAGAATCAGGCTGGCTCCGCAGACTGCGACTATGCGAGGCCAGGAGCGGCTCGACCCCCGTTCGCTGAAAAACGCCGAGGCCGCGAAGAAGGCCATGAACGTCAGTGAGAAGAAATACACGCGCAGCAGGACCTCCCCTCCATAGGGCTGGAGCGGGACGAGCCCGAAGGGGGCTACAGCGAGGAGTCCGAACGTAACCTGCAGCCGGCGAGCTCGAAACGCCAGAATCGCGCCAAGCAGCGCCAGCCCCCAGACGACTCCAGTGAGAGCAAAACGGGCATTTACGACCAGCCGGTGCTCTGAGCTGCCTCCGATGTGCGCGCCGACGTTGGCCTGAACCGAATCCTCGAGGCGGCCGACATGACCGGTGAGCACGTCGATGTGGCCGGCGAGATACGACGCTGCCATGAAGACCATCCACGTGCCGATCAGGACGGCCGTGATTACCGGCAGCATCCGCGCCGACGTTCTATTGAACGCGGCCAAGGCGGCGAGGCTCGTCAGCATCGCGAACGGTGTCAGCTGATGGCTCGGCACGATCGCAGCGACGAGAACCACTGCGAGACCGATCAATGCCATCCGCTGTCGTGGACTCAGTTCGGGGGTGGACGTTGGAGCCGCTCCGCTCGCTGCAACGCGGATTCCGCGGGTAAAGCGCCCCCAGTGCAGGCCCAAGCGGTTGCGCGACATCCGTCTAGGTTTTCCGGCTGATTGAGTGGCGCTGAACCAACGGACTATTACGGCAAGCGCCGCGATGTAAAGGAAAAACCCGAACGCTTGCGGCGAGAAATAATCCTGGCCGACCCAATTTGTCGAATAGAAGAACCAGATCGCCAGCCAGACGACGCGCTCGTCCTTCGTCACGCTCCTGAAGAGCATCAGCATCGGACCGAGGTACAAGAAATTGAAGAGGACGGGCGCCCAGTCGGCAAACACGATCGCACTCTTGACGCCGGCAACATCGCCAATGAAGGCGACGAGAATGAAAAAGCCCGGCCAGTTGAAATACGCATCGATATGCGGATCCACTTGGCCGTTGCGGGAGATGCTTTCGATCACGCCGACATGGCGCCAGACGGCAACAGTCCTGGGTTCCGGTTCGACGAGCGCCGCGGTCGCGGCGACGATGACGACGAGCACGGCAACGTTGAGCAAGACGAGCCACGTCCCTCGCGGCAGCTCCCGCAAGGAAACGCAGAAGCTGATCGTCAACATTGCGATGGAGACGAACATCGCCGGCGGTAGAACGGAGACGAGACCGATATCCGACATGCGAGCAACATCGACGCCCGGAATCGACGCCGCCCACAGCACGACGGCACCGAGCGAGAGCAGACTGGCGACGGTCAGGACGGATCCGAGCCTCGCCTTCGCCGCGGGCTGAACAAGCGGACGCCGCGCCCGCCGTGGCACGCCTGCTTCCCTGAGTTCGACCTCGACGCTTTTGCGCAGCGATGAGATCTGCTCGTCAACGTTGCCGGCCGGAGGAACGCTCGCCCCTTCGCCGGACAGGCCACCGCCAGCTGGCCCTTCGGCGCGCCGGCCACCGCGACGCGGAACCTTCACCAAGAGGAGACTAGCTGACCGAAGTCGCCGGAAGCACTGTAAACGCCGCGCACGAATAACGGGGGCGAGTTAGGCCGACCGCAAGGGCCGGCGGACACGGTCCGTTTTCCCGATCTCGCCGCTTGCACGAACGTATTTCGAGCGATACGCTCAACGTTCATCTGCGGAAAGGGAGGGCTATGCGGTGCCCGTGGTGCGGTCCTCCACCATTGGGGCGGGTCACAGGTCCGACGAGTTGCCGCTAGAGGTCTTTCCTCCGAGCGGTGATGATCCCCGCGGTTCGTCGCGGGCAGAGTTCGTCGCGCGAACCGTACTTGCCGGCGGGACGCTGGCGGCCGGCGCCGCGGTCGTCGCAGCACTGCCGCGGCTCGCGGCCTCCGCTCCCTCACCCGCGCAGGACCAGAAGATCCTCAACTTCGCACTCCTGCTCGAGTACATCGAGGCAGCCTTCTATGCAGAGGCGTTTGCGAAGGGCAAGTTCGGCGGCGATCTGGGCGAGTACGTCTCGGTGGTCCGTCGTCACGAGCAGGCACACGTCGCCTTCCTCAAACGAGTGCTGGGGAGCAAAGCACGCAAGGAGCCGGAGTTCAGCTTCGGCGATGCCACGTCCGATGCAAGGAAGTTCGTTGCGGCTGCGATCTCGCTCGAAGAGAACGTGATCGCGGCGTACAACGGCCAGGCCGTCAACCTCACCAAGACGACGCTCGCGGCGGCAGCGAAGATCGTCTCCGTCGAGGCTCGCCATGCCGGCTGGATCCGGGCGATCGACCTCAAGAATCCCGCTCCGGCGGCGACCGATCAGCCGAAGACGGCCGCCGAGGTCCAGGCTTACGTCAACCGAACCGGATTCGTCCGGTCCAGCTAGGGGTGGCGTCGTAGTCATGGCCATAGACCAACAGGAGCTGCAGTCCACACCTGACCTGAAGCTTGACGAGCTTGACCGCGACGGCGCAATACGGGAAGCGGTCGAGCAGGTGTCGGGCGAGACACGTGCGGCGTTTCTCGGCAAAGCCACCGTTGGCGGCGCGGCACTGCTCGGGGCTCTCGCTGCGCCCCCGATCGGGCAGGCGAGCGCGGCTTCCGATGTCGCGATCCTGAACTATGCCCTCACGCTCGAGTATCTGCAGGCCGCCTTTTACACCGAGACGGAGCGGCTGGACGCCGTCGGAGGCGAGCTCAAGCGCGTGCCGCGGCAACTCGGCGCGGTCGAGCGTGCGCACGTCGCAGCCATCAAGAAGGCGCTGGGGCGAGCTGCGGTGAAGCGTCCCGCTTTCAACTTCCGTGGAGTGACCGAGGACTCACTGAAGTTTCTGAAGACGGCCCTAGCATTCGAGGACCTGGCGGTGGCGGCCTACAAGGCGCAGGCGGCACGGATCCAGTCGCCCGCCCTTCTCGCTGCTGCGATCTCGATCCACTCCGTCGAGGCCCGGCACGCCGCCTGGATGCGCTTCCTCACCGGGGTGACGCCCGCCGCGGCCGCGTTCGACGAGGGGAAGCCCATATCCGAGGTACGGGCGATCGTCGCCTCCACGCACTTCATCGTGGCGCGCCCCAAGACGCGAGCCAGGAAGAAGCCGAAGTACGGGGGGTGAGGGCGAATGGCGAACGACGGCAGAGAACGCTCGCTCGAGCTGTTGGTCTCGGTTTGGCGGCGATCGCAGCCGCCGCTCTCGCAGTCCTCATCTCGTCGCCTTCGACATCGTCCTCGCACGCAATCCAGCAGGCGCCGGCTCTCCCCGCCTCTCCGGAACCCGCGTTGAGAGTGCCGTCTCCCGTTCGCCTGCGAGGGTCTGTCGGGGTCGCCCAGTGGGCCTCCGTGCGCTACGGGGTCTCGGTCCGGGCGTCGGCGAGTTCTAGCGCTCGAATTGTCACTCGACTCGGGAGCGGGACTCCCGAGGGCACGACGAATATCGTCCTGGTGCTTCGGCGCGCGAGGGATCGACGGGGCCGGTTGTGGATTCACGTGCGGCTGCCGGTTCTCCCGAACGGGAGCACCGGTTGGGTGCCGCGCCACGCACTCGGCGTGTACGGCGTCGTACAGACGCACCTCGTCATCGATCTCGAGCGGCTCACTGCGACCTTGCTCCGCAACGAGCAGCCGATCCTCCGAGCGCCGATCGGCGTTGGCACGCCCGAGTGGCCGACGCCGACGGGGGAGTTCTACGTTCGCAACATGCTGACGAGATACAGGAGTCCGTTCTACGGGCCCCTCGCCTTCGGCACGAGCGCTCGCTCGAGCGTCCTCACGGACTGGCCCGGCGGGGGATTCGTCGGGATTCACGGGACGGACGCGCCTGAGCTTCTGCCGGGCCGGGTCTCGCATGGCTGCATCAGACTTCGCAACCAGGACATCCTCGAACTGGGCCGGCTGATGCCTGTCGGCACCCCGGTCACGATCCGGTGAAAGGAGGCTTCGTATCCCTCCTGCTCGCCTTCGTACTTGCGTGCGGCCTGCAGGCGATCGTGGCGGCTCCGGTGCTCGCGGGGACGGACAGCGGACGGAACGCCCCGCGGGCTGACCCATCGAGGCTGTGGTCAGAGTTTCCGGTCAACCCTCGCGAACGGGCGCCCTTGCCGACGAAGCCGAAGCCCCAGCCGGCCGTCTCCGCCGCCCGGGGGACGCGCACCGCAGCGCCCGCTGCCCCCCATGCGCCGCAGTCCTCGTTCCCCCTGGCGCTCGTTTCCGGCGTCGCGCTTACGCTCGCGATCCTCGCCGCGATCCTCGTCGCCGTGTCTCTCGGGCTGCGACCCGTCTGGACACCCGCCGTGGTCTGGCGCTTGCGGCGTCCGCACGAGCGTGTATCCGGCGTGCTGTGGCATCGCCTCCGCTCAAGTCGGCTATCGGAAGGACGACTCGCGGTGAACAATCTCATGCAGAGACTCGGAAATTTCGGCGGCAAACGCCACCACGACCAAAGCAAAACAGCCTCCACGTCGGAGGCCGCGCGTTCAGCCCCTCGAATCGACAAATTCACGCCCTATTCCCTGCTTGGGCGAGAAAGGAGCGAGATTTTGAATCAGTCTAGGAATCCGAGACCACAGAGCGGCGAAGGCAACGCCGACAACGCCCCAGTCGAGACGAGGCGCGACGCGCCCACTGAAGTCGGGCAACCCGAGGAGAACTACGCCCAGGTCGGCGAGCAGGTGGCCGCCGTCCTGTCCTCTGCCGAGCAGGCGGTCAACCAGATCCGCGAATCCGCACTGCAGGAGGCGAAGCGCCTCCGAGCTGAGACGAGCGACAAGGCGGCCGCGGCACTCTCCGAGGCGAAGCTGCAGGCCGAGCGAAGCCGCCGAGAGAGCGAGAAGCTACGGGCAGATGCCGACACGTACAGCAGGGGGACTCGCGCGGCTGCCGATCGATATCTTGCGGAGACGCGCCTGAAGATTGACGAGGAGGCTGCGCAAAGGCGAGCCGAGGTCGACAAACAGGTGCGCGCGATCCAGCGGGCTGCCGAGCAGAAGGCGAAGGACGTCGAGGCGGAGGTCCTCCAGCGCCAAAGTACGCTCGTGCAGGCGCTCGAACGCTCGGAGGCTCGAGTGCAGCAGCTGTTGGGAATCTTCCGCGGGATGACGGCGCAGCTGGAAGGCTTGGTCAGCGCCGCCCCGGCGGGGCAGTCGGGCGACGCGGAAGGGGAGTCTTCCGTCGAGGAACCGCTCGACGAGGCGCTCAAGCCATGGCGCTTGCCCAGCCGGTCCAGGTAACCAGCGGTCGCGCCTGTTGCCGGAGTACTAGGGAACCACGAAGCCGACGCCAATGCCGATTATCACGGCGGTGATGACGAAAGCAGCAACTCCCGGCGTTCGGATAATCGAGCAAGCGGCTGCGTGTTCGGTGCTCCAGTATTTCGGTGAACACCAACCAGTTGGTCCAATGGTTCTCGGATAAATCACATCTCCGTAAAGAACTGAAAATGGCTGGCTCCCGAGATGCTCAAGCTTGCCGTGGTATACCTCGACAAAAAGTTTGATGTCGTTCGCACGATGGTGCGCATTCATGACTACTCGTGAAACTCGCTCTCTCTCCCGGTAACGGAGATGCCGCATTAACAAGCGCTCGTTGCCAATCGCAACGAGAATCCTCGGCCGCGAAAGGCTAAGCTGGCCGGTCGTGTTCCGCCGCCTGCAGCGAGTATCATCACGTTCATATGGCTTGGTTCTCCGGTAACGCCGCGCGAAAAGACGGATGAAGGCGCGAACGGCCGTCGTTACTGGCGGAGCCGGTTTCATCGGCTCGCATGTCGTCGATGCCCTTCTCGGAGACGGCGTACGCACTGTCGTCGTCGACGATCTTTCGAGCGGGCGCGCTGAGGTCGTCGCGGAGCAAGCAGACTTGGAGCAGATCGACATCACGAACGGAAGCGCTCTCGACGGTGTCATCGATGGTGCCCGTCCCGAGGCGATCTACCACCTTGCGGCTCAGTCGAGCGTCACCGTCTCGGTAACTGACCCGTCGCGAGACTGTGCTGTCAACGTCCAAGGCACCTTGAACGTGCTCGAGGCTGCCCGTCGCCAGCGTGCTCCAGTCGTCTTCGCCTCGACCGGCGGAGCGCTCTACGGCAACGACGCACCGATGCCGACGCCGGAGGACCGGATTCCCGCTCCCCTCGCCCCCTACGGTGCGTCGAAATGGGCGGGCGAGGCCTACGTCGCGACCTGGGCGGAGTCGTCGAGCATTCCACATGCAATCTGTCGACTCGGGAACGTCTACGGTCCTCGTCAAAACCCGTCCGGGGAAGCAGGAGTCGTCGCGATCTTCAGCCACCACCTCTGGCGCGGCGAGGCGCCAAATGTCTTTGGTTTCGGTCGGCCGACCCGCGACTACATTCACGTGGACGACGTCGTCCGCGCAATGATTGCAGGGCGGGGTAAACGAGGCGTCTTCAACATCGCGAGCGGTGTCGAAACCGACGTGATGACGATCTTCAACCTCCTCCAGGAGGCCGCCGGAACTGAAATCGAGCCGGTGCTCGCGCCGCTTCGAGCCGGAGAGCTCGAGCGAAGCTGCATGGATCCGAGCAGGGCGCAAGCCGAGTTGGGATGGCAAGCCGAGATCGAGGTCGCCGACGGGCTTCGGCGGACGTATCACGCGCTTCTCGCCGAATTCGAGGGACGCGGCGAGCAGCGGTCGTAGCGCGCGGCGGGCGACCTTCACGCCGCGACCGCGCATCTGTGTCACTTTCCCGAGCCGATCTCTCAGCTCGTACGGTCGCCTACTCGCTCACGTCTCCGCCGGTCGTTCCGGGACTCGCTGGAACGCTTGCCGGGGCTCAGGCCGCTCGGGGTGCACGGCTCGCTTCCGACCGTCGAGCGAACGCAGCCGGAGGACGGCCCAGACGCCGGTGAGTGCCTGCACCCCGACCCACGCGAGTGCCATGCCGTTCAGCCCGAAGACGACCCCGGCCGCGGCGGCCGCCCCGACGGCGATCAAGCCGCTTACGACTCCCGTCACGATCGCCTCGCGGAGCCTCTGCCGCGCGCGACACGCGGCGAAGTACGCCTGCACGAATGCGAGCGGCACGAACGCTCCCAGCAGAATCCGGAGCGGCGTCTCGCCCGCATCGGCATAGCCCGGTCCAAGCAGCGAGAGCGCGAAGTGCGCGGAGAGACCAAGGGCGACGGCGGCCACAAGGCCGATCGCAAGGGCCGAACGAATCCCGCTGACGACGGATGCGCGGAGCGTCTCCGGCCGATGCGCTCCTTCCGCGAAGAGGGCGAGCCCAACGGAGATCGGAATGATGTAGACGACCCAGGCCATCATCCAGACCGCGTACCAGGTCGCGTTGGCGGTCGGTGAGAGGAGCTCGGTGACGACGATCGGCAAGATCAAGCCGGGTGCGCGCTCGGTCAGCGTGAGCGCGTAGTTCGGCAGACCGACGCGAAAGAGCCGCCCGGCCATTCGCCGGTCGGCGCGCGGCCGGTAGCGATAGCCGTGCAGGGACCGCCACAGCTGGATCGAGCCGACGAAGCAAATTCCCACACCTGCAACGACCCAGGGAGCGAAGATCGCGACCGCGCTCTGGGCGTCAGTGACCAGCGGCAGCAAGACGATCAGGCCGACAGTGAGTCCGCCGAACAGGAACCCACGGACGAGAACCTGGTCGCCGCGGCGCAGGGCGATGGAGACCTGGTCGAAGAGAATCCCGAGTGTCCCGAGAAGGGTCGTCGCCAGGAACAGCAGGACGAAGACCGGGTTCGATGCGACCACGTTCAGCTCGGTGAGCACGCTCGAGGCGAGGAGGACGAACCCCCCCGCCACTCCGAGCGCGACCGCAGCGACGACCGTGAACGAGGTGTTCAGCAGCCTCGCAGGTCGCTCAAGGTGACGCGGAAGGTCCGTGATGACGGCCGAGCCGAACCCGAGGATCGCGAGTTGCGTCGACAGCATCATCGCCGAGACGGCCCCGGCGGCCAGCCCGACCTGCTCTGGAGCGAACTGGCGCGCGGCCAGCAGCCAGAAGAGGAAGCCGAGGCCCATCGTGGCGGCCTTCCCGAGCATCACGGAGACCGAGTTGAAGAGCATCGAGAGCGAACGCGGTGTCGGCCGGTTGACCGGCGGGACGCCCGCGGCCCCGGGCGGCGCCTTTGTCAGCAGGGTCTGCAAGAGCGCATCAGCTCCCGAGGCCCCGAGCGCTCGCGAGCATTCCATCTCCAGCCGGGCGACGTCCGAGCTCACTAAGCATCGCCACGTAGTTGAAGAACATGAAGCAGGCGTAGTAGAGGGTCCAGCTCGGCTGCCGGCGCACGAGGCTGAGCGCGATGCCCCGGATGCCTGCCGCAAGCGGGAGCGCGAGCAGCAAGGTACCCCGAAGCCTGTGTTTCCCGATCATTCGAGCCAGGCCCCGGCCGTCGGCGTCCCATTGCTCGCGTGCGAACGTGAACGTGTCGCCGAAACGATGCGTGACGAACGTGTGTTGCGAGACGCCGACGCGCGCGCCCGACTGACCGAGCCGCCAGCGGACCTCGATGTCCTCGCCGGATGTGAACCTGGGATCGAACCCGATCTCGAGTAGGCCCTCGCGCTCGAAAACCGTGGCGACGAGGCCGAACCAGTCCTTGCTCCGGCCCGTGCGATGATGGTTCGCGAGCGCCCGTCCCCAGTAGCCCGGACCGGACACGCTGTTCAGCCCCGCCTGAAGGGCGATGTAGCCACCCTCGACGAACTCGGTCAGAAGCCGTTCGAGTGCCCCCTCGGGCACAACCACGTCGGCGTCGATCAGCGCCACCCAGCGGGAGCAAGCAGCCTCCGCCCCGAGCAACCGCGCAACGGGAAGGCCGCGCCCGTCGTCCGAGAGGATCTGGACCGGATACTTCCGAGCGATCGACAGCGTTCGGTCGGTCGAATTGCCGTCGACCACGATGATCTCCCGCGGCTGGCAGCGCATGATCGAAGCGAGGCACTCGTCAAGCTGCTCTTCCGCGTTACGAACGGGGATGACGACCGAGAGATCAAGCATCGGACGAGCTCCCAGTTGGCGCTGCCTCTGCCGCGAGCGGCGCGCCGCCGGAGCCGTTCGCCGCCAGGGGGCGAGCTCGCCCGACGAGGTAGCCGGCCGTCGTCACCGAAAGCCCGCTCATGATCGCCGCCGATCGACCGAGACCGGAGACATCTCCGCGAAGCGCGTCGGCGAACCCTCGCACCACGCCCCGCGGAAGCGTCCGGAATGTGTACGCACGCTCGGTGGCCAGCCCCTCTCCGCTGCCCCAGAGACGCGCGACGATGGCTTTCGAGAGCCCCTCGGAGTAACAACGCGACGCGAAGTAGCGCCAGCCCGCCCGACTTGCGGGCACGGTATGCCGGACCCGGGCGCGAGGCTCGTACAGGATGATCCCTTCGGGCCGGCTCCGAAGAGCGCGGATGCAGAGCTCTGTCTCTTCGCAGCCGACGGGGCGGGTCCCCACGCGGCCTATGCCCGACCGGAAGCCGCCAATCTCGGCGAACACCTCGCGCAGAAACGACATGTTCGCGCCGATGAAGTTGCGTACGTTGCTTACCCGCTCCGGCATCCCTTCATAGGTGCAGCCGACGACCCAGTCGAACTCGGCGGGGAACGACTTCGGCCGCCCGCGCACCCAGAGCGGGACGACGGCGCCCCCCACGCCGAGCACACGCGGATCGGCATAACCTTCGGCGAGCCGCGCGAGCCAGTCCGGCTCTGCGACCGCATCGTCGTCAAGGAAGGCGACGAGCTCGCCCCGCGCCGCCGCCAGGCCGGTGTTCCGGGCACCGGAGAGTCCGCGCTGATCGCGGTTGCTCACGGCCACGACATCACGCAAATGAGTGCGGACGCGCTCGAGCAGAGCATCGTTGTGGTCGACCGCGACGATGACCTCCAGCGGTGAAGCCGTCTGACGCTGGACAGACTCGACCGAGCGGACGAGGTGGTCCCAGCGTTCTTCGGTGTAGGCGCAGATCACGACCGAGGCTTTCAGGGAAATCGTCCCGCCGTAGCGTTGAGCTCCGTCGGTCACAACTCTCCCTCTCTAGAACCGGACGCTGATGTTGTCCGCGACGAGTGCGAAAGCCTGGGCCTTGGTCTCGTTGCCGATTTGGACGTTGAGCGCCCCCGCGGTCCCGAGGCTCGCAGTGCTCGTCTGGTAGATGAGCTGGCCGTTGAGCTTCAACTCGACGGTGCTCGCGGTCCCTGCTGTGATCACGTGGAGCTCGAAGAAGCCCCACGTGTTGAGCGGCAAGCGACCAGTGGTGGTGAAGCCGACGCCGCTGTGGGTGACGCGGATCTTGTCCCCGTCCAGGTTCTGGCGGTAGAGGCTGATGATCCTGGTTCCGCTCGGCTCGAAGAACCTCAGGATCGGGACATTCCCGCCGCTCGCTCCTTCGGTGAGGATCTTGAAGTCGCCGCTCGCAGTGAGATCGGTCCGCGCCGTGTCGAGCTGCTTCCGCGCGTAGGCGAAGCTGCCGGTCGCCGCGGTCTCGGACAGCCGCGCGGCGAAGGTACCGGTCTTCACGTCTGCGCTTTGCACCGTGGCCGTGCCGTCCGCGCCGGTCAGGACGGTGGTCCAGGCGGAGACGTTGCCGCTCTCGAAGCCGTCGCTGAAGAAGACGAGCGAGATCGTCCACGTGCGGACGGCTGGGGTGGGATCTGTGTTCCCGACCGAGTCGGTGGCCCGGACCTGGAAGCTATGCGCGCCTTCGGCGAGGCCGCTGTAGCTCTGTGGTGAGGCGCAGGCGCTGAAGGCGGCGCCGTCGAGCGAGCAGGCGAAGGAGCCGCTCTCGTCGGCAGAGAACGTGAACGTGGCCGAGCTGGTGGACGTCGTGCCGCTCGGCCCGCTGTCGATCGTCGTCTGCGGGGCGACCGTATCGACCGTCCACGAGCGGCTGGCCGGGCTCGGGTCGGTGTTGCCGGCTCCATCGGTGGCCTGCACAGCGAAGCTGTGCGCCCCCTGGGCAAGGTTGCTGTAGCTCTGCGGCGAGGTGCATGCGCTGAAGGCAGCGCCGTCGAGCGAGCAGGCGAACGTCGAGCCTGGCTCATCTGCTGAGAAGGTGAACGTCGCAGTCGTGCTCGCGGTGGGCCCACTCGGGCCGCTGTCGATCGTCGTCTCGGGGGCGACGGTGCTGACTGTCCACGAGCGGCTGGCCGGGGTCGGGTCGGTGTTGCCGGCCGGATCGGTCGCCCGCACCTCGAAGGTGTGCGCCCCTTGGGCAAGGTTGCTGTAGCTCTTCGGCGAGGTGCACGCGCTGAAGGCAGCGCCGTCGAGCGAGCAGGCGAACGTCGAGCCCGGCTCATCTGCGGAGAAGGTGAACGTCGCAGTCGTGCTCGCGGTGAGGCCACTCGGGCCGCTGTCGATCGTCGTCTGCGGGGCGAGCGTGTCGACCGTCCACGAGCGGCTGGCCGCGGTCAGGTCCGTGTTCCCGGCGCCGTCGGTCGCTTGCACCTGGAAGCTGTGTGCGCCTTGAGCGAGGCCGTTGTAGCTCTGCGGTGAAGTGCAAGCGCTGAAGGCGGCGCCGTCGAGCGAGCAGGCAAACGTCGAGCCTGGCTCATCTGCGGAGAAGGTGAACGACGCAGTTGCGCTCGCAGTCAGTCCGCTCGGGCCGCCGTCGATCGTCGTCTCCGGCGGGTCGGTGTCGGGGAGCGCCTCGGTAGTGAACGACCAGACCCGGTTCGCTGCGAGCCGGTTCCCGGCGAGGTCGGCGACGCCCCCAGCCCCGCCGGCAACCGTCGCCGTGTACGTCGTTGCCACGAGCAGTGGCCCATCCGGATTCAGGATCGCCGTCCTCGTCGCCGCGTCGTAAGTCACGGTCGCCGCGACGACCGGCGTCCCGAACGTGGCGAGCGTGAACGTCGTGGAGCTGATCGTTGCGGCGTTCATCGCCTCGGAGAACGTCGCCTCGACGTTCGTGCCTGTGGACACACCGATCGCGTCGTCGATCGGAACCACCGCTGTCACGCTCGGAGCTGTGACGTCTACGGTCCACGAGCGGCTGGCCGGGCTCGGATCCGTGTTCCCGGCCGAGTCGGTCGCCCGCACCTGGAAGCTGTTTGCACCCTCGGCGAGGCCGCTGTAGGCCTGCGGTGAGGTGCAGGCGCTGAAGGCGGCGCCGTCCAGCGAGCAGGCGAAGGAACCGCTCTCGTCGGCCGAGAAGCTGAAGCTCGCCGAAGTGCTGGCGGTCGGTCCGCTCGGCCCGCTGTCGATCGTCGTCTGGGGGGCGACTGTGTCCACGGTGATCGTGTGCGCAGGGCTGGAGGCGCCGGACGTATTGCCGGCGGCGTCGTGGGCGACGGCGGTGTAGCTATGGCTGCCGTCGGGGACACCTGTGATGGTCTTCACCCAGTTACCCGCGCCGTCGGCGGCGGTGGCGCCTTGTGAGGCGCCGCTGTCGAAGACCTCCACCGTGCTGTTCGCCTCGGCGGTGCCGGCGACGGTGACGGTGCTACTCGTGGTCGTCGACCCATTCGCCGGGGTGGTCATGACCGGCGGGGCTGGCGCGACCGTGTCGACCGTCCAGGCGCGGCTGGCCGGGCTCGGATCCGTGTTCCCGGCCGAGTCGGTCGCCCGCACCTGGAAGCTGTGCGCGCCCTGAGCGAGGCCGTTGTAGGCCTGCGGTGAAGTGCAGGCGCTGAAGGCGGCGCCGTCCAGCGAGCAGGCGAAGGAGCCGCTCTCGTCGGCCGAGAAGCCGAAGCTCGCCGAAGTGCTGGCCGTCGGTCCGCTCGGCCCGCTGTCGATCGTCGTCTGCGGGGCGAGCGTATCGACCGTCCAGGAGCGGCTGGCCGGGCTCGGATCAGTGTTCCCGGCGCCGTCGGTCGCCCGCACCTGGAAGCTGTGCGCGCCCTGGGCGAGGCCGCTGTAGCTCTGTGGCGAGGTGCAGGCGCCGAAGGCGGCGCCGTCCAGCGAGCAGGCGAAGGTCGAGCCTGGCTCATCTGCGGAGAACGTGAACGACGCAGATGCGCTCGCAGTCAATCCGCTCGGGCCGCTGTCGATCGTCGTCTCCGGCGCCGTCGGGTCGGGCCGGTACCTGACAACAAGCTGCGGTCTGTTCGGATTTGTGGATTCCTTGGAAGGGAAGTCGACGCCGTCGCTCGAGAAGGGGACGATGTTAAAGGTGTAGGTGCCGTTGCCGGTCACGGCCGGCGTGACTGCGTATTCCGCCCACGTGTCGAGCGCGAGCGCGCCCTTGTCGTCCAGCGCTGCGCCGGTCCTCGCCGGCTTGTTGTTCCAAGTAATTCCGGTCTCGGTCCAGGAGTTATCCGCGCTGTACGCAGCCGGACCGTTTGTCGTGCCGTTGACGACGTACAAGCGAAGGGTCGCGGAAATGATCGGCCCGGGAACATTGACGTCGAACTTGAGGAAGCTCTCTGTGTTCGGCGAAGAGTCAGATGTGAGCACCGGATCTGCGCCGAAATTCCTGTCCCCCCGGTTCGACTCGACGCGTGCGTCCGCGGTCGGAGAGACCGTGCCCGTCACGATGCTCGTGTCGACCGTCCACGTGCGGCTCGCCGGGGTCGCATCGGTATTGCCGCCTGGATCGGTTGCACGGACTTGGAACGTGTGCGCGCCGTCGGTCAAGTCGGCGTAGCTTTGCGGCGCGGCGCAGGCCGAAAACGCAGCTCCATCGAGGCTGCAGCTGAAAGTCGCGTCTGACTCGTTCGCCGAGAACGCGAACGTGGCCGTGTCGACCTCGACGATGCCAGAGGGGCCGGAGTCGATGTATGTCTCCGGCGGCGTGCTGTCGGGTCCCAGGTCGAAATCATTGTGGACGTAGAACCGAGTCGTGTCGTCCGAAGCGACGGCTGCAAGCCCAGTGGCGCTGCTCAGATCTTGTTTCGTCGTGCTGACGTTGTTGATGTTGACGTCGGTGCTTCTCTGGATGAACGGCGTCCCGAGCCCGGAGCTGAAGGACGGGCTGTCGAGGCTCGTCTGCTTGTAGTAGACCGCCCCGCCCGAGCAGCACGGCGATGTCGCCATCACGTAGAGCTGCCGGTTCTGCCGGTCGATGACGAGCTGCGCGCGCGTGTGGTTGTCCGCGACCCTGCCGAAGACATGGGTCTCCCACGTGCCGTTGTTCTTGAGGACGAGCAGGTTGTAGAGCGGGTCGTTCGGCGCGTTGAGCGAGGTCTTCGCGACCGCGAAAACCTGTCCGGCAGAGTCGCCGTCGAGCCCCTTCAGATTCATGTGGTTGTCGGCGATCTCCGTGCCCTGGAGGGCGATGCTCGACTGCCAGACGTCAACCGCGTCGCCGTCGTTATGGCTCGCGAAGTGGTAGCGCATCGGCGTCCGCGCCTGGTCGCTCCACATGATCCCGACCTTGGAGTTGTACGAGACGATCGCCGACTCGTCCTGCGTCAGCAACCCGGTCGACTCCGTCGCCGGGAGGACGAACGGCGTCGCCCACGCGCTGTCGCTCGTTGTCGAGTGCGTGATGTAGACGGACTGGTTCTTCGTGTACGTGACCCAGAGCTTGCCCGTCGTGTCCTTCTCGATGCCGACGGCCTCCATTCCGCCGCCCGTGGACAGCGTCACGGGAAAGCCGGAGTCGAGCGTGTACGTCCGCGGGCCCGCGTTGTAGCTGAAGCGGCGCACGCGAGCGTTGTTCGAAGAGCTCGTCGAGGTCAGGCCGGAGGTGACGACGTAGAGCTTCGTCCCGTCCCAGAGGCTGTCGCTGCGCGAGCCGTCGCGGTCGTCGATCACCGTACCCGTACTCGTCCACGTCTGGGTCGCCCGATCCAGGCGGTAGATCTCGAAGTTCGTCGTGCTCTGGTTGAGCAAGCTCCCCCACCAGACCCCGTCGTTGAACCACAGCTTGCTCTGCGGATCCTTCGCCGTCGGCGCCGACGCCATGCTGCCGTAGGAGAAGGCGCGGAAACCTACGTCGGGCGTCAGCACGGTCTCCTGGGCGAAAGGGGCAGCACGGCTCGGCACCGAGCCGGCGAGAATGCAGCCGAGCAGGATGATGCAGCCGAGGCCGGTGGCGCCCAGCTTCACCAATCGAGATCTCCTCTGGTGCCCAGTCTTCATGACGGCGAATACCCCAGTCCCGCTCAGCCGGCGGTCGCCGAAACGGCCGAGGCCCCGATCGGCTCCCTTCGAAGCTCGCCGACAATTGTCTTCAGAACGCGGAAGCCGTCGCGAAACGTGCGGAGGTTGCTCTCGCCGTGGATGCGGTCCAGCTCGAAGCTCGGGACCTCGGTGACGACGAGCCCCGCCTTTGCGACCCGAATGTTGATCAGCGTCTCGACCTCGAACCCGTCACAGTCGACGCTGATGACGGGCAGGCAGCTGGCCCAGAACGCGTTGTAGCCGTAGCAGAGGTCGGAGTAGCTCGTTCGGTAGAGAAGATTGACCAGACCGCTCAGAAATGCGTTGCCCATCCGGCGAAGCCGCGTGATGTCAGCGCTTCCTCCTCCCTCGACGAACCGCGAGCCCTTCGCGAAGTCGGCGCCGTCCAGGAGCGCCTCGACGAAGCGGGGGATCTCGGTTCCGTCCGCTGAGCCGTCGGCGTCGAGCATGACGATGATGTCTCCCCGGCAGGCGTTGAATCCCGCCTTGAGGGCATTCCCTTTGCCTCGGCCCGACTGGCCGACGATGCGAACATCGGGGTAGAGCTCACGGGCGACCTCGACTGTGTCGTCGGTCGAATTGCCGTCGACGAGAACGATCTCGTAGATGTCGCTCGGCAGCTTCGCGAAGACGTGAGGAAGGTTCTTCGCCTCGTTCAGCGTCGGAATGACCACGCTGACTCGTGGAGTCTTCGGCCTCGCCTGGTCCAGGATCGGCTTCGTATCGTTCACGCCTGTCCCAGCCCGCAGCTCACGGGCGTGGCCGTTCGCTGCGAATATCGACAGCGTGCTCAACGCCGTGGTCGCACCGGCGTCGCCGGAAGCGGGTCGCTGATGGTCGGCGGCCCAGTTGGGTTCAGCGCCGTTATGCGCAGAGTCGACGCTGTGCCGCATCATCGGGAACTCCTTTCAGCAGGAAGCCGGGGCTTCGATTTGATCCTTCGTGACTGAGAATTGGCATAGACCCCGACCTTGGGAGTCGCAGAGCGAACGTACGACGCGGTGCTCACTCGCTACCTCCTCGCTGGTACATCGCGCCGATGAGCGCATTCCGGATCGACTCGGGCGACCAGGCATCGTTCTCGATGTCTGTCCAGCCGCTGCCGTTCCAGCTTCGGAGCGTCGACTCGACAAGCGAGACATGCAGCAGCGCGGCGCCAGACTCGCGGGCGAAGTCTGTCGCCTCCTCGAGCTCCTCCTCCGTGTCGATGACGATTGCATCGGGCCGAAGCGCGCGTAGCAGGCCGCCGGTCTCGCCGGAGCGAGGGGTGAACGTCCGGACTTCGCCGATGCCCTCGAAGACATCGGCGAGCGCCTCGCAAAAGATCGGTGTCGCGGAGATGATCGCCACGACGAGGTTCCTCGCGCGATTCGCGTGTCCGGCGATAGGGTCCGCGAGGTTCACGCTGTCGTCCTCTGCTCTGGAGCGATGGCACCCAGCTCCAGCGCCGACCGGTAAAAGCCCGCGGCAGCGAATCGCGACGTCAGCTCGAGCTTCTCGAGGATGTTCTGGACGTGTCGTTTGACGGTGAATTCGGAGATGTAGAGCCGGGAGGCGACCTCCTTGTTCCGGAGGCCGGCCGCGATCAACTCGAGTACTTCGCGCTCCCGCGCGGATAGACAGGCAGCTTGTGCCAAGACCCGAGTGTGCGCGCCGAGCCCCTGAACACTCTTGATCAGGGCCGATGTCAGTGTGCGCGACATGGGCGCCTCGCCGGCCCAGAGCCCGCGAAGGGAGCTCGTGAGGCCATTCGGCGAGATTGACTTCGCCAGATACCCATCTGCGCCCGCCTGGATCGCAGCGAGCACGGTTTCCGCGGCAGGAGAGAAGCTCCACACGATCGAGCGTGTCGAACAACTGGATGAAAGCTCCTCAACTGCCTGCAGCCCACCATGCGGAGGGAGCCCGAGGTCGATGAGCGCAAGATCGGGACGTTCGTCCTCGATGGTGGCGAGCAACTCGTCGAGGTCGGACGCCTCGGCCACGTCGAAGCCGCCCTGCCTCGTCAGGAGCGTGCGCACGCCCGCCCGGAAGATCGTCATCGAGTCCGCAACGACCACCCGAATGTTCGTGGGATGCCGGTCGGACCCGGGGGCGAAAGCTGCCCGGATTGCCTTCGGGGTCCGCGCAGGGCGACCCCCATTTGTTGCCGCAACGTACCGCAGTGTTCTCTCTCCCCCTTCGAAACGCGAGATGCAATAGTGCTCAGATCGGCGTGGTACTCACAATGGGCCTAGTGGCCTATTTATCGCGGGTGTTGACAACTCTGGTACTTGCTAACAGCGCTCTTTCAGCGCTCTTTCGTAGCTTTTAGTAAGATTTACGTAGAATTTTGGAGTATCCGAAAATGGTTCTCTGCGAGAACTGCATTGGTACATGGAGGAGCTTTTCATGGTGCGCCTGGCCATGTTGGGCGGCAGCGGGGCAACCGCGGCAACTCCACTAACCCCACAACTCGCCCAAACTCCGCTAAACCGCCACAAATCTCGCCAGATACCTGGTGAACCGGTGCCGATTCCCGCTCCGCGGAGCAGACGGCAACCGGCCCCAGCGGCCAGCCAGCGCCCCGACGACTGCCGGCTCACCCTCGTCTGCAGCGACGAGGGCCTGTTAACAGATTCTCCACATGCGGCGCTAGCCTCTTCCCATGCAAACGTGCTCGAGCTGCGGCCGCGAGATCGAGGGCGACTTCGCTTTTTGTCCTCACTGCGGCGCGGAGCTGGCAGCGGGTGCGCCCACGCGAGAGCGGCGGAAGACCGTAACCGTCCTCTTCTGCGACGTGACGGGCTCGACCTCACTGGGGGAGTCGGTCGACCCGGAGGCGCTCCGGAGGCTGCTCGCCCACTACTTCGAACGGATGAAGGAGATCGTCGAGCACCACGGCGGGACGGTGGAGAAGTTCATCGGGGATGCAGTCATGGCCGTCTTCGGCGTACCGGTGCTCCATGAAGACGACGCGCTTCGCGCCGTCCGCGCTGTGGCGGAGATGCGCGACGCGCTGCCCGAGCTCGGCCTTCAGGCGCGGATCGGCCTCACCACCGGCGAGGTGGTGACCGGCACAGAAGAACGTCTGGTGACCGGCAACGCGGTCAACGTGGCCGCGCGGTTGGAGCAGGCTGCCCAGCCGGGCGAGGTGCTGATCGGGCAGCCGGCGCTTGCGCTCATCGGCGACTGGGCCGAGGTCGAGCCGGTCGAGCCGCTCGAGCTGAAGGGCAAGGCCGAGCCCGTTTCTGCTTTTCGGCTCCTGCGCGTGCGCGAGGCGCCGGAGCGAGCACACGATGCGCCATTCGTCGGACGCCGGCGCGAGCTCGCGCTCCTCACGGAGGCATGGAAACGCACGGAGGCCGAGCAGCGCTGCGAGCTCCTGACGCTCGTCGGCGATGCCGGCCTCGGCAAGTCCCGCCTCGTTGCGGAGTTTCTCGCTCCGATCGAACGCGGGAGTCGTGCGCGGCCGCTGCCTGCCCTATGGGGAGGGGATCACCTATTGGCCGGTCGTGGAGGTGCTGAAGCAGCTCGCCGTGCTGCCCGAGGACGAGGCCGCCGCGGCGGCCACCCGCTCGCTGCTCGGCGAGACGGAAGCGGTGACATCTGCAGAGGAGATCGCCTGGGCCTTTCGCAAGACCCTGGAGCAGGCCGCGGCCGAGGGGCCGCTCGTAGTCGTCTTCGACGACATCCAGTGGGGCGAGGAGACGTTCCTCGACCTGATCGAGCACGTCGCGCTCCTCTCCTCGGGCGCGTCGGTCCTGCTGTTCTGCATGGCGCGCCCTGAGCTCGCGGAGCGCCGGGCCGACTGGCCGGTGAGGCTTCGGCTCGAGCCGCTGGCCGAGGACGACATTGAGGAGCTCATCGCCGAACGTGTTCCCGAGCAGCTGCGCGAGAGGATCGCTCGCGCCGCGGGCGGGAACCCGCTCTTCGTCGAGGAGATGTTGGCGATGGCCGGCGAGGCGGAGGGCGAGGTGCTCGTCCCCCCCACGCTGCAGGCGCTCCTTGCAGCGCGTCTGGACCAGCTCGAGACGGCCGAGCGCCGCGTCCTCGAGTGGGGCGCGATCGAGGGCGAGATCTTCCATCGCGGCGCCGTGCAGGCGCTCGCGCCCGAGGAAACCCAGGTGACCCCCCGCCTGGCCGCGCTCGTCCGGAAACAGCTGATCAGGCCCGACAGGCCGCAGCTCCCGGGCGAGGATGGGTTCCGATTCCGCCACCTGCTGCTCAGGGACGCCGCCTACGACGCGCTGCCGAAGGCGGCGCGGGCAGACCTCCACGAACGCTACGCATCGTGGTTGGAGCAGCGCGGGGTCTCCCTTGTCGAGCTAGACGAGATTCTCGGTTACCACCTCGAAAAGGCCTGCCGCTACCGCGCGGAGCTCGGAATGCCCGACAATGGCATGGCCGCAGCGGCGAGGAATCGCCTGACATACGGTGGTAACCACGCGGCCCGTCGCCAGGACTTCCACGCCGCCGTGAGCCTATTCGAGCGAGCCGCCGCGCTCGTGCCCCCGTCCGAGGTCGACCTCGCCCTAGAAAGCGAGCTCTCAGAAGTCCTGGCCTGGACAGGCAGGACTGACGACGCACTCCGGCGCGCAGATGCCCTCGCCGAGCGGTCCTTGGCTGTGGGCGACCAAGTTGGGGAGGTGTGCGGGAGGATTCAGGCCGGCGTCATCCGCGTGCACCTCGAGTCGGAAGGCGCGGCCGAGAAGCTGTCCGCGCTCCTCGAGCAGGCGCTGCCCGTGTTCGAGGCGGCGGGCGACGACCTGGCTTTGTACATCGGGTACTCCGCGCTCGCTGAGGTGGCTGTTGCGCGAGGGCGCCCCGACGCAGCGCTCGAGGCATACGAACGGGCCTTCGCCCACGCACGGCAGTCAGGCCATCGACCGTCGATGATGTTGGGGGCGCTCGCCTGGTGTCGCTTCCTCGGCACGACTCCAGTGCCGGAACTGCTCGCGTGGCTCGACGAGATCGAGCCACGCGCAGGACGCGATCAGTTCGTCCGTGCCTACCGGGCCTGGTCGCTCGCGAGGCTCGGTCGTTTCGACGAGGCACGCGCCATCCTCACTCAAGCCCGCGCGAAGCAGATGGAGCGTGGCGGGGGAGCCCTGTTGGCGAACCTCACCGCTTTCGAGTCCGTCTGGGTCGAGCTCTTGGCCGGCGATCCCGTCACGGCGGCCGAGTTCGGAGCAGAAGGGTGCAGGCTGCACGAGGAGCTGGGGGAACATCAATTTCTGGTCGCCGCAGCCGCGACCCTGGCGCAGGCGCTCTACGCGCTCGGCCGGCTCGAGGAGGCAGACGCCTGGGCCGGCCGCGCAGCCGAGGGGGCGAGCGGCGACGTGTGGACGCAGTTGGACTGGCGGCAGGTGAAGGGGAAAGTGCTCGCGCGTCGCGGGGAGCACGCGGAGGCGCAAAGGCTCGCAAGCGAGGCGGTGACGATCGGTGACGACACCGATCTGCTCGACCAGCAGGGAGCCACGTACGCCGACCTCGCCGAGGTGCTACTCCTCGGCGGCAAGCACGAGGAGGCAGCCGCCGCACTCGAGCAGGCGCTCGCGCGCTACGAGCGCAAGGAAAACCTCGTCATGGCCGGACGGATGCGCGACCGGCTGTCGGCGTTGCGGGAGAAGGCTCCTCTCTGAGATGCCGGGGGCGGGACTCGAACCCGCACGCCCCCTATGGGGACACCCGCTTTTAAGGCGGGCGCGTCTCACCCGTTCCGCCACCCCGGCGGAGCGAGTGTACGCACACCACCTCGCCCCTACGTACCGCCGGGCTGCAATGCGTTGAGCGGCACTCCCTCGGGGCCCCTGCCTCGATATTCGTCGATGAACGCGTCGACGGCGTCCTCGTCGACCTGCGTGCACTTGGCGAGGTGGCCGGTCCCCACTTCCGCGGTCCCCGGATGCTCGGACGTCCAGGCGCCCAGCGCGATCTTGGAGCC